>DAORKK010000006.1:0-49917 GCA_035439525.1 Chitinophagaceae bacterium
ACCTGGGACCGGAAGAAAAAACAATACATGATTTACTGGGCCACCACCATCCGGGGCAAGTACCCCGAAGATCCCAAGGTGGAGAGCGGCTATAATCACCGGATGTATTATGTGACCACGAAGGATTTCAAGACCTTCAGTAAAACAAAAATGCTCTACGACAAGGGCTTCAATGTGATTGATGCGAGTATCCTGCCCGTCGGGAAAAAATACGTGATGTTCCTCAAAGACGAAACCCGTACTCCCCCACAGAAGAATATCCGGGTAGCCTTCAGTAAGAAGCTCACCAAAGGCTTTTCCACCCCCTCTGCACCTATCACCGGTAACTACTGGGCCGAAGGACCAACCGCCCTATACAAAGACGGCCAGTGGATCGTGTACTTCGATAAATACCGCGATCACAAATATGGGGCCGTCAGTTCCCCCGACCTGATAAACTGGACCGATATCTCCGACCAGATCAGTATACCAGCAGGTTTGCGGCATGGGACGATTTTCAGGGTAAGTAAGGCGGAATATGATAAACTTTTATCAACTGAATAACGCAGGACGCAACAGGATGCATCCCAGCGGTTCTTGGCCTACTTTACTGCTCTAATTGCTTGCTGCTATGTTACGTTTATGCCTGTTTTTACTCCTGTTACCCTCCGTGGGCATTTCACAACTTTCCATCGCGGACATTTTCTCCGATCATATGGTATTGCAACGGAATAAGACCGTACCTGTTTGGGGGAAAGCGAGTCCCGGACTAATGGTAACGGTTCAATTCGCGGGACAATCAAAAAACAGCACGGCTGGCAATGATGGCAAATGGATGGTTGAACTGTCTCCGTTAACCGTCTCTTCCACACCAGCCACACTGACCGTGTCCACCGCGAATCAGTCACTTACACTCCGTGATATTTTAGTCGGTGATGTATGGCTCTGCACCGGGCAAAGCAATATGGAATATACTTTTGACCGCTCACTGAAAAGATATGCCCCACCAGGCAAAGGTCCCGATATAGCCGCTACTGAAGTAAAAGCTGCTGATAAACTTTCCTCCGTACGCTACATCTACATGGAGCGTACATTGAACAGATACCCGGCCCTGCCCACCAAAGGCTGGTTCACAGCGTCCGATACCATGTTGCGTTATGTGAGTGCGATCGGCTATTTTTTTGCCAAAGAAATTTTCCTGCAAACAGGTGTACCTATCGGTATTATTTCCTCCAGCTGGGGAGGTACGCGTATCGAACAATGGACCGCTCCTGAAGCTTATAAGCGCTCTTCTCTTCTGAGCAAACAAATGACATCGGATACCTTCAGGATTGATGGTATGAAACCCGGTCAGATGTATAAAGGGATGATTTTGCCTTTTGCCGGTCTTGCGATCAAAGGCGTTTTGTGGTACCAGGGGGAAAGCAATTGCATGATCGAGGACCAGCATACCTATAAAGAAAAGATGATGGTATTTGAAGATAGCTGGCGGGAAGTATTTAAAGATGATAACCTGCCTTTTTACACCGTACAGATCGCTCCCTATCTCTATTCGGCCCGCAAAGACCCCAAAGTACATTCGGCCGAACTGCTGCCCCTTTTCTGGGAAGCACAGACCCGTTGCCTCAGACTGCATCGTACCTATATGGTGGTCACCACTGATCTCGTAGATAACCTCAAAGACATTCACCCTTCTTATAAATGGATCATCGGGCAACGAATGGCAGCGCAGGCATTGGCAGTGGAGTATGGAAAAAAGGAACTTGAAGCTTTTCATCCTGCTCTAATGAACGCGAAAAGAAAGGGGCGCAAGATGTTCGTTAATTTCTCCAATACCGGTGGCGTATTGCGTACTGCGGATGCAAAACCGGCTACCTGGTTTATGATCGCCGGAAAGGATAAAAAATTTGTTCCCGCAAACGTAAAGATCTCCGGTGATGCACTGATCATCACTGCTGAAAAACTCAAAAAGCCAAAATATATCCGTTTTGCCTGGCATGAAACCGCTATGCCCAACCTGGTCAACGCGGCCGGATTGCCGGCGATCCCTTTCCGGACTGATAAATAATAAATAAATATGAAGAAGCGCATCTCGTTCACCCTGATTGCCTGTTTGCTACTCGCCGGTACAGCCATGTCACAGGTAGTGGCCCCGGCCTGGACAACCAAAGTGGGCGCAAAAACATTTCCCACTGGTAAAAAAATATTTACTGTAAATGATTTCGGTGCCGTAAGTGATACGGCCGTTGTAAGTACCAACGCCATCCAGGCCGCCATTGATAAATGTGCAGCGGCCGGCGGCGGTATTGTGAAATTTTTACCCGGCACTTATGTGAGCGGTAGTTTGTTTATCAAAAGCAATGTCAATCTGAAAATTGATAAAGGAGTAACCCTGCTGGGATCTGTGAATTTTGCAGACTATCCGGATATGTATTCCCGCATCGCCGGTATCGAAACCACCTGGCCCGCTGCCCTGCTGAATTTCCTGGACGTAAAAAATGCCGCCCTCACAGGTGATGGCGTGGTGAATGCCCGCGGCAAATTCTGCTGGGATAAATACTGGGCTATGCGCAAGGAGTATGATAAGAAAGGACTGCGCTGGATAGTGGACTATGATGCCAAAAGAGTCCGTACTGTATTAGTACAATCTTCTGCCAATATCAGTATCCGTCAGCTTACGTTTAAGAACGCTGGTTTCTGGACCATCCAGTTACTCTACTCATCTTATCTCACCGTAGATGGCGTGGTGATCCGCAACAATGAAGATGGCAGCGGTCCCAGTACAGATGGGATTGATGTGGACTCCAGCACCTGGACCCTGATCCAGAACTGTGATATTGATTGCAATGATGATAATTTTTGTCTGAAAGCCGGTCGTGACTGGGACGGTCTCCGGGTGAATAAACCGACTGAGTATGTCGTGATCCGTAAATGCATTGCCCGCCGTGGTGCCGGACTGGTTACCCTCGGCAGTGAGACCTCTGGCAGTATCCGTCATATTTACTGCACCGACTTAACCGCCAAACATACCGACAACGGATTGCGTATCAAATCAGCCACCACCCGGGGCGGTATGGTGGAAGATGTATACTTCGTGAACTCGGTACTGGATTCCGTTCGCGTAGCCTACCAGTTCAACCTCAACTGGTACCCCGCTTACAGTTACTCGGAACTGCCTGCAGGTTATCATATAGATTCAGTCCCGCAACATTGGAAAGCCATGCTGCAAAAAGTAGTGCCTGCGGAAAAAGGAATTCCCCAGACCCGTAATTTTTATATCAATAATGTGAAGATCACCCATGCCCAGAAAGCCTTCGAAGTAAACGGCCTGACGAATTCAAGGATCCGGAATTTCAACTTTAGCAATTCCTTTGTACAGGCCGCCACATTGGGGGATATGATTTTTGCCGAAGACTGGAACTTTAAGCAATTCCGTCTCGTCATTGAAAAGAAAGAAGAAGAAAAGAAGAAACCGGCCGGAGGTATTGAAGTTGAGGAACGTCTTAAAGGATAATCACCACCTGTATGTATAAATATAAGCTGTGTTTACTGGCCCTGCTGCTGAGTGGCAGTATGGTATTCGCCCAACGGAAAATGGAATACCTTGACCGTGGCCTGATTGCCATGCCCGACCGGAAAGGACATTTATTCGTCAGCTGGCGGTTACTTGGCACCGAAGATCCGGCCACGACCTTTAATATTTATCGTAATACAGGAGGCAAGTCCGTTAAACTGAATAAGCAACCGGTTGAAGCCAGTACCTCCTTTATGGACAGTACCGCTGATCTTAGCCTGGAACATCAATACACCGTGAAAGCCGTCGTGAAGAAAAAGGAAGAAAAGAACGGAGCTGTTTATACCGTACCCGGCAATGCCAAACCTTATTTATCCATTCCCTTAAGAACCCCTGCCGGTTATTCTGCCAATGACGCCAGTGCCGGTGATATGGATGGGGACGGGGTTTATGAGATCGTCATACACATGACGGGTAAAGCCAGAGACAACTCTCAACGGGGCTTCACGGATCCGCCCGTTTTTCAATGTTATAAACTCGATGGCACTTTTTTATGGGAAATCAATCTCGGGAAAAATATACGTGAAGGGGCCCACTATACCCAGTTTATGGTCTTTGACCTTGACAGTGATGGCAAGGCCGAGATTGCGATGAAGACTGCCGATGGTTCAATCGATGGACAAGGCACCGTGATCGGGGACAGCACGAAGGATTTCAGGAACGAAGGCGGCTATATATTATCCGGCCCGGAATACCTGACTGTATTCGATGGACTAACGGGTGCAGCGAAATCCACCGTCTTGTATGATCCTCCCCGTTATCCCAATAACCTTTTTCCCACGACCGATGAGTTAAAATCCCTCTGGGGCGATGGATATGGCAACCGCATGGATCGTTTCCTGGCCTGTGTGGCTTATCTCGATGGTGTACATCCTTCCTTAGTGATGTGCCGGGGTTATTATACCCGTACTGTTCTTGCTGCCTGGGATTTTAAAGATAAAAAGCTGGTGAAGCGCTGGACCTTTGACAGTAACGATAAAGGCAATGGTAAATATGCCGGACAGGGCAATCATAACCTCACCGTAACCGATGTTGACGGTGATGGCAAGGATGAAATTGTATATGGACAGATGACCATTGACGATAATGGCACGGGACTTTATACCACAGGTATTGGTCATGCCGATGCCCTGCATGTGAGTGACCTGGATCCATCCCGTCCCGGACTGGAGGTATTCAGCATCCAGGAAAAATTCGGGGATGCAGGCGCCAATTTTCGGGATGCACGCACCGGTGAAGTGATCTGGAAAAAACCATCCGTGAAAGCGGGTGATGATGGGGAAGGCCCGGGCCGCGGACTGTCACTCGATATTGATCCCCGCTATGAAGGATTTGAATCCTGGGTGGCCGGAGCCGGTATCCGCGGACTTTTTGATGCAAAAGGAAATATGATTGCAGAGCGAACACCAGCCTGTAATATGGGCATTTATTGGGATGGCGATCCGTTAAGTGAAATATTAAATGGCGTCAATATCAGCAAATGGGACTATGACAGTTCACGGGCGGTAACCATTTTCGATGCCCGTAATGAAGGCTGTGCCAGTAATAACGGGTCTAAATCAAACCCCTGTCTCAGTGCCGACCTGCTTGGCGACTGGCGCGAGGAACTGATCTGCCGCAGTACCGATAGTAAAGAACTGCGGATATACAGTACAGTTATCCCTACTACATTAAAACTGTATACCCTGATGCATAATCCCCAGTACCGCCTGAGTATTGCCTGGCAGAATGTGGCGTATAACCAGCCGCCGCATGTGAGTTATTTCCTGGGACAGGGAATGAAACTACCTGAACAACCATTGATCACGGTAATAAAAAATAAAGAATGAAGCGGCAACTGTTTTTCTTAGCTGTATTGTTTGTAGCGGCCAGTTCCTTTCTGCTCCTGCCGCAGCGGAAACCGGTGGTCTATATCATCGGCGATTCCACTGTACGCAATACCAACCGTCCGCAATGCGGCTGGGGAGAAATGATCGGCGAAATGCTGGATACGGCAAAAATCAAGGTAAGCAACCAGGCCATGGCCGGTCGCAGTACCCGTACATTTATCAAAGAGAAAAGATGGGAGAAAGTGATCAATGCCATACAGCCTGGTGATTACCTGATCATGCAGTTTGGGCATAACGAGGGGAGCAAACCAGATACATCAAGGGGCGGCTATCGCGGAGTGCTCAGAGGTACCGGAAATGACAGCGTGTCCCTCAACTGGGGAGATACACTTACGGAAGTGGTGCACAGTTATGGCTGGTATCTCCGCAAATTTGTCCGCGAAGCAAAAGCAAAAGGCGGCATTCCCGTGATCTGTTCCATGATCCCCCGCAACCAGTTTGTAGAAGGCAAAGTGAAAAGAGCCGATAAGGATTTTGGCAAATGGGCCGAAGAGATCGCCAAAGAAGAAGGCGTTTTTTTCATAAACCTGAATAGTATTACCGCTGATAAATACGATGCGATGGGACCGGAACAGGTAAAGTCATTTTTTCCCGGCGATCATACGCATACCAATGAGGCAGGCGCCCGGGTGAATGCCGCTTCCGTTGTTGATGGCATACGCCTGTTAAAAACACTGACCTTAAATCAATACCTGAAAAATAACTGATATGAAAAGCAAGCTCCCCCTCCGTTTATTGATTTCTTCCCTGGTCATATTGCTCTCTTCATTTATATGGAAACAGCAGGAGAAACCTGTTTTTTATATTATCGGGGATAGTACCGTGCGTAATGGAGATGGAACGGGTAAAGGCAGCTTATGGGGATGGGGCAGTTTTATTGCTGAACAGGTCGATACCAACCGGCTGCAGGTGCAGAACCATGCCATGGGTGGACGCAGCAGCCGTACGTTTCAAACAGAAGGCCGCTGGGATAAAATCATGAAGACCCTGAAGAAAGGAGACTATGTCATCATGCAGTTTGGTCATAATGATGCCAGTCCGCTTGATGATACCGCCCGTGCAAGAGGCGTACTCCGTGGCATCAGTGATAAAGACACCGTTATTTATAATCCTATCCGGAAGATGCAGGAAACCGTCAATACCTACGGCTGGTATATGCGCAAATTTGTAAAAGACACCAAATCAAAAGGGGCCACGCCGATCATCTGTTCGTTGGTACCCCGCAATAGCTGGAAGGAAGGAAAAGTGCAGCGTTCCGGGGATTCCTGGGCTGGCTGGGCCAGGCAGGTAGCGGAAGAAGAAGGGGCTTACTTTATTGACCTGAATGAATTGGTGGCGGCTGAATATGATAAACTGGGTCAGGATAAAATAAAGGGCCTTTATTTCCCTTCCGATAATACGCATACCAATAAGGAAGGCGCATTGATCAATGCCGCATTTGTGATTGATCAGTTGCGGAAGCAAAATCCGGCTGGTATCAGTCAGTACCTGCGCTGATCAGAGCGAAGCACGGTTGGTTACATAAAACGGAATTTCCACATGTTCGGTGGATCCGTTCAGGATCAGTTCAGCGGCTTTCTTTCCCATAAATTCAAAGTCTGTGGAGATCGTGGTGATTCCGTTCAGGATGATCTTCTTCAGCGGGGTTTCATTATAGGAAATCACCCCTACGTGTTTGCCTACTTTCATTTTGGTGACCAGGATTTTTTCAATAAGGGTCACAAGATCCTCTTCCATCAGGTTGATAAAGACTTCCCCTTCTTTAATCGGTTCCTTGGAAATATCATGTACCACCCGGTAGTTAAAGGCGTATTGCCGGCAGAACTTCGTAAAGCCTTTCAGGATCTCTTCGGGGTGATAAGTACCATCCGGGAAAATGATCTTGAGTGTATGGTATTTACTCAGCGGCTCTTTTAATTCCTCCAGGGCATCATAAATGTCTTTTTCAAAATTTTCATAGACCGCGGCATAGTTCCCTTTAATTCCGGGAATCTGCTTATCCATGATCAGCAACTGTTCGGAGGGCAGCTGGTTGATGATATCATACGCGCCTTCACCTCCTTCCAGGAAATGAGGTATGATCACGTAGTGCGTGTATTCCTTTTTATGATTCTGGATCAGTTTTTTGAAAAGCGAGAAGTCGTTATTGTAAATATAGAAATCGATCAGGGCCATATCCCCGAGGGCTTTTACAAAAGAATCGTAAACAATTTTTTTATGGGCCCCCAGTTTGTTAAACAACAGGAAGATCCGGAGGGGCTGTTCCACATCCGTGGACTTCACAAAATAGCCCTTGCCGGGTACGGAGCCCAACACCCCGATCTGCTTGAGGTATTTATAACCCTTTTCCACCGTATCCCGGGAGATCTCAAACTCAAAGCTCAGCTCATTGATGGAGGGCAGGAGGTCGTCCTTTTGGATCTTTTCCTCACTGATGGCCTTAATGACGGAATTGGCCAGCTGCATGTATTTTGGAGTGGCCGATAAGTAGTCGATATGTATGTAATCAAATAATACGTTCTTTTTCATAACCCGTTCCTTTTTAGGAGTTTCCGGTGGCTGGCATCCATACCGGCTACTGTAAACAATCGCAGGTTTTAAAAGTATAGATTATTTCCTGATTTGGGCTTTTTTTAAGTGCCGGGGGGCAAAATACAGGCATGACGGCACATGACGGGAGTGGAAATGGTTTTCTTAGTTTTACCCTGCATAAAACTGATTGCTTCCAACTTGAATTCCCCTTTATGAATGTTATTTTAGGTGTTATCTTTCACTTTTTGGGCGGTTTTGCCTCGGGTAGTTTTTACATCCCTTATAAAAAGGTAAAAGGCTGGAGCTGGGAGAGTTACTGGATTGTCGGTGGCTTGTTTTCCTGGTTGATTGTTCCTCCCATTGCTGCCTGGCTCACGATTCCTGGATTTACCGAAATGATCAGCGGCGCCGCCGGTTCCACCCTGGGTTATACCTATCTTTTCGGCGTGCTCTGGGGTATTGGCGGACTGACTTATGGTCTGGGTGTCCGTTATCTCGGGGTCTCCCTGGGAAGCAGCATTATCCTCGGACTCTGTATGGTTTTCGGGGCCCTGATTCCCGCTATCTATTATGACTTTGTGCCTACCGCAGGTAAAGATACTTTCAGTGAAATGGTCGGATCCCAATGGGGCCTTACCATTATGGCTGGTCTGCTGCTCTGTGTGGTGGGCATCGTTATATCCGGTAAAGCCGGGATGATGAAGGAAAAACAACTTTGCGCGGCCCCGGTTGATCCGCATGGTACGGAAGTGAAAACCGAATACAAATTCGCGCTCGGGATGTTTGTTTCTATCGTATCCGGCGTACTCAGTGCCTGTTTCAATTTCGGTCTCGAAGCCGGACAATCACTCGCCACCGTTGCGAATGATGCATGGAAAGCGGCTAACCCCGGTGAAGGCGAATTCCTTTACCGCAATAATGTAATCTATGTGGTCCTGCTCTGGGGCGGACTCACCACCAACTTTATCTGGTGTATGGTGCTGAATGCCCGGAACAAGTCCTTCGGTGATTATACCAATAAAAAGACCCCGCTGACAAAAAACTACCTGTTCTCCGCCATCGCGGGTACGGCCTGGTTCCTCCAGTTCTTCTTCTATGGAATGGGCGAAAGTAAACTTGGCAACGGACCCAGCTCATGGATCCTGCACATGGCTTTTATTATATTAGTAGCCAATATGTGGGGACTGGTGCTGAAAGAATGGAAGGGAGTCAGCAAACAAACTAAAACAGTCATTGCAGTGGGTATCGCCACCATCATTCTCTCCGTATTACTGGTGGGACGAGGCAACAGCCTGCATGAAAAATCGAAAAACGAAAAAGAAATTACATATGTCAGTAGTAACAGCAAACTTTAAGCATGTAAGTTATTTGTGGGACGATGCCAAAGCAGCTGCCATGGCCGGTGATGAAGTAGCCTTATTGGTTTACCGTTCCAACCTGCTCGGAGCCGATCTGCGTTTAACCAATTACGGGGGCGGAAACACTTCCTGTAAAGCGATGGCTAAAGATCCACTCACTGGAGAAGAAACCGAAATCATGTGGATCAAGGGCAGCGGGGGCGACCTCGGCTCTATGAAAAGAAACGGACTGGCCGCCCTGTATGTGGAACGACTGCGCAGCCTGACCAATGTATACCGCGGCCTTGAGTTCGAAGATGAAATGGTAGAACTCTTTAACCATTGTATCTACGACCTGGCTTCCAAAGCCCCGTCCATTGACACACCTTTACACGGATTCCTTCCGTTCAAACATATTGACCACCTGCACCCCGATGCAGCGATCGCAATCGCCGCTGCTAAAGATGGTAAGAAGATCACGCAAGAGTTATTCAACGGTACCATTGGTTGGGTGGAATGGCAGCGTCCCGGTTTCGACCTTGGTCTGAAATTGAAACAATGCCTGGATGAGAATCCGGGTATCCGCGGCATCATGCTCGGCTCACATGGTTTATTCACCTGGGGTGATACCGCTTATGAAAGTTATATTAATACCCTTGAAGTAATTGAGCGTTGCGCCCAGTACCTCGAAGAAAATTATGGGAAGAAAAGTCCCGTTTTCGGTGGTGCTAAAAGGGAGTCACTGCCTGCTGATCAGCGGCGCATGAAAGCCGCACAACTGGCCCCGGTCCTTCGTGGATTTTGTTCCTCCAACGTAAAAATGCTCGGTCATTTCACCGATGATGAACGCGTATTGCAATTAATCAACTCCAATGACCTCGATCGCCTGGCACCCTTGGGCACCAGTTGTCCCGACCACTTCCTGCGGACCAAGATATCCCCGCTGGTACTGGATCTCGGCACAGAAGCGGATCTGTCTGATGTAAAAGCGGTAAAAGAAAAACTGGCTCCCCAGTTTGAAGCCTACCGGAAAATGTATACGGACTATTATGAAACCTGCAAGCATGCGAACAGTCCGGCCGTACGGGATGCCAATCCCGTGGTGATTCTCTTCCCGGGTGTGGGGATGTTCACTTTTTCTAAAGACAAACAAACGGCCCGCGTAGCAGCGGAGTTTTATATCAATGCCATCAATGTGATGCGTGGTGCGGAAGCCGTTTCTGAATATACTTCACTGCCCCGCCAGGAAGCTTTTAATATTGAATACTGGCTGCTCGAAGAAGCCAAACTGCAGCGGATGCCTAAACCCAAACCACTGAGCGGTCGCGTAGCACTTGTTACCGGTAGTGCTGGTGGAATTGGTAAAGCCATTGCGAAGAAATTCGCGGATGAAGGCGCTTGTGTAGTGATCAATGATATCAATGCCGAACGTCTTTCTGCCGCGAAAGAGGAAATGGTGAAGCAATATGGTAAAGACGCGATCAGCAGTACATTGCTGAATGTAACCGATGCCGACAGTATTGCCGCGGCCATCGATGACACTACCCTTGCCTTTGGAGGCGTGGATATCATCGTCAATAATGCCGGGATCAGTATTTCCAAATCCATCGCCGATCACAGTATCGAAGAATGGGACCGCTTGTATGATATCCTGGTGAAAGGTCAGTTCCTGGTTTCTCAGAAAGGAATCGAAGTAATGCGTAAACAAGGCTTTGGTGGTGATATCGTGAATATCGTTTCCAAGAATGCCGTGGTAGCCGGACCGAATAACCCCGGTTATGGCAGTGCCAAAGCCGCGCAGGCGCACCTGACGCGTTTGATGGCCGCTGAACTCGGTGCCGATAAGATCAGGGTGAATACCGTGAATCCCGATGCCGTGATCTCCGACTCCAATATCTGGGCCGGAGGCTGGGCTGAAGGAAGGGCTAAAGCCTATGGTATCACTGTAGAAGAGCTCCCTGCATATTATGCGAAGCGCACATTACTGAATGAGATAATTTTACCGGAAGATATTGCCAATGCCTGTTTTGCCTTTGTAGGCGGACTGCTGAGCAAATCAACCGGGAATGCATTGAACGTGGACGGCGGTGTGGCCATGGGCTTCTATCGCTGATCATCCAGATTTTATTTCACCCTCTGCTACCGGCCGGTTTACCCGCAGGGCAGAGGGTTATTTTTAAAACAGATTTAAGGTGTAATTATGAGAATTGACCGTAAGAAAATCGAACAGCACAACGAACGCGGCCTGGCGAAGCATGCCTCCCGTTTTTCCTTTTTACAATCCGAACTGGGTAACCTCGATGGCATCATTGCCAAACTGGCCGCTTTCCAGGTAGCCATTCCTTCCTGGGCACTCGGTACCGGCGGTACCCGCTTCGGCCGTTTCCCCGGTCCCGGTGAACCCGGCAGTCTCGAGCAAAAACTAGAGGATGTGGGATTGCTCCATGCACTCAATCAATCCAGTGGCGCTATCTCCCTGCACATCCCCTGGGATATTCCCAAAGATTATGCGGCCATCCGTAAGCTGGCTGCTGATCTGAACCTGAAATTCGATGCGGTGAATTCCAACACTTTCCAGGATCAGCCCGGTCAGGCACACACCTACAAATTCGGTTCCTTACAAAATGTAAATAAAGCCACCCGCAAACAAGCCATCGATCACAATATTGAAGTGATCAAACATGGAGTGGAACTTGGCTCCGAATCACTCACCGTATGGCTGGCCGATGGAAGTACTTTCCCCGGACAATTGAATTTCAGAAAGGCTTTTCAAAATACATTGGAAAGTCTTGAAGAAATATATGCCGCCTTACCCGCCGACTGGAAAATGTTTGTGGAGTACAAAGCCTTTGAACCCAATTTCTATTCCATGACCGTAGGTGACTGGGGACAGTCACTGCTCTACACCAATAAACTCGGCCCTAAAGCAAAAACACTGGTGGATCTTGGTCACCATTTGCCCAATGCAAATATTGAGCAGATCGTGGCCTTGTTGTTAATGGAAGGCAAGCTCGCCGGTTTCCATTTCAATGACAGTAAATATGGGGATGATGACCTGACCGTGGGTAGTATCAAACCTTACCAGCTCTTCCTCATTTTCAATGAACTCGTCGAAGGCATGGATGCCAATGGAATGGATCATGCGAAAGACCTGGGCTGGATGATCGATGCTTCGCACAATGTAAAAGATCCCTTAGAAGATCTGTTACAGTCGGTAGAAGCTATTATGATGGCCTATGCGCATGCGTTGCTGGTGGATCGTAAGGCACTTAATGCGGCGCAGGACAGTAATGACGTGGTGGCCGCACAGGAGTTACTCAAGCAAACCTTCCATACCGATGTACGGGCACTGGTGGCCGAAGCCCGGCTCCGCAATGGAGCGGCATTGAATCCCCTGCAATTCTTCCGTGAAGAGAAGATCAGGGAAGCACTGACTAATGAAAGAGGTACGAATACGATCGCAACAGGACTCTGATGAACAAAATTCCGGTTATAGCCATCTTCGATGTGGGCAAGACCAATAAGAAGCTGCTGCTGTTCAATGAACAGTATGAACTTATACAGGAAGACAGCCGCCCGATGGACGAGATCACCGACGAGGACGGGTTTCCCTGTGATGATGTGCAGGCACTCACGTCCTGGATCCGCGATACCTATAGTCGTCTGCTCAGCAGTGAACAATTCGAAGTAAAGGGTATTAACTTCTCCGGTTACGGAGCCAGTTTTGTTTATATAGGTGCTGATGGACGTGTGATGTTGCCCTTGTATAATTATCTCAAGCCTTACCCGAAACCATTGCTTGAAAAGTTTTATACAAAATATGGCGGAGAAGATATTGTAGCCAGTCAGACGGCTTCGCCGGTTTTAGGTAGTCTCAACTCCGGCATGCAGGTCTACCGGCTGAAAGAAGAGCGACCGGATGTTTTTGAAAATATAATAGCCGCCCTTCACCTTCCCCAGTACCTCAGTTATGTACTGACCGGTGCCTTGCATACCGATATTACCAGCATTGGTTGTCATACCAATCTCTGGGATTTTACGCAACAGCACTATCACCACTGGGTAACCGAAGAAAATATAGGGGAAAAATTCCCTGCCATAACGGCGTGTACAGCACTGGCCGGTTATACGAAAGAAGGTGTCCCCGTAGGTACGGGACTG
The DNA here is from genome assembly GCA_035439525.1 of Chitinophagaceae bacterium. GTDB lineage: Bacteria > Bacteroidota > Bacteroidia > Chitinophagales > Chitinophagaceae > JJ008. Next base: position 13,473 of record DAORKK010000006.1, read on the forward strand.
CATGACAGTTCCGCTGCCCTGATTCCCTACCTGGCCAGTTTTACTGAGCCCTTTGTGCTCTTATCTACCGGCACCTGGTGTATCACCCTCAATCCTTTTAATCCCCATCCGCTCACGTTGGATGAACTTAAGAGTGATTGCCTTTGTTATCTGTCTTATAAAGGAAAGCCGGTGAAAGCCTCCCGTTTATTTGCGGGGAATGAGCATGAACAACAGGTAAAACGGCTGTCAGCGCATTATCAGCAAGAAGCCGATTACTATAAAACCATTCATGCGGATCCTTTGTTGTTGAAAAAATACCTTCCGGATTTCGACGGGTTGAAAAATGATCTGGAGGGATACCTGCCCGCTGAATCCGTTTTTGCAGATCGTGATCTCGCTGATTTTGCCAGTTATGAAGAAGCGTATCACCTGCTCATTGCCGATCTGATGGCATTGCAGGTGCAGAGCAGCTGGCTGGTGATGAAGGATACAGCGGTACAAAAAATATTTGTAGATGGCGGTTTCAGCAAGAACCCCATTTATATGCAGCTCTTATCAGCCGCCTTCCCGGATAAGGAAGTATATGCGGCCACGGTGGCCCAGGCCAGCTCGCTGGGTGCCGCCATGGCGATCCATTCGCTTTGGAACAAACAGCCCCTTCCTTCCAGCCTCGTACAGCTGAGAAAGTATGGACAATGAACCGAACAACATGAAAGTCGCACTCTTTATACCTTGTTATATTGACCAGTTTTACCCGCAGGTCGGACAAGCCACGCTGGAACTCCTGACCAAACTCGGTTGTGAAGTGGATTTCCCCCTCAACCAGACCTGTTGCGGACAGCCCATGGCCAACAGCGGTTTTGCCGCTGCATCGAAGGACTGTGATAAAAACTTTGTCCGCAATTTTACCGGCTACGATTATATCGTGGGACCTTCCGGTAGTTGTGTATTGCATATCAAGGAACACCTGAAAGATGATCAGCACCCTGAGGAGACCATTCATATCCGCAAACATATTTATGAACTGACCGAGTTCATCACGGATGTGTTGAAGAAAGAAGTGCCTAATGCCGTGTTCCCGCATAAAGTAGGATTGCATAACAGCTGCCATGGTCAGCGCGGACTCGGACTTTCTTCGATGACGGAAAGAGTATTACCTGCCTTTTCAAAACCGGAACAATTACTCAGTAAAGTAAAAGGCATTCAATTGCTGAAGCCGGTGCGCAATGATGAGTGTTGTGGTTTTGGCGGTACGTTCTCCGTATTCGAAGAAGCCGTAAGTGTGAAAATGGGGAAGGACCGGATCAAACAACATGAAGCCAATGAGGTGGAATATATTACCGGGGTGGACGTGAGCTGTCTCATGCACCTCGAAGGTATTTTAAAACGCCAGGGCAGCAAGATCAAAACCATCCATATTGCAGAGATCTTAAACACGGAGGCCTGAGATGAAAGATCACGCTACATTAGCTGAGGAGTTTATCAGGGATGATGCCCGCACCAACTGGCACGATGAAACCCTGTGGTTTGTGCGCCAGAAAAGGGATAAGGCCGCGCATGGAATACCCGAATGGGAGCAGTTGCGTGAATGGGCTTCCCAGATCAAGAATCATACGCTCTCCAATATGGACCGCTACCTGGAAGAGTTTGAAAAAAATGCATTGGACAATGGGGTGAAGGTCCATTGGGCCGCTGATGCCACAGAACATAACCGGATCATTCATGACATTATAAAAAGCAAGGGCATTACCCGGATTGTCAAGAGCAAGAGTATGCTCACGGAGGAATGTCACCTCAATCATTATCTCGAAGAACAGGGCGTGGAAGTTGTGGACACGGATCTCGGGGAACGCATTGTGCAGTTCCGGCACGAGCCACCCAGTCATATTGTATTACCTGCTATCCACTTGAAGAAACAGGATGTGAGTGATACCTTTCATGAACACCTGCAAACCGAGAAGGGAAATAACGATCCCACCTATTTAACCAGAGCAGCGCGGGTGCACCTGCGGGAAAAATTCATTGCCTCCCAGTTAGCGATCACCGGGGTGAACTTCGCTATAGCCGAGACCGGTGGAGTGGTGGTCTGCACCAATGAAGGCAATGCCGATATGGGTACGCATGCAGCCGATGTACATATTGCCTGTATGGGTTTTGAAAAACTGATTCCGAAAGCCAGTCATTTATCGGTCTTTCTCCGTTTGCTTGCCCGCAGTGCCACGGGGCAACCGGTCACTACGTATTCCAGTCATTTCCACAAGCCCCGCGCCGGTCAGGAAATGCATATCGTTATCGTAGACAATGGTCGTTCTAATATTTTAGGTAAGGCCGATTTCCGGAATGCATTAAAGTGCATCCGTTGTGCCGCCTGTTTCAATACCTGTCCCGTGTACCGCCGCAGTGGAGGCTTCAGTTATCATACAGCTGTAGCAGGTCCGATCGGTTCCATCCTCAATCCCAATTTTGATCCGAAGAAATATTCAGATCTGCCTTTTGCTTCTTCCTTATGTGGCAGTTGCAGTAATGTCTGTCCGGTCAAGATCGATATCCATAACCAGTTATGGAAATGGCGGCAGGAGCTGAGTAAGGGTGGTCATTTGCCGCTTTCAAAAAAGATCATGATGAAGGGAATGGCCTTTGTGCTGGGACGTCCGGCCCTGTATCGTTTCGGTGGGGCTTCCGCCAGATGGGTCTTGAGGTATATGCCCTTTATGGTCAAGTTCAAAATCAATCCCTGGAACAAGCAACGCGAGATGCCGGAAGCACCCAGGCAGAGTTTCCGTGACTGGTATATTCAAAACAAAAAGAAATGAGCAGCCGCGAAAAAATATTCAGTGCGATCCGGAAGAACAAACCGGAGTCCGTGCCATACACGGAGCCTGATCTCACATTAGTCATCAATTACCCCGACCTGCTGACCCAGTTCAGCACCGTGCTTACGGCCATTGGCGGCAGCTGCAAAGAAATTGCCTCTGCAGAAGAAGCACGGCAATTCATTGCTTCCATTGATAAAGGGGCATTCGTCATCGATACCACCGGCGATTATCCATTAGACCTCGCCCGTTTATCCCCCACTGAATTGTCGGCTGTTGATACGGCCATTATCCGTGGCGGTGTTGCCGTTGCCGAAAACGGTTCCATCTGGGTCACTGAAGAAAACATGGTCAACCGCCTGCTGCCCTTCATCGCCCAACAGCTCATCCTGCTCATCTACGAAAAAGACCTGGTACCCACCATGCACCAGGCCTACGAACGCATCTCCGTCAATGAAACCGGTTTCGGTGTCTTCATTGCCGGTCCTTCCAAAACTGCTGATATAGAACAAAGCCTGGTCATCGGGGCACATGGGCCTTGTGGGATGATGGCGGTGGTTATCAGGAATTAGTTGGAGGTTGCTGAATGGCGGGGACTCACTACGATTTCGAGCGCAGCGAGAAATCTTTTTTACCCCCCCCAAGGAGTTTGTCATTCCGAGCGAAGCGAGGAAACTTCTCACAGGGATGCAACAGAAGTTTCTAAGTAACGCAGTCGCTTTTCCCTTTTTATGAAGTTGGTTTGTGTTTGATTAGCACGAAGCCTCCTCGCTGAGCTTTGATTTTTTTTCACCAGCCGTGAGCGAAGTTTCCTCGCTTCTTTGAAGTTTTTTCACCAACCTTGAATGAAGTTTCCTTGCTTCGCTCGGAATGACAGGCGGTTAAGGGAGAGAGGGGAAAGATTTCTCGCTGCGCTCGAAATCGCAGAAAGGTTTGTTTTTGTTCACCTTGAGCGAAGTTTCCTTGCTTTACTCGGAAGTTTTTTCACCAGCCGTGAGCGAAGTTTCCTCGCTTCTTTGAAGTTTTTTCACCAACCTTGAATGAAGTTTCCTTGCTTCGCTGCGGAATGACAGGCGGTTGGGGGAGAGAGAGGAAAGATTTCTCGCTGCGCTCGAAATTGCAGAAATGGGCGTTTTTTCCCCACAAATTAATGTTTAAAATCACCTTGCGGGGAATGCCCTTTTAAGCACTTTCATGCTATTAAATGACAAGCTATGAAAGATGAGGGGAAAATTTACTTTGTATATATTGTTTCAAGTAAGAATCGGGGGGCACTGTACATCGGGGTTACGAATAACCTGCAAGCCAGACTATCGGAGCACTGGGATAACAGGGGACGTTTCGCCACATTTGCGGGCCGTTATTTTTGCTTTAACCTCGTTTACTACGAAACGTTTCAATATATTCAGGATGCAATAAAACGTGAAACGGAGATCAAAAAGTGGAACCGGGATAAGAAGGTAGCCCTGATTAATTCACACAATCCTGATTGGAAATTCCTGAATGAGAAGATTTGTGGCCAGTGGCCGCCTAAAAACATTCCCAAAAGGTTCTAAGACTCCGATTTCGAGCGAAGCGAGAAATCATTTACTAGCCCCCCCCTCCAACGGAATTTGTCATTCCGCAGCGAAGCAAGGAAACTTCTTACAGGGGTGCAGCGTAAGTTCTTCAGGAGGGTCAGTAAGTTTCTGTTTTTTTTGAAGTTGATTTGTGTGAACCTTTGTCGAAGTTCCCTCCTTTGTCGGGATGACGTGATTTATGGGGGGAGGGGGAAATACAAGATTTCTCGCTGCGCTCGAAATGCCTGTGGTTCTTTTATAAGCACTGGCAAAATACAGGGTCCCTCCTTCGTCGGGATGACAATATTTGGGGGGAGAGAAAGGGAAGGTTTCTCGCTTCGCTCGAAAATCAAGTGTCTGAACTCAATTGATTTTTCGCACTAATTACACTTAATCATTAAGGCTTTAATATGATCTCCGGAGAACCCTTGATGCTTATTTGTTTCTTGCTTCTTGATTATTTTTTGGATCTTGTTATCTTGCTTCTTGATGCTTCTTTGGCTTCTTTGGCATCTTCGGTTCTTGGTTCTTTCTACCCCAGGTATTCCTTAATCACCTCATGCACTTTCTCATTCTTACCGAGTAGCTTACCTAAGCGCTTCAGCATTACCGTAACAAACAGCATGAAGCCGAACAACAGCAGCAACTGGAATTCCATCCGCATATTCCGCAGGAAATAAATTTCAATCAGGATAAATCCATGGATAAAACAAATCAGTTTGGATGCAAACCCATGGGTATAGCCCTGGTTGGTGAGCAGGTGATGGATATGCGTTTTGTCGGGGGAGAAGGGAGAGTTGCCCTTCCACATCCGGCCGAGGAATACACGCAGCGTGTCGAATACCGGGATCATGGCCACACCGGTGATAAACACCGGGGCATTGGGCAAAGCCGGGGTCAGCGAAGTTTCATTCACTTGTAATAGCCGTATGCAGAGTACGGACACCACAAATCCAAGTACCAGCGAACCGGTATCGCCCATAAATATTTTAGCCGGATTGAAGTTGAAATAAAGAAAGGCGAGGATACCACCGGCGAGTGCAAAAGCAATTAATGCCGTATTGCCATCCCGGTTCATGATCAGGAATAAACCCAGGGTGATCAGGCTCATAAAGCCGAGACCGCCGGCGAGTCCGTCAATGCCATCAATCAGGTTAAATGCATTCGTGATGCCCACAATCGCCAGCACGGTGATGGATATTTGTGCCTGTTGGGGAATTTCTTCAAGACCAAAGAGTCCGCCAAAACTGGTGATCCGGATACCGGAGATTGCTACCAGCAGGGCCAGGGCAATCTGTATAATGAATTTGTATTTCGCAGAGAGGTCTTTCAGGTCATCCATGATGCCGAGGCCAAAGAGGATGATCACGGAAAAGAAAAAACTGATCAGGGCTGGCTCTGTGCTGAACGGGAACCAGAGAAAAAGTGAAGCAGCCATCCCGGCAATAATCGCAATGCCTCCCATCGTGGGAATAGGCGTGGTATGCTCTTTCCGGGCATTGGGCTTATCGTATAATTTATACTTCCGGATCAGACTTATAATAGGAGGGATGCTGATCAGCGTAACAACAAACGCAGATACCAGGCATAATAGCGCAAACTTGTATTCGGTGAAATACAGATCAAGCTGTAACAGGTGGAAATGGTTTTTCATCAGTTATGGTTTGTCCTGAATGGTGGATATACGTAGTAAAGTAGGTCGCTTTTGCCATTTCAGCAAGGCCTTTTCCCGATCATTGACCAATATTGAGTCTTTTAAGGGGGAACACTGCAGGATTTAACGGCATATTTGGGGTATTTGCGGAAATGGCACCGTATTTTTCACATGCCTGTTTTACCCTGTTCAGCTTTTTTCATCAGCACTTTTAGGTGAACGCGACGGTGTAACCAATTGACCCTGCCATTGTTTACATTTGCCGGAAAGCAATTTTTTATTTCCACCACCGCTTCCATATTAACCAGTCCGATTGAATACCTCAAGGGGGTGGGTCCCTTGCGCGCTGACCTGCTCAAAAAAGAACTCAGCATTTTCACCTTCGGTGATCTGCTGGATCATTATCCCTTCCGGCATATCGACCGCACCAAACTGAACCAGGTGAGTGAACTGACACCGCTCAGCGAATATGCACAGGTAGCAGGGGTGCTGCTGAGTTTTGATATCATCGGACAAAAGGCCGGGAAAAGACTGGTGGCCCAGCTGAAGGACAAGACCGGCATCCTCGAACTGACCTGGTTTCAGGGCATCAACTGGGTGCAAAAATTACTGGAACCCGGGAAGTCTTACCTCGTATACGGACGGGTTGGTTTCTTCAATGGCAACGCACAGATCGTGCATCCGGAACTGGAAGTATTGGTCCCGGATCAGCCATTGGCTAAGAACTATCTTGAACCGGTCTATTCCACTACAGAAAAACTAAAAGCCCGGGGACTGGGTGGCCGTCAGATCGGCAAACTGACCCAGTTGCTGATGATGCAGGTGAAGGAGAAAGACGTGGAAGAAAACCTGCCGGGTGATATTATCAAACAACTCAACCTGCCCGGTCGTTTTAAAGCCCTTCAACAGATTCATTTTCCCCAATCAGAACAGGACTACCTGGAAGCAGTGAAGCGCATCAAGTTTGAGGAACTCTTTATGGCCCAGGTACGGATGAACCTGCTCCGGAGTCAGCGGCATCGCTATTCAAAGGGAGTGGTCTTTGAGAAAGTGGGGGATTTTTTTAATGACTGTTATAAGAATCACCTTCCTTTTGAATTGACCGGGGCACAAAAAAGAGTGATCCGCGAAATCCGAACGGATACGGCGACGGGTAAACAAATGAACCGGCTCCTGCAAGGGGATGTGGGTAGTGGTAAAACCATCGTGGCCGTACTGACCATGTTGCTGGCCGTGGACAATGGTTACCAGGCCTGCCTGATGGCGCCTACAGAAATATTAGCCCAGCAACATTACCAGGGTATCGGGGAACTGCTGGCAAAAGTGGGGGTATCGGTACGTCTGCTCACCGGTTCCGTTAAATCTGCTGAACGGAAAAAGATACTGGCCGAACTGGCCAGCGGGGAATTGAAAATACTCCTGGGCACCCATGCCGTGATTGAAGATGTGGTACAGTTTAAAAAACTGGGCATCGTGATTATAGACGAACAGCACCGGTTTGGAGTGGAACAACGGGCCCGTTTATGGAAGAAAGCCGAGATACCTCCGCATGTCCTGGTGATGACCGCCACCCCGATTCCCCGAACCCTGGCCATGACGGCTTATGGAGATTTGGATTATAGTGTAATTGATGAATTGCCCCCCGGGCGGCAACCGATCACCACGGTCCACCGTTTTGAATCACAGCGCAGTAAAGTGATGGATTTTATCCGGGCCGAGATCGATAAAGGAAGACAGGTCTATATTATTTTTCCCCTGATCGAGGAAAGTGATAAAATGGATTACGAAAACCTGATGAAGGGTTACGAAAATGTAAAAGCCTATTTCCCCGAGCCCAAATTCTGGATCAGTATGGTGCATGGAAGGCAACCGGCGGAACAGAAAGAACTAAATATGAAAAGATTTGTTGAACATGATACACAGATCATGGTTTCAACAACGGTGATCGAAGTGGGGGTGAATGTACCCAATGCCTCCGTGATGGTGATTGAAAGTGCGGAGAAATTCGGTTTGTCACAGCTCCATCAGCTGCGGGGCCGGGTAGGAAGGGGGGCTGAAAAAAGTTATTGTGTATTATTAACCGGGTCAAAATTAGGTAATGATGCCCGCGAGCGCATCCAGATCATGACATCGACCAATAACGGGTTTGAGATTGCTGAAAAAGACCTGGAACTGAGAGGTCCGGGTGAAATTGAAGGAACCCGGCAGAGCGGGGCGTTAAACTTCCGGCTGGCCAGCATAGTCCAAGATCGTGATTTGCTGGAAATTGCCCGGAATATGGCCGCTGCCCTGCTGGAAAAAGACCCCGATCTGGTTTCGGCCGAAAATTTGCAGTTGAAGAAATTCCTGCATTACCGGAAAGGTCCTGTGCAATGGAGTAAAATTTCCTGACCGTTCGGTGATATTTTACAAAAAATGTCTTCGGCGGGTGATTCTTAACAGAAGTTTTAAATCCTTTTCTGGGAAAAAATCGTTATTTTAAAGTAAATAAGTTGACGCTGAAAAAACTCTTTACCATCGCCGTAACCCTGCTTGCTGTAATTACCCTTTCAGCCCAGGGAAACATTGAATTTATCGAGAATAAAGGTCAGTGGGATGAAAAAGTACGTTATCAGGGAGAAGTGAGTAACGGGGCTTTCTTTATCCGTAACGGGGGCTTTACCGTGGTACAGCATAATCCCGCCGATCTGCAACGGCTTACGCAGTTTAAACACGGACTTTCTGCAGATGGTAAAATGACCGGCACTCCTCCACCGGTGACTGTCCGTTCGCATGCCTGGAATGTGGATTTTATCGGTGCCTCTTCCGGTGCCCTCATCATACCGGATAAGCCACTGCCCACATATAACAACTATTTCATCGGAAATAATCCATCCAAGTGGGCGGCTGAATGCAAGATCTACCAGGGGGTTACGATTAAAAATGTTTATCCGGGTGTGGATGTCCGTTATTATACAGACCGCGGCACCCTTAAATATGACATCCTTGTACAACCAGGTGCTGATCCTTCACGGATTGCCCTGAAGTATGACGGGGTGGATAAAATACAGGTGAAGAACAAAGAGCTCGTGGTGAGTACTTCACTGGCTGATTTTAAGGAATCTGCCCCCTTCACCTTTCAGCCCTCCGTTACCGGAAGGGCGGTTGTGAATTGTAAGTATACCGTCAGCGGGAATGTGGTTCGTTTTGATATAAAGGAGTATGACCGTACCCGCCAACTGGTGATCGATCCGAGTATTGTATTCTGTTCTTTTTCCGGCAGCCGCTCCGACAACTGGGGCTTTACCGCCACCTATGGTCCGGATGAAAGTTTCTTTGGCGGGGGGATTGTCTTTGGCAGTACCGGCAGCGGTTTTCCCGTATCCACCGGTGCTTATGAAACCAGTTACCAGGGTGGTGAATTTGATATTGGTATTATCAAATTATCCCCCAATGGCAATAACCGGATCTATGCCACCTATATCGGTGGTAACGGCAAGGATCAACCGCATTCGCTGATCGTGGATCCTGCCGGTAACCTGGTATTGGCCGGCCGGACCAATTCTTCCGATTATCCAACCATCAACAACGGTTCAGCCGGCGGTGCCGGTTTTGATATTGTGGTCACCAAACTGAATGCAGCCGGTACAGCGCTGATCGGTTCTCGCCGGATCGGCGGTGCCGGTAGTGACGGGGTTAATATCTCCGATACCCGGGGGTTGAATTCCCTGCAGCGTAATTACGGGGATGATGGAAGAAGTGAAGTGATCCTGGATGCAGGCGGTAATGTGTATGTGGCTTCCTCCACCCAGTCCGCTGATTTTCCCGGAACAGCCGGATTCTTTCAGTCAACCTTCGGCGGTGGTATACAGGACGGGGTGGTACTGAAATTAACGCCGGATCTCAGCAACATCCTTTTTGCCAGTTATATTGGTGGCTCTGGTAATGATGCCGCTTATGTCCTTTCAATTAATCCGCTTACTAACAATATTTATGTGGCCGGTGGTACGGAAAGCCAGAATCTCCTGCAAGGAACACAGGGAGGAACACTGGGTACAGCCAATCACGGGGTGATCGATGGTTTTGTGGCCATCATTAATAATACAGGTACCGCCGTACTTCGCTCCACCTATATTGGTACGGCTGGTATTGACCAGGTATTCGGGGTGCAGTTTGATGCCCTGGGTTTTCCCTATATCATGGGACAAACCACAGGTGCCTGGCCGATTCAGAATGCCACATTCAGCAATGCAGGCGGCAAACAGTTTATCTGTAAACTGCAACCGGATTTATCCGCCTATGTTTATTCCACGGCATTTGGTTCCGGTGGAGTGACGCCGAATATTTCACCTATCGCTTTCCTGGTAGACCGTTGTGAAAATGTATATATATCCGGATGGGGTGGGTTCTTCAGTACAGACAATGCGTTTAATAGTGCAGGTACCACCGGTTTACCGGTTACGGCCGATGCTTTCAAAAGCACCACGGATGGAAAGGATCTTTATTTCTTTGTGTTGAAGAAGAATGCCGATTCCCAGTTATTCGGTAGTTTCTTCGGCGAGAATAATGCACCGGGTACCGGATGCGATCACGTGGATGGTGGCACCAGCCGGTTTGACCGGAATGGAAAAATTTACCAGGCAATCTGTGGTAATTGTAATATCGGCACAAGGCCAATCTATCCTACAACCCCCGGCTCTTGGTCTACCGTAAACAATGCAGTTGGAGGCGGTGAATGCAATCTTACCATGCTCAAGATCGATATGAACCTTGCCGGCGTACGCGCGGGTATACAATCCACGATCAATGGAGTGCCCAGAGATACAGCGGGATGTCAGCCGCTCACGGTTGATTTTTCTGATACCCTGGCTACCGGCGTCAGTTATGAATGGTACTTCGGAGATGGTTCGCCCATGGTAGCCACTACGGTGCCCAACGCTTCGCATACTTACCTGAATATCGGCACCTATAATGTAATGCTGGTGGCGATTGATCCGGCCACCTGTAATGTACGCGACACATCGTATATGAAGATCAGGGTGGGTAACCTGCTGGCCACGCCGGCATTTAACCCGGTTAAACTGCCTCCCTGCGGTTCCTTTAATTACAGGTTTGACAACACAACGATTGCACCGCCTACCCGGCCATTTACAAATCAGAGTTTTGTCTGGGACTTTGGCGATGGCACACCCACCGTAACTGCAGGCGCAGCCCCGGTATTCCATACCTATGCTGGTCCCGGTACCTATAATGTAAAACTATTATTGCAGGATACGGTCTATTGTAATGCACCTGACTCCCTGGTGATACCGCTCAGTGTGGCGGATAATGTAAAAGCGCAGTTCACCACACCGGCTTCCGGTTGTATACCTTATACCCCGGTATTTGATAATACTTCGCTGGCGGCGCAGACCTTCCTGTGGAATTTCGGCGATGGAAATACATCAACAGCTGCGAATCCCACACATACTTATACATTACCTGGTACATATGCCATTACCCTGGTGGCCTATAATCCCAATACCTGTAACCTTACCGACACAGCCAGGTTTACAATACAGGTCTATGGAGCGCCTACCGCTGATTTTGGTTTTTCACCATTAACACCCGCCCCTAATATGCCGGTAACATTCAATAATCTCTCTTCACTTGATGCGGTAAGTTTCAAATGGGAGTTTGGAGACGGGGATACCTTGCGGACTACTTCAAGAGCCAACTTTGATCATCAGTATAATTCTACCGGTACATTTAATGCCTGTCTCACTGCTTACAACCTCATTGGATGTCCGGCGCAGATCTGCCGGCCGGTCAGTGCTACCGTTATTCCGGTGGTGGATGTACCCAATGCCTTTACCCCGCAAAGCGGAGATCAGAACAGTGTGGTACTGGTACGTGGATTTGGTATTGCAAAAATGCAGTTTACCATCTGGAACCGCTGGGGCCAGAAAGTATTTGAAACCAATGACCGGAATATTGGATGGGATGGTAAAGTGAAAGGAGTGGTGCAACCCATGGATGTATATGCCTATACACTGACCGTGGAATTCTTTGACGGGGTGAAGACAACGAAGAAGGGCGATATTACGTTAATCAGATAATTGTTGAATCATGAAGGGAATGAAGCGATACATACTGATTCTTTTCTGCGGCGGATGGTTCAGTACCACGGCCCAGGACCTGCATTTTTCCCAATTCATGAACAGTCCGCTGCTCACCAATCCGGCCAATACCGGGTTTATGCCCGACGGGGATTACCGGATCGGTATTAATTACCGGAACCAGTGGGCATCGGTTACTTCATTTCCCTATAAAACAATGAGTGCTTTTGGTGATGTGCAGGTATTGCAGAACAGTGAGAATAACGGATGGCTGGGCGTGGGAGGAATGATTCTGCGCGATGTAGCCGGTACCAGTGTGCTTACCTCTACCAAAGTGTATGGTTCGGTGGCCTATCACCAGATGATCAATGCCGGAAGCCTGGTGAGCCTTGGCTTTAATGTAGGCTGGGCCAATAAAAATATTAATACGGCGAATCTCAGTTTCCCCAGCCAGTGGAACGGACAATTCTTTGATGCCCACCAGACTACTGTTGCTCCGAAACTGGATTACAACAATATCAACTACCTCGATATGCAGGTGGGTATGAACTACGCCTACTTCCCCAATGACCGGGCTTACCTGAATGCCGGTTTTTCTGCCATGCATATTAACCAGCCCAAAGAATCCTTTTTTAATGACCAGCCCGGAATCGATAACCGGATTCCCGTTCGTTACAATGGATTCCTGAATGGCAGTTTCAAAGTGAATGAGATGGTGATCCTGAATCCCAATGCCTATGTGTCCATACAGGCTAAATCGTATGAGATCGTGGGCGGACTGAATGCACAATATAATCTTTCAGGGGATGGAGAGAAGACGCTCACGGCCGGACTCTATTACCGCTATAAAGACGCGGTGATTCCCATGATCGGACTGGGATTAAAAGATATCAACTTCACGTTCACCTATGACGCTACGATGTCCGGACTGAAAAATTTCAATAATACCCGCGGGGCCTTTGAATTCTCACTGGTCAAGCAGGGAGCCATGGGCAGTTATAAAGGAAATAAGCGTGAATCCATGTGTCCCTCTTTCAAATACTGACCGGTAAGGAATACTAAGTTTGCCGATCATCCGTTAATTTGCATAAATACCGGTTTACCTTTTTACAAATTGTATGAATAACACATCTGAAGGCTCAGGCTCCATCAGTCAGGATTTAAAGGGATTACGTATCCTTACAGCAGCCCTTTCTTTTGGGGTTGTTATTTTTACCCTTGTCTCTGTGGGCATAAATCAGTTCAACGGCCCCTTCCTGCAGGAAGAAATCAAAAAAGTAAGTTCTTTCCTGTTGCCGCTGATGACCGGACTGGCATTGCTTGCCCTGCTGATGGCCCGTTACCTGTATCAGCAACGGATCCGCGATATCCGTGAAGGGAATGATAACCTGAAAGGAAAAATGGATAAATACAGGGCTGCGGTAACATTGTACCTGGCTATTTGTGAAGGAATGGCCCTGTTCAGTGTGGTTTTATTTCTGCTCAGTGGCGACTTTCTGCTCCTGGTCATTACAGGGGCTATGCTGCTGCTGATGCTGGGCCGGTTGTTTGCTATCAGGGGGGTGGCCAATGAACTGAACCTCAGCTGGCAGGAACAGGAAGAACTCAAATAACTTATTAATTGTAACTATGAATAAAAAACTGCTCACCTTACTGTTACTCTCTTTTTTGTCTGTAGCCGCGATGGCGCAGGATGAAGAAGAAAGCGGATTCAAGGCCAGCCGTGTATTTATCGGTTCCGGTTTTAATCTTGGCTTTTCCAATGGCTTTATCATTGGCCTGAATCCTGAATTCGGGTACAGTATCAACCAGGTGATTGATGCTGGTATCGCCATGAACCTGACCTATGTTACCCAGCGTTATCAATCGGTGAATATTACAGCCCGTTACCTCGCATTGGGCGGAGGTCCTTTCCTGCGTATCTGGCCGATCCAGCAGCTATTTATTGGCGGACAATTTGAATACAATAAAATTTCCTACAGCGAGAAAACAGATGCCGGTATCATCAATAAGGCAAATGCCACGGCACCCAGTTTGCTTGTCGGACTCGGTTATGGTACCCGGAATATCGGGCGGGGACAATTCTACACCAGTATTATGATCGATGCCATGAAGGATTTTAACTCTCCTTACCGTGATCAGTATGGCCGGATACTCCCGGTTTTCCGTACCGGTTTTAGTTTTTACCTGGGTCGTAAGAAAGAATAAGCCTTCTTATTGTATATAAGGGAGCAGGTCAGCTGGCTGTTCGATGACCTGGATCCGTTTGATGGCCTCTTCATAGAGAAAGCCTTCTGCTTTCATTAATTCAATATGCTGTATCAGGTGATCATAGAATCCGCCGGAGTTCAGGATATAGATCTGTTTGTCATGTATGGTGAGTTGATTCCAGGTCACGATTTCAAATAATTCATCCAGCGTGCCAAATCCCCCCGGCAGGATCAGGGCCGCATCGGATATACTGTAGATCTTCCGTTTCCGTTCATGCATATCATCACTGATGATCAGTTCCGTGATACCGCGGTGCTGCACTTCCCATTCCAGCAATAATTTCGGAATGATACCGGTAACGGCACCACCTTGCTGCATGACACTATCCGCAATAATACCCATCAAGCCGGCACTGCCACCGCCATAGATCAGCCGGATATTGTTTTCCGCCATCAGTTTTCCCAGTGCAGCAGCATGCTGACTGAATACAGGATTGGCTCCGTTTTTTGAACCGCAGAAAACCGCAAGAGATTGAATCGCCATAGAAATAATATTGCTGCAAAGGGATAACATTTTTAATTATCTTCAAAATTCATTATTGCCTATTTTGCAACGCTAATAATTGCTTAACAGAAACCGCCAACTATGTCTCCAGTCGTTCTCTTTTCCTTTGTGATCGGGTATTTTGCGCTTTTACTCGGGGTAGCCTGGTATACCTCCCGTAATTCAGATAATGAATCCTTCTTTATCGGGAACCGCAACAGTAACTGGATGCTGGTGGCCTTTGGTATGATTGGTACATCGCTCTCCGGCGTTACATTCGTGAGTGTACCTGGCGGGGTAGGAACCGGCAATTTTTATTATTACCAGATTGTCCTGGGTTACCTGCTGGGATATATGGTCATTGCCTTTGTGCTGATTCCGTTGTATTACCGGATGAACCTGACCAGTATCTACACGTATCTCGAAAAACGGTTTGGCATAAATGCACATAAAGCCGGGGCATTCTTCTTTATTCTTTCCCGTACTGTGGGCGCTACGGCCAGGCTTTACCTGGTGATCAGTGTGCTGCAGATCTTTATTTTTAATAAACTGGGTATTCCTTTTGAAGCCACTGCACTGGTGATCCTTGTGCTCATCCTGCTCTATACTTTTGAAGGCGGAGTGAAGACCATCATCTATACCGATACGCTTCAGACCACCGGTATGCTGGTGGGACTGGTGGTTTGTATAGTGGTGATTGTAAAAGCACTCGGTACTGATTTCGGCGGGGCCATGACGATGATGGCGGACAAAGGGTATACAAAGATATTTAACTGGGATGTCAACTCAGGTTCATTTGCCATCAAGCATATTGTAGGCGGTATGTTTATCGCCATTGCCATGACCGGTCTGGACCAGGAAATGATGCAGAAAAATATCAGTGTGAAGACCCTGAAAGATTCGCAAAAGAATATCATGACCTTCACCGCGGTACTGATGTTTGTGAATCTGCTGTTCCTCGTGCTGGGTGGCGTGCTTTATCTCTATGCGGCGAAGAACGGCATCAACGTACCGCCGGATGATTTATTCCCGACCATTGCACTGAGTGATACCTTCAGCGGCGTGATCGGCGTGATCTTCATTATTGCGATCATCTCCGCTTTATTCCCGAGCGTGGACGGCGCGATTACTTCATTGACCTCTTGTTATTGTATCGATATCCTGGGTATTAATAAACAACAAGGCACCGAAAAGCAAAAGAAACGTACCAGGCTGAAAGTGCATTTCACCTTTGCCGCAATCTTCTTTGTGATGGTCCTTTTATTCAAATGGATCAATGATAAACTGATCATCGACTTTATCCTGAAGTTTGCCGGTATAACTTATGGACCACTTCTCGGACTCTTTTCCTTTGGTATACTCACCCGGCGTAAACTCAACGACAAGCTGATCTGGGTGGCCTGTATAGCAGCTCCGTTGCTCGCACTTGGTGTGGATATGCTCAGTAATCCGGCCTGGTACGAAGCAAAACTGCATATCAGTCTGCCCCTCCTCACGGAATGGTCGGCTAGTACCTTCAACGGGTATAAGATCGGGAATGAACTGATTCTGATAAACGGCATCTTTACCTTCTGTGGTCTCTGGCTGATCTCTAAAAAGGGCTCACCATCAGAAGGTAGTCTGCTGGCGGTATAAGTTTATCTTTGCAAAAACCGGTAAGATGGACCTGATCAACCCATTGGCGGAAGCCTATGCGGAAACATATACTTCACCTGAAGACAGTCTGCTGGAGGAAGTGGCTGAATACACCCGCACCCGGCATTCCGAATCCATCATGCTCAGCGGCAAGGTCCAGGGCAAGGTCCTGGAAATGATCAGCTGTATGCTTCGCCCTGCTGCCATCCTCGAAATCGGCACATTTACCGGATACAGCGCTCTTTGCCTCGCCAAAGGCCTGACCCCGGAGGGGCGCCTGCATACCATCGAACTCAGGGAGGCCGATTCAGCACTGGCCCGGTCTTATTTTGACCGTTCCCCGCAGGCCAGCCAGATAATATCCCACACGGGTAATGCGTTAGATATCCTTCCGGGTCTCTCACCGACCTGGGACCTGGTCTTTATAGATGCCGATAAACCAGCTTATATCGATTATTTTAACCTTGTTTTTCCCCGGTTGAGGAAAAACGGCTTTATTTTAGCAGATAATGTGCTGTTTCATGGCCAGGTGCTGCAGGAACCGGTTAAGGGGAAAAGCGCCAAAGGGATTCAGGCCTTTAATGAATTTATCAGGCAGCGTACGGATATAGAAAAAACAATACTCACGATCCGCGACGGGTTATACCTGATCCGGAAATTATAACTGAAAGAATGATGTTACGGAGAAAAGCTATACTTTTTTTATTTTTCGCATTAAGTGTGATGACGGCAAGGTCTCAGCAGAATGAAACGGTTCTAAGCTATATCAATACCTATAAGGAACTGGCGATGGCCGAAATGAAACGGACCGGGGTGCCGGCGGCTATAAAACTGGCCCAGGGTATTCATGAAACCATGGCCGGAACCAGCAAACTGGTCCTTAAGTCAAATAATCATTTTGGTATTAAATGCAAGACCGGCTGGACCGGTGAATCTGTTTCGCATGATGATGATGCAAGAGGGGAGTGTTTCAGGAAATACCCTACCGCTGAAGATTCATACCGCGATCATTCCAATTTTTTAAAGAACAGCCAGCGCTATGCCGGTTTGTTTCAGCTGGATCCTGCTGATTATGCAGGCTGGGCGAATGGATTGAAAAAAGCTGGTTATGCCACGAATCCGCGTTATCCCATTGTCCTGATCAAACTGATCGAGGATTACCAGTTACAGGATTATACCTTGATGGCATTGGGTAAACCGGTAACGGATACGGTTGTTAAGGCAAAACCGGATACTTCAGTACGTAAGATTGGCGGCCTCAGGCTCATGTCTGATTTATTCCCCGTGAGTAAAAGAAACAATTACCCTTCTGGTGAATTTAAGATCAATGATACCCGGGTGGTTTATGCAAAGAAGGGAGTATCTTTTCTCTCGCTGGCACAGCAGTATACTATTCCATTAGCCCGTTTGTTTGAGTTCAACGAATTAGCCCAGGCTGAGTCACTGGCCGCCGATCAGCTGATTTTTTTACAACGGAAAAGGAAAACGGGAGCGGATGAATATTATCAGGTACAACCGGGAGAAACAGTATATGATATCGCCCAGCAGCAGGGCATCCGGCTGGAAAGTCTGTTGGAACTGAACTTCCTTGGTGCCGAAGACCGGCCCGCACCCGGTGAACGTCTCAGCCTCCGTAAGAAAGCCATTGCCGCACCAAAACTCGTTATCCGCGAAAACTACACTCTAACGACCACCAACCCTCAACGCTAAACCCTCAACCCACAACTAACTATATGTCGCTCATTAAAGTCCACGATAAAACCTTCGATATCTATCTTTCATCAGATACGATCCAGCAACGGGTAAAAGAACTGGCCGATCAGATCAATTCGGATTATGCTGGTAAGCGCCCCCTGTTCATCGCCATATTGAATGGTTCTTTTATGTTTGCGGCTGACCTGTTTAAAAATCTGACCATTGAGGCAGAAATCTGTTTTATTAAACTGGCTTCCTATAAAGGAATGAAGTCTTCCGGAAATGTTGTGACATCAATCGGTCTTGAAGATGATCTGTTCGGAAAGGAAGTGATTATTGTGGAGGACATCGTGGATACGGGAAAGACCCTGCATAATTTTTTACCCAAGCTCAGTCACCAGCAGCCTAAATCCTTACGTATTGCCACTTTGTTACATAAATCATCAGCAACCGTTTTTCCCCTGCATCCGGATTATGTCGGCTTTGTGATCCCCGATAAATTTGTAGTGGGATACGGACTCGATTATGACGGACTGGGAAGGAGCCTGAAAGAGATATATCAGTTAGTATGAGTATTTGAAACGGTAATCACTTGTTTTTAAATTATATGTTATTCTATCCGGTTGAAGACCACTTGCCAAATATTAATCCTTTTATTACTGACCCACACCCTGGGTGCCCAGCAATTTTATGTGCGGGGTGAAGTAAAGGATGAGGCAGGCAATGTGCTGCAGAATGTGATCATCAAGCAGTTTAAGACCGGGTATGTTTTTCGCAGCGGAGCGGCGGGTACATTCGGTATACTGGCTCACAGCCAGCTGGATACATTCAGCTTTTTTCTTGAAGGGTACCGTCCGGAAAAAATTCCGGTTAACGCAGATAATTATGTCCGGGTTAAATTAAAACCCGCCCCTGCCACGTCAAATAACCGTTTCCGTGACCGGCTTTCCTCCTTTACCAAGGATCTCGGCAGGGACGAGCAGAAAAAATGGTTTGCCGGTGATGAGAGTTATGCCAGTCTGCTGGAAAACCGTTTTCTAATTGCCCGCCAGTTTCCCAGTACCGGTATGTCACTCAATGTAGACCGGGCTTCCTATAGTAATATCCGCCGCTTTATCACGATGAACTCCATCGTTCCCCCCGATGCGGTCCGGATTGAAGAAATGATCAACTACTTCAACCTGGATTATTATGAGCCAGCCGGGAATGATCTCTTTCATATCAAACCTACCCTGACCGCCTGTCCCTGGAATACGGCGAATCAGCTGTATTATATTAATCTGTCTTCCCGTAAACTGAATCTGGATACCTTGCCACCGAGTAACCTGGTTTTCCTGATTGATGTGTCGGGTTCCATGGATATGCCCAACCGCCTGCCTTTGTTGCAATCGGCTTTCCGGCTGCTGGTGAATAACCTGCGCAATAAGGATTCTGTATCAATTGTGGTCTATGGCGGGGTGACCGGTGTAATGCTGGAAACCACCAGCGGGGCAGAAAAGGAAAAAATAATTAAAGCCATCGATGAACTTACACCTGGCGGTTCCACTCCTGGTGAAGCAGGTATCCGGCTGGCATACACACAGGCAAGACGGCATTTTATCCAGGGAGGGAATAACCGGGTGATACTGGCAACAGATGGTGATTTTAATGTGGGACTGAAGACGGAATCAGAACTGGATGAAATGATCAGTGCACAACGGGAGTCGGGGGTATACCTCACCTGCCTGGGAGTGGGCATGGGTAATTATAAGGACTCAAAAATTCAATTACTCGCTGAAAAAGGAAATGGCAATTTCGCCTATCTCGATAATTTTAAGGAAGCGGAAAAAGTATTATTGAAGGAATTCACCCAGACCCTCTATTCAGTGGCCGATGATGTCTATATGAATGTGGAGTTCAATCCCGAGTATGTAAAAGAATACCGGCTGATCGGGTTTGATAATAAGGTGGGTGCTTTACGGGATGCCAGTTCCGTAGTGGAAGGCGGGGAGATCGGTTCCGGATTTTCGATGATTGCTTTATTTGAAATCGAACCAACGGAACTGAACCGGGGTGCTATCCGTGACAGTATCTATACCGGTCAGTTTGCCAATATCCGCCTGCAATACCGCAATCCGGGAGATACGACACACCGCTACTTTGACCAGAAAAGCAGTTTCGATTACCTGGCGTATGAGAAACTGGATAAATGTTATCATTTTTCCGCAGCAGTAGCTCAGTTTGGTTCCATGCTCCGCGGCTCTCCCTTTGTTAAAACCAAAACCTGGAATGATATGGTCGAAATGGCCCAGGCTTCCGCCGGCGATACTGATCTGTTACAGAAAGAATTTGTGAACCTTACAATACAGGCGAGGAATTTGTATATGAAGGGAAAGAAAAAAAAGAGTCAGTAGTTCGTAGTCGGTAGTTAGTAGTCAACAGCCAATACAAAATAACCAAACTAAAATAACCAAACCTCCTTAGGAGGTTTGGTTATTTTAGTTTGATGCTTATTTGAATTTTGTTATTTGATTATTCTTTGGATCTTGGCATCTTGGTTTCTTGATGCTTTTCTTACGAAAACATTTCCTTGATCTTATCAAAGAAATTCTTGTCACTCTTCTCCGGATGCGGTTTGAAATTAGGGGAGTGGCTCAGTTTTTCCAGTGCCGCTTTCTCCTCAGTATTCAGTTGTTGAGGGGTCCACACACTCACCTGGATCAGTTGGTCGCCTTTTTCATAAGAGTTCACTGCCGGGAACCCTTTTCCTTTCAGGCGGAATATTTTACCACTTTGTGTGCCGGCCGGAATCTTGATCTTGGCCCGGCCATCAATCGTAGGTACCTCCACCTGCGTACCAAATACCGCATCGGTGAATGAAAGATGCAGTTCATAAGCAACATTCAGTCCTTCACGGTATAATTCCTTGTGCTGTTCTTCTTCGATCAGGATAATCAGGTCACCGGGCATCCCGCCACGCTCTCCCGCATTTCCTTTACCGGATACATTCATCTGCATACCTTCCTGTACACCCGCCGGAATATCAATGCTCACTGTTTCTTCTCCGTATACACGTCCTTCTCCTTTACAGGATCCGCATTTGGCGGTGATGGTGGTGCCTTCGCCGTTACAGGTCGGACAGGTGGTCACGGTCTGCATCTGACCAAGAAATGTATTCTGCACCCGTCTAACCTGGCCGCTACCGCCACAGGTTCCGCAACTCTGCACACTGCCTTTATCTTTTGCGCCGCTGCCACCACAGGTGGTACAGGGCACATGTTTTTTAACTTTGATATTCTTGGTAACACCCTTCGCAATCTCTTCATAGGTAAGTTTCAGCTTGACCCGGAGATTACTGCCCCTCACACCACGGTTCCGTTGACCGCCCCGGGCGCCACCTCTTTGTCCGCCACCGCCAAAGAAATTTCCGAAGAGATCTTCTCCAAAAATATCCCCGAACTGGCTGAAGATATCATCCATGTTCATACCGCCACCGCCACTGAATCCGCCACGACCATTGCCACTTACGCCTGCATGTCCATACCGGTCATACTGGGCTTTCTTATCGGAATCGCTCAGTACTTCATACGCTTCAGCCGCTTCCTTGAATTTTTCTTCAGCCGCCTTATCACCCGGATTGCGGTCAGGGTGAAACTGCATCGCTACTTTGCGGTAGGCTTTTTTAATTTCATCCGCGGTAGCTGTTTTGCTGACCCCTAATATTTCGTAAAAATCTCTTTTGGACATTTGCTAGTTTGATCCGTTAAAAGTTCATTTATTTTCCCACCACCACTTTCGCATGGCGGATGATTTTGTCATTAAGGTAATATCCTTTTATCACTTCGTCGATTACTTTACCTACTAAATCTTCCGCGGGAGCCGGTATCTCTGTAATGGCTTCGTGCAGGTCCGCATCAAATTCAGTATGAATCGTTTGCATAGCTTTCAGTCCTTTCGTTTGAAGGGAGGTCCTGAGCTTGTTGAACACCAGCATGACCCCTTCTTTCTGGGCCGCTACATCCGTGTTGTTTTCCAGCTGTTTCTGCGCCCGGTCACAATCGTCCAGTACATCCAGCAGGTCAGTGATCACATCCCGTCCGGCTGTCTGCATCAGTTCGATCCGTTCTTTGGCTGTTCGGCGTTTGTAGTTTTCAAACTCTGCTACTTTACGCAGGTATTTGTCATTGGCTTCAGCCAGTTCCGCTTTTAGTTGTTCCAGCTCGCTTTCCTGGGCCACTGGTTCATTCAGATGTGTGGTTCCGGATTGGGTTTCGTCTGCATTGATATCGATGCCGCCCTGATTGCCCTGTTCCGTCGTTTGTTGGTCTTTAATCTCTTCTGCCATTTTTTACAAATTGAGTGCAAAGGTACGATTGTCAATTATATTGCCAACCCGCTATTTGGGACAAAATGACCTGATGCCGCTTAGCACAGTTACTGAAAATCAGCCTGTTCGGATAATATGTTGGCAGAGCAGACCGGAAGACAACTGCCGCCTTAACCGGCTTTCCATTATCTTCGCCGACTTATGAGCACTGTTTATCTGAAGCGTAAAATAACGCCCCGTGTGGTTAACGGACATCCCTGGGTCTTTGCCAATGAAGTGGAGAAGATTGAGGGAGAAGTGCAAGGTGGGGATATCGTTGAGTTATATACACATGATAAGAAATTTGTCGGCAAGGGGTATATCAATCCCAAGTCACAGATCCTTGTCCGGTTGCTCACACGCAATAAAGCCGATATAATCAACGATGACTATTTTACTGAACGGATCCGCCAGTGCTGGGAATACCGTAAAAAAATTGGCTATACGGAGAACTGCCGCCTTGTTTTTGGCGAAGCCGATTCACTGCCCCAGCTGATCATTGATAAATTCAATGATTATTTCGTCATCCAGACCCTGGCACTTGGGATTGATGTCTGGAAACCAGCCCTGGTGAAAGCCCTCAACACGGTTTTTAAACCCAAAGGAATTTATGAACGGAATGATGTACCGGTCAGGGAACTGGAAGGGCTTCCCCAGCAGAAAGGATTTTTATCTGCTCCATTTGATACGAATATTGTAATTAATGAAAACGGACTTCGTTTTCATGTGGATATTGAGAATGGTCAAAAGACCGGTTACTTTTTAGACCAGCAGGATAACCGCCGGGCCATCCGGCACATTGTAAAAGATGCGGAAGTGCTCGGGGCCTTTACTTATACCGGTACGTTTGAGATACATGCGGCTCATTATGGGGCCAAATCGGTACTGGGCCTTGATATTTCCGCTAATGCCGTGACACAGGCCAACCGGAATGCGGAACTGAACGGGGTGCAGGACCGCTGTCGTTTTGAAGCAGCGAATGCCTTTGATGTATTAAAACAATGGGGGAAAGAGGGGCGTCAATATGATGTGGTGATGCTGGATCCGCCGGCTTTCACCAAAAGCCGGGAAACCATTCAGAAAGCCATTACCGGTTATAAGGAGATTAATCTGCGCGGGATGAAACTGGTAAGACCCGGGGGATTCCTCGTTACGTCTTCCTGTACCAACCTGGTGCACCCTGAATTATTTTTACAGACCATCGATATGGCTGCCAAAGATGCCCGTCGCCGGATCCGGCAGGTTACATTTCAGGCGCAGGCTTCTGACCACCCGATCATCTGGGGCATGGAAAACACCAATTACCTGAAATTCCTGATCGTTCAGGTACTCTGATTCATTAAAATAAATTGGGAATAATTAACGGGAAACCTGGAATTTACCAGACTCAATGATTTTGCCGGTTGCATCCACCAGGTGATAGATATAAATCCCGCGGGTATAATCATTCAGGTTGAGGGTGAATTTATCCTGACTGATCTGTGACTCATACATTTTCTTGCCTAAAACTCCGTTGTAAATCTGTACAGAAAGTCCCTTTTTGAAATTAGCCTGAAGATCAAACGTAATATAGGCTGTAGCCGGATTCGGATACAATTTTACAATGCGGTCACCTTCTGCACCCGGACCAGTTCTGGATGTCTGCCCCTGGGATTGGAGAGTAGTGAGGACCAGTAAGAATAATATGGGTAAAAGTCTTTTCAACGAAACAAAATTACTTTTATTATCCTAAATGTAACCCCTTTTTTTGAAAAAGGAATCGTAAAACTACTAGTCAAAAATACGCCTTGTAAATCATTGAATTACAAGGCGTAGTCTATAGATTTTAACGCAATTTTAGCGTATGCTGTCCAGTACTGCATTGATCTTCTCAAAATCCGGCACATCACCGGCACTTTCGAGTACTTCGGCATATTGTACAATCCCATCTTTATCGATCACAAAAGCGGATCTTTTGGAGACGCCGCGCATATTCAGAATCCAGTCCTGGTAGAGACTGCCATATGCTTCAGCCACGTCTTTATTGAAGTCACTCAGCAAGGGAAAATTAAATTGTTGTTCTTCCTTGAATTTAGCCAGGGTAAATACAGAATCGACTGAAATGCCGAATACACTGGCATTGACCGATTGGTAACGCGTAATATTATCCCGAACACCACAAAGCTCTTTGGTGCACACGCTCGTGAAAGCCTGGGGGAAGAATAACAGGAGAACCGTCTGGCCTCTCAAACCTGAAAGGGTAACCGGGTTTTTTTCACTGTCAAATAAAGTAAAGTCAGGGGCGACTTGTCCGATCATAATAGCCATACATGAATTTGTTTAAGTTGAAGTATAAACAATGGTCGTAAAAGAAGGTTCGCGGGGAACTACAATTTTCTAAAATTTCGGGCAAAGCAGGTAGCCTTCATTCCGTTTCAGGAAGCCGATATAAGAGACAGACAACTCAAATCCGCCCCGCCCATAGCTGGAAGGTTTGAGTTTGGAGATATTGACATCATAACTCAGGGCAACCGAGAAAGGTGCATAATCGAGTTTTATTACAGGTATCAGGGCGTCATTCCAACGGAGAAAGCCACCGGCATGAATGGTATAGGCGGGGTTATCCGGATCCTCACCCAGTTTCAAGCCGTACAGTACGCCACCCATGGTTTCACTGAATCCCCCCTGCCGGGAATGATCTGCCTGCAACGTGATAAATGCGTAATCAGCCACGCCCATGCGTAAACCACCTGAGAAGACCCATTTGGGATGCAGTTCAATCGTATTGTTCCGGTAAAAAGAATTCCGTGGCCGGTTAAAGTGATGATAAGCCGCCCCGATATAAAAATTATTTGCAGGCTGGTCATTAATATCTGAATTATAACTCATGCCTACACTTCCATCGGCATAACTGTATTGGGTATTAAGCAGGTTTTCGCCCAGACCGCCATTATCATACTGGCTGTTGGTGGTCATTTTGGACGGATCAAATCGCCGCTGTACCAATCCACCCATAAACCCCAGGGAGAGGTAACGATTCTTTTCACCACTGAGCGATTTGTGATAATTCAACGCGGGCAGCACATGCGTGGAGGTCCAGCCAATCGTACCGGCCCGGTCGTATAAAGCCTGTAAACCAATGGTGACAAAATCATTCAGTTTGCCCACGGGCATTTTATATTCTGCATTCACCGATCCGGTCCGGTAGGCATCCGTGACACTGTTCCACTGATCCCGGTACACCGCCTGTACCCGGACATCACCGGTAAAAATGCCGCTGAGTGAAGGATTACGCCAGAGGGGTGCTTCAAAGAATTGTGAGAAATGAATATCCTGTGCATACAGCGTTTGCTGACCGGTAACGGTCAACAAAAACAACAGGAGATATATAATTCTTCGTATCCGCATTTTTATAGTTACAGGATTAACGCAATATTTCCATTCAGGCGTAGCAGCTCTCCGTTTTCGCAAAAGACCTCGGCCTGGAAAATATAAACATCGGCCTTTGGTTTTTGTCCTTTAAACCGTCCATCCCAACCGGCACTCGCAGTATTGACCGGAAAATCTTTTTTCTCAAATACCACTTCTCCCCAACGGTTAAAGATGCGTAAGAACTTTACACGTTCCAGGCCGGTGCCACGCGGGTAAAAGAAATCATTACTGCCATCTCCGTTGGGAGAAAACGTATTGGGTATATAAAGGTTGCCTTTACCGCACAAGACATTGATCTGAATACGGCCGGTATTACTGCAGTTATTGACATCCGTGAAATAAACCTGGTAATTGGTATTCATCTTTGGAAGGGCAACCGGTGTGGGACAATTGGCACAACTCAGTCCGGCAGCGGGTGACCAGATCCAATTCACTGTATTTGCTGAATAAACGGCAGGTATCGTAACAGGGAACCCGGCATTGATCGTGAGCTCCCCGGGCATCGTGACAACAGGCAATGGGTTCACGATAATGGTCTGCCTGGTGGTGTCCATACATCCGCTGCTGTTTGTGGCAAAAGCCGTAATGGTAAATGTACCGGCCACATTATACAATTGCAATGGCGGATTTTGTTCAGTATAAGTTACCCCGTTCGGGAAGGTCCATAACCAACGGACTGCAGAAGTATCTGCGCGAAGGAATACACCGGTATGCAGGATGGAGTTATTAATACAGATTACGGTATCCCCGTTAATATCAATCAATGGCCGGTTGATTACTTTAACAACAGCTGGTTTCATGATCGTATCACGGCAGCCTCCCTGGGTCTCAACGATCAGCTGTACATTATAAATCCCCTGTACATTATACAGGTGTGAAGGTTGCTGTAACGAAGAGCTTCCTCCATCCCCGAAATCCCAGCTATACTGTACAATCGGATCATTGAAAGTAGTAGAGTCGATAAAGTTCACCGTACCGAAATCACAGAAGAAAGCGGTATCCACCCCGAAATTGGCCTTGGCACCGGATACCAGTAAGGTATCCGCACCTTGCAACGGAATAATACAGCCGGAAGGGTCTTCCATGATTACCCTGGGTACGAAACTACCAAAAGAGGTATAGGTATGATTGGCGCTGGGTATAGTGGTGGTGATCGTATTCCCATCTCCGAAATCCCAGAAATAGGAGACCATCGGACCGGACGTTGTCGCAGACATAGCAATGGTAAGCGGCTTGCATCCACCAATAGGGGTGTAATTAATCCGCGAGCCGGCCGTATCATATACCCGGATTGTTTTTGTAATCGAATCAAGGCAACCACCCGGACTGGTAACTATCAGTTTAACCGGGTAAACCCCCGGGGCAGAGAAAAAGTGAATCGGGTTGTTCAGGGTGGAAACGCCCTGGCCCGTACCGAAATTCCAGCTTACTGAACTGTAAAAAGTGGAGGTATTTGTAAACAGGACTTCCAGCGGAGTACAGGAGGTGACGGAATCACTCACCGTGAAGTCGGGAACAGGTAGTGCAACCCGGATATAGTTTGTACGGATCAGGGAGTCTGAACAACCAAGGGCATCACGGATCACCAGCTTCACGGTGTATAAACCGGTCGCTGCATAACTATGGGTTGGACTGCTCACTATAGAGGTATTTCCATCCCCGAAATCCCAACTGCTGCTCAGGCCTGCAGGTAATGATGTATTTGTAAAGGTCAGCACTGCACCCGGACAGGTGAGCGTATCCACCACAAAGTCGGGTATCGGGTCGGATGTACTAACGGTGCTGGTCAGTGTTAAACTATCCAGGCAACCGGCTGCATCGGTCACCACCAGTTTAACATTGAAAACCCCGACCGTGTTATAAATATGCTGGAATGGAGGCGCTGTGAAACTCTGTGTATTGCCGTCCCCGAAATCCCAGAACCAGTTCGTGATGGCGTTCTGACCATCCGTAGTGGAGAGGTCAGTGAACGTGGCGGTCAGTCCGGTACAACCCGATACATTTCCGGCAATGAATCCGGCTGTTGGTCCATTGATCCGGATATAATCCGGTCGCATAAATGTACTCGTACAACCATTCAGGTCAGTGATCGTTAAGGTAACAGAATAAGTACCGGCCGTTGTATAGGAGTGCGTTGCCGTTGGACTGCTGGTGGTCAGATTATTCCCATCCCCGAAGTTCCATTGATAGGAAGTAATATTCGCCGGATTAATATTCAGGGTATTAAACGTTACCGTACCGGTTTTGCAAAGGGTGGTCTGGTCGGCTATAAAATCTGACCGTTCATCTAAGGCATATACGGGTACAGTCGTTGTATCAGAACAGCCTCCATTCGTTACGATAAGCCGGACGATATAATTACCCAGGGCCGGGTAAATATGCACCGGGTTCTGGGTATTGTCAACCGGACTGCCGTCCCCGAAATCCCATTCCCAGGTCAGCGGGGCAATTGATAAATCCGTAAAAGTAAACCGTAAGCGGTTGTTGCAATCAGGCGTTACTGCGATCCGGGCAATCGGGGGTAAGACGTAGATGTAATCATTGAATACAATCGTATCCGGACATCCGTTATTATAGGCAATGAGTGTAATATCAAAGTAGCCGGTATCGCTGAAAATATGTACCGGGTTTTGAAGGGTACTGGTTGTACCATCGCCAAAATCCCATAACCATTCATCAGCGGGAACAGACAAATCCGTAAACTGAACCGGCTGACGGGCGCAAACCGGATTGGGAGTCGCGGAAAAATCAGCCACAGGATTAGAGCCTACCTGAACCGCATTACTGATCGTTAAGGTATCCCTGCAACCGGTGCTGGTAGTGATGATCAGTTTTACGGTATAGGTGCCCTGGACGGTATACGTATGTGTGGGATTCTGAACAAATGAAGAGCCTCCATCGCCGAAATCCCATTCCCAGGAAGTCACGGCATCCAGTGCATTTATCACCGGTTGCGGCATGATCGTATAGGGGATACAACCCCGTTGGGGTAGTCCGTTTACCGACATATTGGCCCTGCGGATACGGACAAAAGCAGGTTTGATAATCGTATCTGTACACCCGTTTGCATTGGTTACAATAAGGGATACATCAAAGCTTCCATAAGTGGTATAGGTATGTGAAGGGTTTTGGGTGGTATTAACCGGACTTCCATCACCGAAATCCCATTCCCAGGAAACTGCACCGCCGGTACTGAGATTCTGAAAGTTGACGGTCAACGGCGGCTGACAACTAACGGTAACCGGGGCCGTGAATTCTGCAACGGGCAAGGGGTTGATGGTGATATCATGTGTAACAGAGTCAATACAGTTTGCATAGGTGTTTACCAGTTTAACGGTATACAGCCCAGGCAGCGCATAACTATAGGTGGTCGTAAGCCCTACACCTGTTCCACCGTCACCGAAGGTCCAGCTGGAAGCACCCGGTACCGGAATGGAATTGCCGGTAAATGTTACTGGTTCATTCACACAGGCAGTCAATGGAGCCGTAAAATCAGTAGTGATACCTCCAATCTGAATCGGGCTGCTGCGCAACGTATCCTGGCAGCCGGCCGAACTGAAGGTGATCAGGGTAGCTGTATATGTTCCGTTTGTAAGATAGGTATGAGAAGGATTTTGTGCAGTGGATGTATTGCCATCACCAAAATCCCATAAATAAGTTAATACAGGCGGACCGGTTGAACTATTGGTGAAGTCAATAGTGGCGGGGGCACTGCAGACGGTAGGAATCGTATGTGTAAAAATGGAGCGGACGCCTGGTGTGACATTGATAAATGCAGGGCGGCTGAGGGTCCGGACACAACCCTTATCATTTGTAACCCGGAGCGTCACATTAAAAATACCGGCAGTGGTATAAATGACTAACGGGTTTTGCAGGTTGGACGTCTGCCCGTTTCCGAAATCCCAGTCCCAGCTGACATTCGTATTCCCGATCCCGGCCGTTGAAAGATCAGTCAGTTGTACCCGTAAAGGAAAGCAACCGGAGGTAATACTGGCAGAAAAATCCACGGTTGGTGGTTCATAAACGGTAATATAGTTTGTTCTGACCAGTGTATTGGAACCACCTGCATTGGTCACCGTCAGGGTAATTGTATAAGTCCCCGGTGTAAAATAAGAGGCGATCGGGTTTTGTAAAGTCGATGTATTTCCGTTTCCGAAATTCCAGAGCCAGTTGGTAGGGGTACCGGTAGAAAGATCCTGAAAATTGACGATCAGGGGTGAACATCCCGCCAAAGGAGAGGCCGTGAAATTGGCTGCCGGTTGTGCAAGTGTACCCGAACTATAAAAGAACAGGCATAACAGCAAAAGCTGGCTGACATGGATATGGCTTAAAAATCGCTTCAACAGGTAGCTGGTTTAAGAATTTGGGACTTAAATACTTGCAAAAACTATTCCCGGAACAGGTTTTGCCTGGATTATTTCTTTTCTGCAGCAGGAAATCAAGGATTCTACGGCAAATAAGACATTCTCCTCGAAAATTAGTTTAAAAGGGTGGGATCGGAGGAAAGATTACAGTTTATCCAGTCGCAGTGTTTTAATATCACTGCCTGCGGTTTGTGTGGCTTCTACGTAAGTCCATCCATTCCGGGTGATCAGCCAGCTGCCATTGATCTGGTTCAGTGGATACACAGCCGAAGTGAAATTGGCAGAAATAATCATCGTGGACGTGTTTCCATCCCAGGTTCCGGTTTTTTCTACGGAACCATTGTTGATGGCGTCCACCGTCCTGTTGCTGTAATACTTGAATTTGTAAACGGAAAAATCAGGTGTGATGGGGGTGCTGTTGACGGTAAAGCTGCTGATGACCCATTCCCCATCTGTCATGGCCCGTATGACCAGGTCATCCTGGGCATTCTCAATTGCTTTTTTACAACCCGTCAGTAAAAGTAACAGGCTGCCTGCCATGATCAGTCTTTTCATATTTCCGGTTTACAATGCAAAATAGGTTGAAAAAACTGCTTAACCAACAGGTATATTCTCCCGTATATTCCGGTTTTAAGCCGTTCTTAACGTTCGTGTATTTCCGGTTCCTGAATTATTCGGTAATTTCATGGGCACATATACCTTTTTCAGTGAAAACAAAACTGCTTTTCTTCCTTGTTTTTACCTGTTATTCTATTTCCGGATACAGTCAGAAACCCGAAGAACTCCTTCAGCAATGGTACCAGAAAGCGCCGGTTGAAAAAATCTGGCTGCACTGCGACCGCGATAATTATGTAGCGGGTGAAACCGCCTGGTTTAAAGCGTATTTCTATTCCGATTTTCAACCCGATACCCTGAGCTCTATAGTGTATGTAGAGTTATTAAATGTAACCGGTGCCATGGTGGCCCGTCATGTTTTCCCTGTTTTGCTGGCTACTTCCTATGGACAGGTGGAGTTGCCGGATACATTGACCACCGGGATCTACCAGTTACGGGCCTATACACCCGCTATGCTGAACAACGGGACAGACTTTGTTTTCAAAAAAAGAGTACATATCTACGGGAAGAAAGTTGTAAAAAATGAAGCAACGACTGTTTCTTCTATACAATTGGATTTTTTTCCTGAAGGGGGCAACCTGATCAATGGCGGGGTCAATGCCGTTGCTTTTAAAGCCACGGACGAAAACGGATTACCGGTCGGACTGAGTGGCCTGATCATTGACAGTAAAGGAAATGAAATCACCCGTTTTTCCACTTATCATGACGGACTCGGTTTGCTTGAACTCACCCCGGTAAAAGGAGAAAAATATACCGCAAAAACGGATCTGCCGTACGCCGGCAAATCATTTGTTTTGCCTGAGAGTCAGGAATTCGGTTTATCACTTTCCCTGATTCCCCATCCGCAGGGCAGTTTTTTTGAGATACGTCAGCGGGTGGAAGACCCGGCGATGCGGGCGGCGTATATGATCGGACAGATGCAACACCATGTGGTGTTCCGGCAGGAACTTAACGGAACAAAAGATGAGTTGCAGGGCGTGCTGAATACGGAGAAACTGAACTCCGGAATCCTCCAGGTGACCGTGTTTTCAAAAGAGGGACTTCCCCTGGCCGAACGGCTCATCTTTGTCAATAATAAAGAATATGTCCGCCAGGCATCTGTCAGGGCCGATACGCTCAGTGTGGATGAAAAAGGACGGAATCATTTAAAGATACTGATCAAAGATACCGTGCAGGGCAGTTTATCCGTTTCGGTGACCGATGCGGATTATGCGCTTACAAGTAACCGTGAAGAGAATATATATTCCGGACTTTTACTCACGTCCGACCTGCGGGGATATATCCATAACCCGGCCTGGTATTTTGCCGCTGATAATGATTCGGTGAAAATGGCTGCCGATCTGCTGATGATGACCCATGGCTGGCGTCGGTTCCGCTGGCAGGAACTGGCTCAAAAAGTAAAACAACCTTTACCTTTTGCCGATCCGTCATATATCACCATTACCGGAAGAGTTACACTGGATGGTACCAACCGTGCTTTTGGAGAGAAAAACCTCCTGGCCCTGATTACTGCGGAAGGGATGAAACGGAATGCGCAGTTTATCAGTACAGATAAGCAGGGAAATTTTAAACTCGATTCATTATTATTCTTCGGCAATGCCCGGATCTTTATCCTGGATATCAAGGGCCGCAAAAGTCAGTACATAGATGTGAAAATGACCAGTGATTCATTGGGTAGAAGTTATCCGGTAGCCATTTCAGGTCCGGCGGATTTTGCCAGCATGAATGTCAAAGAAAAACAGAAGCAACTCGCGGAAGATTTTGATGCCATTCAGAAAGCCAATGGCATTATGCTGGAAGGGATTACGCTAAAGGTGCGGAAGAAAAGTCCGACTGAAGAACTCGATGATAAGTATACCCGTGGTCCCTTCAGCGGCATGGCACAACGTACTATTGACCTGGTCAACACCGAGCAGCTCACGACTGAACTGAATATATTTGATTACCTGATGTCGAGGGTGCCCGGATTGGATGTAACCAATGATGGTATGGAGACGAAGGTTTACTATCGACAAGGGCCATCCCTGAGTTCCCTTGGGCCGATTCCGATGACCATTTACCTCAATGAAATTGAAACGGATGCCACCGTGATTGCCACATTACCGCCGACCGAGATTGCGTTGGTAAAAGTTTACAGTCAGTTTGTAGCTGCCACCGGTGCCGGTGCCGGCGGCGCCATGGCCATCTATACCCGCAAGGGATCTGATATTGTCAATTCATCCCGTGGCGATATCATCCGCTATAATGGATTTACCCTGGTCAAGGATTTCTTTGCTCCCAATTACAAAACCGATCCCGCCCTGCTGAAGAAACCCGATACCCGCATCACCATCGACTGGCGCCCGAATATTTTCGTCAACAATATTGATCCGGTGATCCCGATCAGTTTCTACAACAGCGACCGGACCAAACGGTTCCGCGTTGTGGTGGAAGGGATGACGACGTCGGGGAAGCTGATTTCGTTGGAACAGGTGATCGGGAGGGAGTGAGTGGTGAGTGGTGAGTGGTGAGTAGTGAGTGGTGAGTGGTGAGTAGCCCGGGAAATGGCTGAATGATATGAAGCACTCAGATGTTTGAACTTAAAAATACAAAAATCAAAATAAAGGCATAATGTAATGAGCCCTCCGGATTTCGGAGGGCTCATTACATTAATACAATTCGGTCAGCTACTCATTACTCATCATTCATTATTCATTTGTCTGTCAGCCCGTTTCTTTCAATAAATCTTTTTCCCATCTCACGCCCCATTCACCACTCACTACTCACCACTCACTGTTTCGGGAATCCCGCCGCCGCCTTCACCTCATTCAGCTGCATCGTATGCCGCTGACTGTGTGCGCCGATCAGCAGATAAAGCTGGTAACAATCCATCCAGTTGGGCCCCAATTGTACAACGCGGTTGCGCATATCTTCTGTGGAGGTGCGCATATACCGGATATGGGCAGAGCGCGTGTCTTTGAAGTCAGCCAGTGCCTCTTCTAAATTTTTATAGCTGGTGTTCTTGGGTTGAATGGGCTCCGGGGCCTGATTCTTTTTAGAACGGTCTTTCACCATCATCACCAGTTCTTCATCCTTCACCTTGATCTCGGTTCTTTTTTCCGGGTTGGGGGCCGCTTTCATGGCGTTTTCAAACATACCCCAGAGCATTTTCTCAGAAGCGGCAATATGATATACACACTCCTTCACCGACCAACGGTCAGGAGCGGCCTTAAACTCCAGTTGGGCTTCCGAAAGTCCTTTCGTGGCTTTCACCACATCCTTCTGCGACTCCTTCATCAGGTTGAGTGCGTATTTCCGGTCAGCTTTTGAAATGGAATTATTGACAATGGTTCCTGCAGATCCGGTAATCACCAACAGGAGGAGTAACAGGCGGCCGGTAGTTCTTCTGAGCATGACAAGAATTTTAAGATTAAAAAAAGCAATGCTGTAACAGTTCAGAGGCAGAAGTGATGTAAAAGGTACTAAAGTTTTTGTATTTCCCGCACCGGCTTTTTGAATGGTTCATTTTTGGTGCTTTGTGGTAACTTTCCGGTATGAAAATAGCCACTGTCATTTCCTTCCTGGAAGCCTGGGCACCTCCCTCGCTCCAGGAGTCGTATGATAATGCCGGACTGATCACCGGCAGCCCCGAATGGGATTGTACCGGGATCATCTGCAGTCTGGATGCCACCGAAGCCGTGATCCGGGAAGCCAAAGCCAAAGGCTGTAACCTGGTGGTGGCCCATCATCCCATCATTTTCGGGGGATTGAAAAAAATCAATGGGAAAAATTATGTGGAGCAGACCATCATCCGGGCGATCAAGGAGGACATTGCCATTTATGCCATTCATACCAACCTGGACAATGTGCATTCCGGTGTTAATGGCCGGATGGCCGACCAGCTTGGATTATTGAATCAACGCATCCTGTCCGAGAAAGATCTGACCCTGAAAAAACTATACACTTTTGTTCCGGTTGACCATGCGGAGAAAGTCAGAACCGCCCTGTTTGAAGCGGGCGGCGGCCAGATCGGTAACTATAGTGAATGTAGTTTCAATACAGAAGGAACCGGCACTTTCCGGGCCGGGGAAGGCGCTAATCCCTTTGCAGGACAGTTAAATGAGCGTCACATCGAGCCGGAAGTCAGAATCGAACTCGTGTTTCCATCCCATTTGCAGGGGGGCATGATCCGGGCACTCCGCACCGCCCACCCTTATGAGGAAGTGGCTTTTGATGTGGTGGCCCTGGCCAATCCGCATCCTGCGATCGGTTCCGGGTTGATCGGCGAATTGCCAGAACCGTTATCCGAGCCGGAATTCCTGAGAAAAGTCAAATCTGTTTTTGGTACCCCGGTAATCAGGCATACCCCCTTTACCGGTCAGGCCATAAAAAGGGTGGCGGTCTGCGGCGGGGCTGGTAGTTTCTTGATATCCAAGGCGTTAGCAAAAGGAGTTGATGCGTATCTTACAGCTGATATGAAATATCATGAATTCTTTGATGCCAATGACCGGCTCCTGGTGGCAGACCTGGGGCATTATGAAAGCGAGCAATTCACGATCGGGCTGCTGGAAGAGGTTTTAGCCAAAAAATTCCCTACCTTTGCCGTCCTTAAAACTGAGGTGGAAACCAACCCTGTACGCTATTTTAGTTGAAGCAAAAACCGGGTCGATCCACCCTCAAACGTCAAACTTTCAAACACTAAACCTGAAAATGGCACACGTTAAAGAATTTTCCGTAGAAGAAAAACTGACCGCCCTGATTACACTCCAGAAGATCGAGAGTAAAATGGATGAGATCAAGATCCTGAAAGGGGAGTTGCCGATGGAAGTAGCTGACCTGGAAGATGAAATCACTGGTCTGCATGCCCGTCAAACCCGTATCGAGGAAGAAATCAATGGTGTGTCTGAATTCATTGAGCAGCGTCGTGAAGCCATCAAGGAGTCAGAAGCCCTGGTGACGAAATACGAAAAGCAGAGTGAGAATGTAAAGAACAACCGGGAGTTTGAAGCGATCAACAAAGAAATTGAAATGCAGCAGCTGGAAGTGAAGCTGGCTGAAAAACATATCAAGGACGCCAACGAAGAAATCTCTGAGAAAGCCGTCCTGCTTGAAAAAGCCAAGAAGAATATTGCCGCTAAAGAAGGCGTACTGGCGACTAAAAAAGGCGAACTGGAAAAGATCATCGCTGCTAATGAGAAGGAAGAAAAACATTTCGGGAAAATGGCCGCTGAAGCCAAACAACATGTGGAACCCCGTCTCCTCGCCAGCTACGAGAAAATCCGTCACAGTTACCGTAACGGTCTTGCCGTTGTCCCCGTAGAAAGGGATGCCTGTGGTGGTTGCTTCAACGCGATCCCCCCGCAAAAACAAAGCGAAATACGCCAGCACAAGAAGATCATGATCTGCGAAAACTGCGGTCGTATCCTGGTGGATGAAGAGCTGAGCAACAATGTTGAAATCAAGTAGTTTTCTTAGAAAATATTGTTAGTACGAGAAGGTTCTGTTTTTACAGGACCTTCTTTAGTTAGTAGATAGTAGTTAGAAGTTAGTAGTCAACAGCCC
>DAORKK010000007.1:0-49573 GCA_035439525.1 Chitinophagaceae bacterium
ACTCACCACTCACCACTCACTATTAACTATATTTGCCCATGACTTTACAGGAAGCCGGCTTTTTTTTATTGAATCAACTCCGCACCGTATATGATGAAGGTGAAGCTTCCGCTATCGGTGATTGCGTAATGGAATCACTGACGGGTTCAGACAAGACCGAACGGATGATCTACAAAAACAACCCCATTACAGCGGAAGAGGAAAAACAGCTCCGGGGATATGCGGCAAAGCTTTTACAACATACTCCGGTTCAATACGTGCTGAATGAATCCTGGTTTTGCGGGTTGAAATTTTATGTGGATGAAAACGTGCTGATTCCCCGGCCTGAGACAGAGGAACTGGTGGAATGGGTCATCTCCAATTGCCGGTTTCCGATTGACACATTATCTATCCTGGATATTGGTACGGGCAGTGGCTGTATTCCCATTTCATTAAAAAGAAGACTGAGAAAAGCAAGGGTCACTGCCCTGGATATCAGTGAAGGGGCTTTAACGGTGGCTAAAAGAAATGCAGCCAAACTGGGAGCCGAACTGGAATTCATTCAACTG
Organism: Chitinophagaceae bacterium; assembly: GCA_035439525.1. Lineage (GTDB taxonomy): Bacteria > Bacteroidota > Bacteroidia > Chitinophagales > Chitinophagaceae > JJ008. The sequence continues at coordinate 549 of DAORKK010000007.1, forward strand.
GATATCCTGGACCCGGCCAAATGGGCCGAACTGAATGCGGCGGATATCATTATCAGTAACCCGCCCTATATACCCGAAAATAATAAAGCATCCATGCATCCGAATGTGCTGGCGTTCGAACCGCACATCGCGTTGTTTGTCCCTGATCAGGATGCCTTGTTGTTTTACAAAGCCATCATTGCCCTGGCAAAAACAAAGCTTACAGCGGAAGGACTCCTCTTTTTTGAAATTCATGAAGATCTGGGAAGGGAAGTAACGGAACTCTTATCCAGTGAAGGTTTTGCTTCAGAAATAAAAAAAGATATGCAGGGAAAAGACCGGATGGTAATGGGGAGGAGGGATGTTGATAGGTTGACAAGTTGAGAGGTTGATAAGGTGTCTTACTAAGGAGGGGCTGTTTACTCCCGACTCCCTACTTCCTCCTGTACCTCGTCTTCTCTCCGGGATAATGACTATCAAGAATTAAAAACGCTTCGTTCAACAGGGAAACTTTATAAACCGGTGCGGAGTTGTTGCCATATACCAATTCCATGGTGGTTGGATTATAGCGGTAAGAACTTGTACTTCCGGCCATTTCCTGAAAAACTTCACAGTTGCCATCCGGAGTAAAGGTCAGGTTCATCGGCCAACGACTGGTTGGTCCCCATGTATAATTTCCGGTACTATCCTGGTAGTAATTTGCATCTTCGATCCAGTTACCAACAATTGAAATATTGGTTTCCTTTTTACAGGAAATGAAGAAGACGGAGAATAAGAGGATGATTGCAGCTCGTTTCATTGGTTGGATTGACCCTGTAAAAGTAGTCATCCCCCATGGGAAAAGTGTGGTAGTATTACGCCGTATTTACCCTGTATTTCGCCCCAGAAAAGGGGGGCCAACCAGATACAATAATGACTTTCTTCTACTGCTGCACTCTGGCCACCACTTTCGCCGTGTCTTTCTTTGCGATACCCATGACATGAAACACGCCCCCATAAAAAGCGCTGGTATCGGCATTGATCACCACTGTCGGGGTATCTACAAAAGCTTTTTGTTTCCGTATTTCCATGCTGAGCAGGGAGTCAAAACTGGCGGCATCCACTTTAGTTGATCCAATAAAATATTCCTGGTCTTTATTGATGGACACCATGATATCCTGCTTGGCCTTGGTTTCCTTCTTACCCCGGGGTAATCCGACCGGAACCACATTGGGGTTCGCCAGGGTGGCCACGATCAAAAAGAACATCAGCAGGATGAAGAGAATATCATTCAGCGAGTCCGTAAAGACCTCCGATTCTTTTCTATGTTTCTTTCTGAATTTCATGTAGGTAAATTATCGGGTGGGTTCTTGCAGGATGTCCAGGAAATCAGCAGACGCTGCTTCCATTTTATTGGCGGTCTTATCGATCTGGGTATTGAGGTAACTGTAACACAGGTAAGCGATCAGACCGATCACCAGTCCGGAAATGGAGGTAATCAGTTTGGTATAGATACCACCGGAGATAATACTCACATCAAACCTATTGGAGGAGGTGATACCGGAAAACAACTGCATCAGACCGATCAGGGTACCAACGAAACCAAAAATGGGGGCTGCTTTTGAAATAACAGACAGGATATCCAGGTTTTTCTCCAGTTTGTACATTTCCAGCTGACCAACATTGGCCATGCTTTTTTCAATGCCATCGATCGGCTTCCCAATCCGCTGGATTCCTTTGTCAATGATCCTGGCTACCGGATTATTGGTATTCTTGGCAAAATTCCGGGCTGCGGTCACATTGCCGCTGATAATGTTATCCCGGATAATATTCATGAAATTGGCATCGATCTTGGCCGCATTCCGGATGGCAATATAACGCTCGGCAAAAATGTAAATACCCAGCAGCATCATGGCACCGAGGGGGATCATAATCCAACCTCCCATTTGCAATAATTCGAAAAAACTCAGCTGTCCGTCGTGATTGGCATCCCCGGACAGACTTTGTGTGGCTTTTGTCAAAGAATCGGTAATCTGCAATAAATCGATCATATTGGTCTCTTTAGGTGGGTAAAAGTAATGTAAGACGGTTAAAATGGTTTTTGTTTGTTTTCAACACCTGTCAGTATTTGGGGGTAAGAACGGGAAAAAGCGTGCCACGTTGTATGGAGGGGGCAAGATTTAGAGATCTTTAACAGGGAATATGGGTTGGTGATAATAACAACCCAATTCCCCAACCTTAAGATTCGATTTCGGATATTGATAACACCAACCAATTACCCCCATGGAAAAGGTCCCGGGGTATCATTTGCCGATGAAATGATTCCCCGGGACCGTTTTATCTAAAGAAGCCAGTCTCCAAGGTCTTTTAGCTAAAACAAAGACTCCCGACTACTAACTACTAACTCCCGACTACTTCCCTACTCCTGCCTGCTTCACCATCAACGCCTGGATCTGTTTCATGGTACCTTCCATACCGTCAGGACTTCCATCGAGGAAGATCACATTGCCCTTGCCGTATTCAGCAAAATTCTTGATGGCTTCAGTCCACATACTGAACAGGATCACATTGGTATCCAGGTTGGCCTGTTTCATTTGTTCGGCCGCTTCGGTCATACCCTTAGCTACTTCCTGGCGGAATAAGGCCACCCCTTGTCCACGAAGACGGGCGGCTTCTTTCTCTGCTTCAGCGGAAATCTTGATCGCATTTCCTTCTGCCTCGGCAGATTTGGTCTTGGTGATGAGCAGGGCCTGTCCTTCATTCTCTGCTGCGGCTTTCAGGTTATTGGAAGCCACTACCTTACTCATAGAGTCAAGGATCATTTTATCGAATGTAATATCATTGATCTGCAGATCCTGCAGGTGATAGCCCCAGGTTTCCAGGGTATGGTCAATTTCAAACTTTACATAATCCACGATTTCTTTGCGTAAGGCGAGTATCTCAGCCTGCTTTTTGGTAGCAACAAAGGAACGGATATTCCCTTCGATCGTGCGGATCAGCGCCTGCATCAGGTCCTTATCCGCAAAGAATTTAAAAGCCACTTTTTTTATCGTTTCTTCATCTGCATTTTGTACCGAGTAAAGCAGCATACTTTTAAAATATACATTGGCCTGGTCCGAAGTCACGGCCTGGAATTCCAGTTCTACAGAACGATTCTGTATCGACACTTTTTTATACACCTGTTCGATCAGCGGAATTTTAAACCGGAGTCCGGGGGTAGCAATACGCTGGTATTTACCAAACAGGGTAATGACCCCGATATATCCCTGGTTAATGGTAAAGAGTCCGCTGAAGAAAACAATCGCTAATACAATGATCCACCAGTAGTGGGTCAGAAAAGTTGGGATATCCATAGTTTTTAGTTTATACGTTTATGGTTGAATAAAGATACATGAATTAACTCTTTTCGGTACAGATCATCACCAGGTGAACCATGGTCTCCACCGCTTTATTCATATCCTGCACACTGATGAATTCCAGTTTGGAGTGGATAGCCTGTTCCCCGGCAAAGAGATTAGGGCAGGGCAACCCCATAAAGGATAATCTACTTCCATCAGTACCCCCGCGGATACTCTCCATTTTCAATTCAAGTCCTGCACGGGCTATGGCTTCTTTGGCAAAATCCACTACATGAGGATTTACATCCAAAACTTCCTTCATATTCCGGTATTGTTCGGTCACATTGAATTCGAATGAAGCTTTTGGATAAGTCCGCATCCGTTCTTCGATCTGGGTACGCAGGTAATCTTCTTTCTTTTTCAGGCCATCTGTTTCAAAATCACGGACGATGAAATCAATGGTGCACTTTTCTGCAATCCCTTCTATCCGTACCGGGTGAATAAACCCTCTTTTGCCTTCCGTGGATTCAGGGGAGAGCCGGTCTTTTGGCAAGGCGGCCAGAATCTCTCCCGCAATCTTCATGGCATTGATCATTTTATCCTTGGCATATCCCGGGTGTGCAATCACACCGTGGATCACTACCTGCACGCCATCCGCACTAAAGGTTTCGTCTTCCAGGGATCCTGCCTCTCCTCCATCAAGCGTATAGCCGAAATCAGCCCCCAGTTTTTCCAGGTCCACTTTGGCAGTACCTTTTCCAACTTCCTCATCGGGGGTGAACAATAGTTTAATGGCTCCGTGTTTTATTTCTTTTTTACTCATTAAAAAAGCAGCAAGGTCCATAATTGCTGCCACACCCGCTTTATCATCTGATCCAAGAAGTGTGGTACCGGAAGCCGTTATAAGATCATGGCCAGTCAGTTTTTTCAGATAAGGATATTCGCTCACCCGCAGCACCTGGGTCGGGTCATCCGGAAGTACAATATCCTGCCCCTGGTAATCACGGTGAAGTATGGGCTTCACTCCGGTACCACTGCAATCCGGTGCGGTATCCACATGGGCGCAAAAACATATTACCGGCACTTTCTTATCCGTAGTTGCGGGAATGGTGGCATAAACATATCCGTAGTCATCCATATGGGCATCCTCAATTCCCATTTCCTTTAATTCAGCAGCCAGTATCCGTCCAAGGTCTTTTTGCTTTTCTGTTGTCGGGAAAGTGGAAGATTGGGGATCACTTTGTGTATCTACCTGAACATAACGCATGAACCGCTCTGCGGCAGTGAATCTGTATTGCTGAAACATAGTCAATTATAATGAATAACGAAGATACGACGAAACTGAACGTCCGGCAGGTTGACAAAAACAAAGAAATTAATTACCTTTTCTACCTCAACAAAACCAACCAACATGAAAAAGTGGCTCATTGGCTCCTTTGTCGGAGCCGTCCTGATTTTTGTATGGCAATTTTTGTCATGGACCGTATTTCAGTTACATGAAGCCGAAGCCAGGTACACGCCGGCGCAGGATTCGGTACTCCGGTATCTGAACAGCCAGTTCAGCCAAACCGGCACTTATATGCTGCCCACGGTACCGCCGGGTTCTTCGCAGGAAGCGGCGGAAGAATTGGGTAAAACGATGGACGGTAAGCCCTGGGTTACCCTCACATACCGCTCCAGCTATAACCACAATATGATCCGCCCCATGATCCGGGGGTTCCTGGTAGGACTGGTACTCGTATTTTGCCTGATTTACATTCTAACAAGAGGCGGCACACCCCGCCCGCTCCGGGTATTTGCAGCTTCGATAGCCATGGGCCTTATCACTTTTTTATGGGGGCCCTATAATGAACATGTATGGTTTCAAACACCGGTTGCGGATTTGTACGGCCCGCTGATTGATTCGCTGGTTGCCTGGGGATTAACCGGTATCTGGCTGGGATGGTGGCTGAATAAGGGGAAGTAGGAATTGGTGGATTGGGAGCTCGCAACTATAAAAAAAAGATCAACTGACAGGTTGATCTTTTTTTAAACTATAAATTACCAAATTAATTATGGCATAATGATCAGCGGGCTGCCGCCTTCGATCTCGACCAGCTCAAGGTCAAAAGTCAGATCCTGACCAGCCAACGGATGATTGGCATCCAGCATAACAGATGCTTCTTTGATTTCAACAATGGTTACCTGGAATTGCTGTCCCTGACCATCACTCATTACCAGCGGCATTCCTATTTCAATTTCCATATCAGCCGGAAAACGATCCTTTGGCATTTCAATTACCATCTCCGGATTCCGGGGGCCATATGCATCCATAAAAGGGATCAGAACGGTCTTCTTTTCACCAACAGTCATACCGGTAACTCCGTCATCAAATCCCTTGATCACCATTCCGCTACCTACTTCAAACGCCAGTGGTTCACGCCCGGCTGATGAATCAAATGTTTCACCGTTGGTTAATTTCCCATGATAATGTACTTTGATTTTATCGCCGCTTTTAACTTGTGACATACAATTAATTTTGATTAAAATAAAGGCTGCAAGGTAGGCTAAAATGTTCAATGCATCCATTTTTAGTTACCCACCCGTCTGTAAGATAAATTACTGTATTTTACCAATGATTTAAAGCCACTTATATGCATAAAATACTTGCCGTTTTATTATTCATGGGAGCCTTTGGCGCCCACGCACAGAACCCTTCGGAAAAAATTATGGCCGGGGCAGATCGGATTCCGGTTTACCTGCCCTTGCTGAAAGGCCATTCGGTAGGCATTTTTGCGAACCAGACTTCGATGGTCGGTCAGACGCACCTGGTGGATACCCTGCGGAAACTGGGCGTTAACATAAAAGTAATTTTCGGACCTGAACATGGTTTCCGGGGCACTGCAGATGCCGGCGAAAAAGTTGGGAATTATACAGATCCGCAAACCGGCATTCCCGTGGTATCCCTGTTTGGCGGAAAACGTAAACCCACTCCGGAAGATGTTAAGGATGTTGATCTGCTTCTCTTCGATATACAGGATGTGGGTGTCCGCTTTTATACCTACATCTCCTCCCTGCAGGATTTCATGGAAGCTGCATTTGAAATGGGAAAACCCCTGATGATCCTGGACCGGCCAAATCCAAACGGACACTATGTGGATGGTCCTGTTCTGGATAAAGCCTATAAATCTTTTGTTGGAATGCAACCGGTACCTGTTGTCTATGGGATGACAATCGCGGAATATGCCATGATGATTGCCGGTGAAAAATGGCTGAATGAAAAAGCGAATGCCCGGTATGACTATTATCGTACTGCACAAAACACTGTGGATACGCCATTTCATTTCCAAATAATTAAATGTGCCGGATATACGCATAAAAGCAGGTATGAATTACCCGTGCGCCCCTCCCCTAACCTGCCGGATATTCAATCGGTTTATCTCTATCCCTCTACCTGTTTTTTTGAAGGTACCGTTCTGAGTGAAGGAAGAGGAACCAGCCGTCCTTTCCAGGTAATTGGTCATCCGAAATATCCTGAACATCTATTTTCATTTACACCACAACCGAATGAAGGAGCTAAAAAATCAAAATGGTATGGTGAAATCTGCTATGGATGGGATCTGGGCGGCACCCCGGAAGAAGTATTGAAAAAAACAGGCAACCAGCTTCAATTGAAGTGGCTGATTGACGCATACCAGTTATTCCCGGAGAAAGAAAATTTCTTTATTGTTCCGAAGTCCGGAAAAATGGAACAGTCCTTTTTCAATAAGCTGGCCGGGAATAATGACTTATGGCAGCAACTGAAAGCGGGTAAATCAGCTGAGGAAATAAGAAAAAGCTGGGAACCGGCACTCAGCCATTTTAAAGGAATCCGGAAAAAATACCTGCTTTATGAAGATGTTGAATAATGGCAAATATTCACCTGCAGCTAATTTCCCAGAGTGATCAGGTTATGAAAGAAGGCGAGTTTAACTAACTCTGCTGTATTTTTTGCTTCAAGTTTGGCAAGCAGGTTTTTCCGATGAGTATCTACTGTACTTGCACTTACAAATATTTTTTCCGCGATCTCATTATTGGTCATGCCTTCGGCAATCAATTCAAGCACTTCCTTTTCACGACGGGTCAAAACGGGAACAGCGACGGAATTGCTTTTTCGCATGACCTGTGAAACTTCATCGCTCATAAAGGTTTTACCTTTCATAACCGTATTCACCGCAGCCATCAGCTCCTGCTGGGTGGCATTTTTCAGTACATAGCCTGAAGCGCCGTTGTCCATCATTTTACGGATAAAGCTCTGCTGATTAAAGGTACTCAGTCCCACTATAAAAACCCCGGGGTACATCGTCTTCACTTCCTTACAGAGATCGATACCACTTTTATCGGGCAGGTTAATATCCATCAGGATCACATCCGGCTGCGACTGACGCAGGAATGCCATACATGAATCCGCATTCATGGCATGGCCCGTCCAGTCAATTGACTTTTCATGCTGCAATAAAGACCGGATCCCTTCCACAACCATATAATGATCATCCACAATAAAAACCTTTATAGCCATTATATATTAATTTCAATATGAACAGAAGTTCCTTTACCTGGTGATGTGCTGACATCCATTTTCCCCTTCAGGTACTCCACCCGGTTTTGAATATTGCTCCAGCCAATCCCCTTTGCCCTTTCCAAAATTAACGGATCAAAACCATTCCCATCGTCTTCCACCGTAATATTGATTCCGACCGGGGTTTTGCTTAATTGAACAATCGCATTCGTGGCAGCAGCGTGTTTCATCGTATTGTTCAGCAATTCCTGAACGATGCGGTAAACAGCTATTGCTGCAGTTCCTTCTACTACCACTTCTTCCATGCCAATCGACTGGTAGTTCACCTGAAGCGCCCCTGACCGGTTGATATCTTCACAAAAATCCTTCAAAGCCGTATCCAGCCCAAACTTCACCAGGGCTTCGGGCATCATATTATGGGCCACACGGCGCATCTCCTTGATTGAACTGTCCAGCATATCCATACTGCGTTCAAAAGCCTGTTGATTCTCAGGCGTCATGATAAGGTTTCCTTTCATAGTTTGAAATGAGTATTTAATGCCCGACAACATTCCTCCCAGTCCGTCATGGAGATCCTTTGCCAGGCGGGTTCTTTCCTGTTCTTCCCCTTTCAACACGGCTTCCGCGGCCATCAGCATTTTTTCCTGCTGGAGCTCATTTATTCTCCGGTTCTGCAACTCCTGCTTCTGCCGATGATTCCGGTAAAGTAAAATATAAAAAAGCAACAGCACCACCGCACTTCCTAAAAGGATCATGTTGAGTGTACTTTTTTGACGGATCGTCAATAATTGTACTTTTTTTTCCGACTCCAGCCGGGATATTCTTGCTTCTTGTTTAGCTGAGGCATATTGCTGTTCCAGCTCAAGTGTTGTTTTTTGTACCGTTTCATTCATAATACTGTCACTCAGCAGAACACTGAGTCGCGCATATGCCTCTCCTGCCCTGAGATCCTGCCGGGCAAATGCCAGGTTGGAAAGATGTACATAAAGCTTTTCACGCTGATCCCGCAAATCATAGCGGGTGGCAATGGACAGCGCCGAATCGGCGTATGCCTGTGCCAGTGCATAATTTCCCTGCCGGAAATAATGGAAGGAAAGACCTTTCCGGGCTATCACTTCACTCTCAGTCAAACCTAATTTCAACGCTATCGCCAGTGCCTTCTCCATCAAGGGTCTGATCGCAGTGTAATTACCTTCCGAAATATACAGATCCCCCAGGTTCAGGTATTGAGAAGCTTCCATATTCAGATCCCCGATCTTCCTTGCAATTATAAGTGCCTGGTCAAAACAATACCTGGCGGAGTCGGCTATATTCAGACAGGTATAATTCAAACCCATATTGTTATACGCCGTACCCAATTGAATGAGATTACCCATTGCTTTCGACCCTTTAACTGCTAACCGCCCATACTCCAGCGAACGACGGTATTGTTTCATTCCAGTATATAGATTCTGAAGAATATCATAGGCCTGTGCATTAACAGCTTCATTCTGGTAGGGCTCAAACATTTTTTTTCCTTCTTCATAAAATGATACTGCCCTGGTATAATCCTCTTTTAACCGGTAAGAACTACCGGTATTGAACAGGGTTTTAGCCAGTGTAAAATTATCATTCAGCTTACGGGCGAGTTCCACGGAATGCAGGTTGAGCATGAGTGCTGAATCGAGCAATCCCTGCTGGTTCAGTATAAAAGTATAATTCATAATATACTTTATAATACCGGGTACATATTCAATCTGACGACTTAATTCACCAGCCGCCTGGTAATAAAATTTGGCTGTTTCGGGTTCCTGCCCTTCGTATTGCTGACCTAGGCTTATATACAGGAGTACTTTATTGCTGTCTTCTTTCACCTGTGGCAGAAGGCGAAGCAGGCTGTCCCTGTCCATAAGTTCCTGCCCGTTCAGCTTCCAAAGCGGGATAAAAAGCAATAAAATAAATAATATGAGTTTCATACTGTGCTAGCTGGTATCCTGAAAATTTTTCTACAATTTATATAAAGAACATTTACTAACTGACCACTGATTTTCTAAATCCTGCGCAGGTTGTTTTTCAAATCCGATCCTCTACTTTTCCTTCCATTTTTGCCACTTATACTACTACCATTCCGGCAAACATGCGGCCTTTCAAACATATTGACCCATCGAATCAGTGGAGGATAAACCGGTACGATGAACCACAACCACTTTATATCCACTTCACTCCATAGTACAGCAGTATACTGCAAATAAAGGATACAAGTCATGAAGCAGGCTCCCCTTTTTTAGGGATTTTTCAAATTCCCTGAAAACTCCTGTTTTTACAGGATAGGAAGCGAAGTCCGGAAGTTTCACATTTACACATCAGGATTGAATAACAACTATGCATCAACATCCGCAATACTACAATTTATGAAAAAAAATAAAGTACTGTTAGCCCTTATCCTGGCATGTGCTTCTTTGCAAAGTCTGGCCCAGAAAAAACTGGTTCCGGTCAATCAATCATCATTAACCGGCATTTCATTACCAACAGGCACCAAAAAAGACACCCGTTTCCTTTCCGAAATTGCCGGCAAGGCTTTACTGGAGATGGAAACAAAAAAAGCCGGAATGATGATCAGTCAGACTGAATTCCTGGTCATACCTGGTTCACCGGATTTTCTGTTGTCGGTTGATTCAATAAAATTGCGCTTACAGGAAGCTGGCTGGATACTATCACCCGTACAATCCGGGGATGAGCACTATTTCTGGACCGACCGTAACAATACCCGGGTGATCGGCTATCTTAGTGGCAGCAAAAAAGAAATCAGTTTATATTTTGGGGAAACAACCAGCCAGGAGAACAGCATACAGCAACAAACATACACTCCACCAACAGAACCCCTTCCAAATCAGCCTTTACTTCAAACAGAAGCGGCATTACAGGACGGCCAGCAACAAACAAACCAGCAGCAGTCACAAACTATTGCTCAATCAGCCAACGGCAGCTCAGGCATTACCATATCAACAACAAATTTTGATGATGGCTGGATGGCTGCACCACAAGCGGACTGGGTGCAGCTCACCAAAAACAATATCGTTGTATACCTGCATTTTGCCCAGACACTGCCAGACGAATTGGTTAGTGGAGATGGCGACCCTATCCTGAATTATTTCTGGAATCTGTTGATTGTACCCCGCTATACAATCAGTCAGGTCCTCAAAATGCCATTTGACCCTTACGCTTACAAAAGAACCTATTTTATGGAAGCCACGGCCACGGATAATAATACCGGCCAGCAGGTATTCCTGGCATTCCGGATTATGATCGATAACGGCATTGCCAGTTGCATTGAAATAAAAACCACAACAAAAAATGAATATGCCATGGAATTCCCCAATCTGGACAAAGTAGCCGCAATGCCAGGTTATAACCGGTTTGCTATTTCATCAACCGATATACCCGGAAAATGGGTGGAGTCAAAAGGTGGATTTGCCCAGTATTATAATGTATACAATGGTAATTACGCGGGAATGAATGCCGTTTCCATACAAAGTCAGCTGACGATCGGAACCGATGGTCAGCTATTACTCGAGCATAAAGGAGCCGGAGGAATGGTGGGCAACCAGCAATTCTTCAGTGAAAAATATAACGGCCCCTATACATTGACCAACTGGGATATCAGCTTCACCGATCAAAATGGAAAACAGACAGCCTACCATGCCTTTTACCAGGCAGTGAAAAACGGCCGGATCCTGTACCTGCAAAATAAACAATACAGCGGGCAGGAATACTTTTTTGTAAAGTCGGAATAAACTATTTCAAATCGATTTAAATACTTCTTAATAAAATAAATAAAATGAAAACATACCTTCTTCTGCTTGCCATGGCCGTATGCTCATTACAGCATTCTGCTGCACAGTCCGGCAAAGCCAGTATCCGGATGCATGGCATTATCTGTAACCGGGAAACCGGTGATGAAATATTCGCCATGGATGGGGTGGGCGACGAGATCTATGTAAACTTTCAACATCTCCTTAATACAGGGCCCAACACCTTGGCGCCGGTGCGCAATAGTAATGGGCCAACTATCGGAGAGGTGAATTATCTTATGCCCCACGCTGAAATTGTGAGCCGCGAAAAAGCCGGAACAGCCAGTCCTAACGGTGGATTTAAAACCGGCGATACCTATTCTTTCAAAGGACTCCGGTATATTATAATGGATCAGCGGGTAAACACGAACAGCCTCGTCATGATCTGTCCTTCCGTTTGGGAATATGATAAGGAGAATGAAGCCTCCTTCCCGGCATCCATTTACTACAATACTGTAAAGGCCACCATGGGAACGATTTTTTTCCAGGAAAATATCCGCCGGATCGCACAAAATCCACCCTATGCCGCAGTGAATAACGAAAATTTTCAAATTCCCGGAACTACCGCCGGGCTCGATAATCCGATCTCGGGAATGCTTAAATCTTTTGATGGTAAACTATGCAGCAGACCGGTTGGGGTAGACCGGAATAACGAATACAAATCCACCTTGCTTGTATTTAACAGCCGAATGTTACAGTGGTTATCCACTAAGGATTTCGGGTATGGTGCAGGATTTGTTCCAGTCAGCTTTTCCGATGTGGCACTGGGAAACACAAGAAATCATGGCATTTATACCATGCTGCTGAAATTTGATTATACACCAGATCCGGTAACAACCCCGGCTCCTCCTCCTCCCCCTCCGCCGCCTCCGCCGCCACCACCGGCACCAGTAAATAATCCACCGATAAAAGTTGCCATTTCAGAAAACAAAAATTTGACCCTGAAAAACGCACAACCAGTTAAAAAAATGCCAGCGGCCTCAACCCTTAATGGGACCTGGACTGGTAATTTTCTGACAGGTAAAATGATAAAACAGGGAGCCAACCGCGTGCAGTTCAATGCAGATGGCACAATGAACATTCAGAATGCCAATGGAAACATCATCGGCACAGGCAACTATACATTCCAGAACGATCAGGTAAATGGATCCTGCACGATATCCGGAAGTGAACTACTTAGTTTTACCGGTAACCTCACGGGATCAACATTAACCGGAACCTGGGGAGTAAACAAAAGCCAAACCGGTAGTGGAAACTGGTCACTCACCCGGCAGTAAACCGAATATTGACTCATACATATTAAACTATCAGTGAATGAAAAAGCAAAAATTTATTCTCCCCGCCGTATTCCTGCTGACCGTATTAACCGGTTATTGCCTGGCTGACGAAATCATCAACCGGTTAGGAATGGAGCACCGGACAGCCCGCCATTATATCCTCAGCAACCTCGTCGGAAGTTTTGAAGCGGGGCCGATGGAAGAAAACAATGAAGATGGCGGGAGTGATGCAGATGCCTATAACCAGATGAAATCGTTCCGGATTCCCTACGCCCGGTTGTTGCCAGCCGTTATTAAAGGAGATAAGACCGGAGCTGCCCGTGAATTATGTGCATATATAAAAATGTATGTAAACAGTACTGATTTCATGGACGATTATAACAAAAGAAGGGAAGCCGCCAAGCCTACCAGTGAACCCTGGCGACCGGATGCCGAAATGATCCAAAGCCAGCGTCAGTCAGTAAAAGAAATGGATAAACAACTGGCGGACCTGAAAAAACAAAAAGGAATTTCGCCGGATATTATTGCTGCTTATGAAAAAGGAATACAGGATCAGAAAAAGAACCTGGCCGAATGGGAAGACCCACACCCGAACCTTACCCGGTGGCAAAAACATTATCCGGCAGACCCTGCCCCACTGGTTAAACAAAAACTTCAGGACTACCTGGCACTTGTTGCTTCCGTGGATTTTGATGCAGCGCTGACCACTCCGGACAAATATAAAAAAGTGAAGTTTGTAAACCCTGCTTTTGAAAAGCAATCGTTGAAATGGAAAGCCTGCTTCAGGGCCGGGAAAGAAGTGAACGATATAATAAGCGCTTTTGTAAAAGAGTGGCTGAAAGGGGAAATAATCAGCAAAGAAAAAAATAAAATGCCGGATTTTAAACCGGCGGAAACAGCGGCCACCCCCACTTCCGGACCCGTCGTTTCCCCTGCCAGCACCTCAAAGTCAGATTCCATTGCCAAACCCATTAAGGAAAAAAAGTCATTACTGAATAAACTTAAAAAAGCTACAGGGTTTTGAACATTCATGTTAAAAACAGCATATGAAAAAGCTCATCCAGCTCCTTGTATTTATTATATCCTGCATTAACGGACATGCACAAACCGAATACAGTGATCAATACCTGGGCTGGATCAGAAACATAAAAGCCAGTGACCCTGCTAAACCGGCCCGCTATGATCACCGGCAATTTTCGGCTAAACAGCTTGCCTCCTGTAATCTGTTTATCAGCTGGATTCAGGCCAGTTATTTTCCCAGAGGAGGACTTGGCGAAGGTCGCAGAATAGCCAATGAAAAACTAAGCCCCTATAATCAATATTTGCGATCCCTGCACGATTATTATGGAGCCTACCTGCCTACCTATCTATTTTTAAAAAAGAAGCCGGGAGGCGGATGGACACCCGAGAATAACCTGGGTTTATTTCTGCGTATCGTGGCTAACGGGCTGACCGGAGACCATGTGGATGTAATCAGTTCACCGGAGCAATATTATTTTTATATCCCGGAAGTACAGGCAACTGATGAACAGTCGGAAAATTTCCGGCAATTCCAGGGATTTAATGAGCACCCGGTGTTGAAAAAATATATCCATTTTTTTCAGCCCGCATGCATCCGCTTTCTCCCGCAATATACGGTCATACTGAGTAAAAATAATCAACTGCCCTGGATACAGATCAGTAAAGGAGAGTTCCTGGATCAACTGGGAAAAAGTATAGAACGAGCACATGCCGCCAACCTGAAAAAAATTAATGATGATCATAATGAAAAAAGAAAAATAATTTTTCTGCAGGACGAATCGGCGCTTTATAAAAAGCGCATGGCAATACTGGCTGCGCAACTGGAAAAATATAAAAACCGGCTGACAGAGAAAGCGACCATCTATACAGAACAGCCATCTGTTCATCTTGAAAACACGTCAGACCTTTTTGAAGGTAATGGCAGCTATAACCAGAAAATCCCGGTATATAAATACAACCCCGAAATTATATCACGTACAAAATCAGGTTTACCACAATGGATCAGTATCACCTGGGGAGGTGGAGAAATGAGTGACGAATCTTTTAAAAACATGCACGCGGCCATGCTCAGGAATATCGACTACGATTATATCTATGCCTATTTTTTTGATCCTGGTAAAATCAATGGAAAATCGTACAAGCCGCTTCACCCACCTTTAATGGCAGCACCAACGGTACCGAAACCGGAAACGGGATTTACGCAACAGCAAAAAAACGAACCGGGCGTGCTTTTTTTTGATGATTTCTCCAATACAATAATTGGTGAAACTCCGGCAAACTGGAAATCCGGAAACAACCATATTGGCGGGCAGGTTATAACAGAAAAAAGACCGGATAGTGATAAGAAATGGGCCGTAATAACAGGGCAACAACTGACTCAGAAAATCAAAACCCGTTTGCCTGAAAAGTTCATATTCAGTTGTGACATTGCCGTCCCAAAGGGATACACCTGGGGAGCCAAGCGACTTATTATAAAGTTTGGTACAGCGAAGGCTTCATTCCTTGTAAGCATGCGACCAGGATATGATGGCAAACCCGGGTTCTTGTATGCCGGACCGGATGATTTCGGATCCACCCTTCTCGAACCAGGAGTCAATTCCATGGCTTCCGAAATCCCCATACCGGGTTTTAGTAATAATAACCCGTTCAATCCCTTTCATCTTGAAGTCAGGAAATCAGGCCAATCACTCACATTGCTGATAAACAATTCACCGGCATTCAGTCATCCCCGGTACTTCTCACTTCCGGCAGCGGCTATCAATGGGATTGAATTCAATCATTCACGGAGTGATAATGAAAATGAAAAGTATTATGTGTCCGGCATAAAAATAAACGAAGAATGAAAAAACACCTTTTATACCTGCTTTTCCTCATATCGGGAAACCAGCTGCTCGGTCAGCAAACAGTATTTGACCTCTTTACCTTTACTCCCCCGGCCGGATGGATAAAGACAGAAAGCACAGGTTCTGTAACCTATTCAATCACTGACCCATCGAGTAAAAACTGGTGCCAGCTGATCTTATGTAAAAAATTAACCAGTACGGGCAGCATTGAATCTGACTTTCGGTCGGAATGGAATGACCTGATCATAAAAAATTATGAAGGAACCGGCGAACCCCTGCAATCGCAAACAGAAGAAGCAGATGGCTGGAAGATATGCACTGGCAGCAGCAAATGGGTATTTAACAATAAAAATGTTGCAACCGTACTCACTACATTCACCGGATTTGGTATCAGGGCCAGCATTGTTTGTAATACAACCAATCTGCAATACATTACAGAACTGGAAAAACTACTCAGCACACTAAAAATAAATCCGGGCGAATCAAATTCCGGCGTGGCGGTTCCCGGAGAACCTATAAAGGAGAATAACGGGTACAGGAATACCACAGCCTATCACTTTACCAATACCCATTTTGACGATGGCTGGAGCAGCACCGTAATGGATAACTGGGTTGAAACTAAAAAAGGGCGTATTACTGTCAAAATACACTACCCCAATAAACAGGCAGACGAATACAATTCAGTGCTTAAAACGGAAGATCTGAATGCCTGGAACTTGTTGGTAGCACCCTATTACAGTCAGGTGAACAATTTCAACTGGTTAAGTATTCAGAGTTACGAATCGATCAGCTTTATGGAAGCAGATGCAGTTGAAAAATCCACCGGAAAGATGAAACATGTTGTGCTATTTAAAAAACACTATTCATCCGGCCATGGCCGCTACCTTGAATTTGTTACTGATACCCGGGCTGAATTGGAAACTGATTTCGGCCCCTACCACAGTACTTCATATGGATGGGAAAATATGGCGGACATGCAGTTACGCAACAAATTTGCGGTTGCATCCAATGACCTGACCGGCACCTGGAGTGCCAATGACTATGCTTCGCTCACCTACTATTATGTCAGTAACGGCGCCACCGCAGGCACCACGGCGACCAGTAACAGTCATGAATTCACCTTCTATCCCGGTAACAAATACCGCAGCGAATATGCCGGTGCCAGCGGGCAGGTAGGAAATATGAAATTTTCAACACAGTCCTATAAAGGCGAATCCGCTGTTACTGACTGGACTATAACGCTTACAAACCGTTTCCAGGGAGCTACTGAAAAGTTTGAGGCATCGTTTGAAGCGATCAAGGGTGGACGGATACTGATTTTGACAGACCGGTTGGGAACCCGTTTATCGCTGGTGAAAAAGTAATATCCTGCCACTGAACAACGCGTAGTTAACCTTCTCCATTTAAAATGTTGCTGAAAGAATACCGGAAACAACTGGTTTAAAATAAAGGTTGTCAAAGACATTTGCTCCGGCCTCCCTTTTTCAGGGGATATTTTTCAGTAACAAAACCAGTGAATCAGGCGATTGCCTCAGAATACGGCACGATTGATATTTGTAGTATTAATTAACCATTAATTACTACAACATGAAAAAATGTATGCTTATTTTATCCCTGCTTCTGATCCAGCATCTGACGCAGGCACAGGCTGGACGAATCAGGGTCTATTTCGCCGGATTTGAATGTTACCGTGAAACGTGGGACGACATTCTGCATATGGACGGCAAAGGAGATGAAGTCTATTTCAATTTCGGGTTCTCCTTAGCTGACAGGAATGGGAATTTAAAATTAAAATACGAAAAACGAACGCCGGTATATGGTGATGCGACAGGCCCGTTCTCAAACAGAATCAGCGTCGGTTCCTGTACTGATCTTTTTGGAGGGGCGAAAGGGGGGATTAAAGCGGGGGATACTTACCGGTGTAATGAGCTGATCGGCGAGTATGACATGGCTGATGGAGACCTGTTAGCAATCATACCCACTGGTTGGGAATATGATCCGGTAGCGGATGACCTGAATTCCTTTACCACCACTGTGGGTAATATGTATACCATTCTAACACAAAAGCTGGCACCCATAGTAAACAAGATCAGGCTGGTAACGGACAGAATCAGCAGCCTGATTTTTCCGATTACCGATCTTGGATTGTCAAAGATCAATGCAGGCGGCTTACAGGGAGAACTCGGCAAAGCAGGAACACGTCCGATCGGGATGGAAAAATATGGGAACTTTACACCGCAGGTAGCAGGACTGACAGCACCGAATATCCTGACGCTTATAAACAGCAACTATGGGTATGGGAATGGTATTTTTGCCATAAAATATGATGAAGTAGCCCTTGGGAACACACGCGATCACGGTATATACAACATACTGCTCCGGATTGAATTTACCCCGGCCCCGACTGCACCTGCGAACACGCCCCCCTCGACAGCACCTGTGCATACATCCCCTGCTTCTCCCGCATTTATTCCATCATTCAGCAGTAAAAGAAAAGGTATCGCGATACTGAACAATAATATGCCAATAACAGGAACCTGGAAGGGAACCTGGGGTAATGGAAACAGTAATGCCGGATATTTCTATTCTTTCAGACTAAATAACGACGGATCCCTTGAGTTGTTTGATAACCAGGGAAACAAAACAGCTGCTGGCACTTATCAATTCAATAATAATCAACTGACAGGCACCTATAAATATACCAATGGTGGTACATTTTCGGTAAAAGCCACACTCAGTAACAATCAACTTGACGGCAGCTGGGGTGCAGGAACCAACAGTGATAGCGGAGGGAAATGGATCATGAGTAAAGTAAACTGATCCAGCGATCTGAATAAGAAAACCGGCCTTATGCCGGTTTTCTTATTTAATGAAGGCTTAAAGCATATTAAATTTAGCCGCCTGTTTGATTAATCCGGCAGTATTATTCACACCAAACTTAGTCAACAGGTTTTTCCGGTGACTGTCCACCGTATGAAGACTGATAAACAGTTTTGCTGCGATCTGGGGATTGGTCAGTCCTTCACCGATCAGTTGCAGTACTTCCTTCTCCCGGCTGCTTAATACAGGAACATTAGTCAGTTCCTGTTTATCTGCTGCAGAAAGATTAACATCAAGGCTCATATACAATTTGCCTTCATACACGGAAAGGATTGCTTCTTCTATCTCTTCCCTGGAAGCACTTTTTACCAGGTATCCGGATGCCCCGTTCTGAATCATTTGTGAAATATAACTCCGCTCCTTGAAGGTGCTCATAGCAATCACTTTAACCTGCGGAAATTCCTTCCGTACTTTTAAGGTAAGTTCGATTCCGCTCACTTCCGGCATATTGATATCCGTGATCAGGATATCTGTCTCGTTCGCTTTCAGCAATTCAATGGCCTGAAAGGCATTGCTGGCCACCCCGTTCAGTGTCACAAATGAAATCTGATGCAGCATCGCCTTCATTCCTTCCAGCACCATCGGATGATCATCCACAATGGCGATTTTAATTTTATTCATGGTTATCAATTAAACAGTCAATGTGTATGGAGGTTCCTTTACCGGGTATTGATTGAATATCCAGCTGACCTTTCAGGTAATCCACCCTGGAACGGATGTTTCGGAGACCCGCCCCTACCTTCGAGTCAGGGTCATCCAATTCATATCCTTTCCCGTTATCTTCGACGGTAATCGTGAGTGCCTGCTCCTGCCGCATCACCTGTGCCAGTATCTGATCAGCCCCGGAATGTTTAACGGCGTTATTTAATAACTCCTGAACGATCCTGTACACCACTACTTCGGTCGATGCGTCCAGCCGCTTTTCCAGGCCATGGAACTCCCCGGTGATCCGGAAGTTGCCTGACTCCGATAGGCCGTCACAATAATCCTGTAATGCCTGTTGCAGTCCCAGTTTTAACAAGGCTTCTGGCATCATATTATGTGCCACTCTGCGCATTTCGTTAATCGATTCATCCAGTTTGTTTAGGGCGTTGTTAAATGTCCGTCCCATCTCTTCCGATAAAATAAGGTTTCCTTTCATAGCGCCTAATTGAAGTTTAACACCACTGAGCAATCCTCCGAGTCCGTCATGCAGATCCCGGGCCATCCGGTTCCGCTCTTCTTCCTGTCCACGGAGCAATGACTGTGTAGCTGATAATTGTTTTTCTCTTTCAAGGTCGGCAATCCGCTGATTGGCCAGTTTCCTTTTTTGCCGGTAATTCCGATAAGTAAGCAGGGAGATCAGGAGCAGACCGGCCGTACTGCCGATAAATACATAATTCAGTAAATTCTTTTGCCTGAGCGAGGATTGCTGTAACAAAAGTTGTTGTTCTTTTTGTTGCCCCTGGAATTTTGCTTCTGCCAATACAATTGCAGCATTATTTTTCTCCCCCAACAGCGAATCATTGAGCACTTGAAACTGTTTTCGATAATCAAGTGCTGCTTTAAAATTGCCCGTTTGCTCGTATAAATCTGCAGCTTCGAGATAATAATTTTTAAGTTCGAGAGATGCATTGTTTTCCCGGGCAATCCGTATGGCCTGCAACACATAATGGACGGCAGAATCCCGTTGTCCGATTCCGGAAAAGGCAGCCGCTAATCCGCCATTTGCATACATGGCATAAACGGGATCTTCATTTTCTTCCGCCAGTTTCAGGGTCTGATGAAAATAGCGGATACTTGTTCTGATGTCCTTTCGGGCCAGGGACACTTCCCCCAAACCGTTTAAACCATCCAGCCGGAGGATATAATCCTCCGTTTGTTGCCCGATAGTATATACCTGGTTATACATGCCAATGGCTTCCTCAAACTGACTTTTATTGGTTTGTCCTACTGCCAGGTTGATCAGACAGGAAGCAATCGAATAGTCATCTTTCATCTGCCGGGCAATGTCAAGGGCTCTGGAAGAATAGGCGATCACTTTATCCCAGTCTTTCAGTTCTATAAAAACGGAAGCCAGGTTGTTCAACGCCACTCTTTCAAATCTCTTTTCAGGCAAACCGGCAGCCAGTTCTGCCGCCTTCAGGTAAAAAGCGGCCGCCGAATCAAGTTCACCCAGGTATTGCCATTCATTAGCCACATTGATATGGGCAATGGTCAGATCCCGGCTATTCCCGGAAAGCGTGGCTTGTTCAATGGATTCCCGGGTAAGCGCCAGTCCTTCGAGGTATTTCCCTTTATTGTTCAATAAAACAATGGCATAACTGGTGTATGAAAAAATACCCTTTTGATAGTTTAATTTCTTTGCCAGTTCCAGCCCTTTCCTGAAATAGAAATCGGCAGAGTCAGGCTTTGTCTGCTCAAACAGTTCCCCGTAATGATAATAGCGGAATACTTTCAGGCTATCCTCTTTTCCGGTCTGTAGCAGGTGGCGGATACTGTCCGCCGCCCCGTTCTGGGCATTTACCCCTTTCACTGCCAATAAAGCAGCTAAAAGCAGCATCAGGAAGCCGGTTCGTTTATGCATAAAATTTATTGGTAACTTAAAATTCACATACCTGCCTCACAATTCCAAGTTTTGCCGGAAAATCCCCTGTTCAGGGGATGAAAAAAACATGGATTTAGGGGATTGCCCGCTCTTCTAAAATAAAGAAGATTTGTACATGAAAAGCAACCGCATGAAACCGATAAACACTTTACTTATCTCCATGTTTCTGGTAACCGGCCTTTCCATGGAAGGGCAGTTAAAAAACTACGATATTTTTTCTTACCAGGCACCCAAAGGATTCAGTCTTCAGCAACTGGATGCCGCTTTGTTCTATTCTAAAAAAGACAGTAAATCATATTGCCAGCTGTTTCTGTACCCGGCCAAAGCATCTGTGGGTACTCCGGAGGCAGATTTCAATGCAAACTGGAACAGTTTTGCCCGAAAAAGCGAACAGGGTATCAATGATCCTGAAACCACAGAAACGGATTCAGCCAATGGATGGCATACTATAATGGGAGCAGCCAGGGGCCATTATGGCAATAAATCCTTTGTGCTTACCCTGACTACGCTCAGTAACGGGGAAATCAGTTTTTACACGGCTTCCGTTTTTTCTGACCAGAAGTATTTACCAGCCGTGCAGGAATTTACAGGAAGTATACAACCGGATCTCTCGCTGTATGCCATCAGGCAAAGTGCCGCAGAAAATCCTGTTATTGCTCAGCATCCTTCAACAAATCAATCGGGAGGATCAGGAATTACAAAATCCACCACCCGGTTTGATGATGGCTGGCTGGCCACGGTCAATGATAAGTATGTCAAAGTGGTAAAAGAAAATACTGAAGTCCGGTTAATGTATATTGATGACGCACTGGAAAAAGCCAGGCCAAATACGGTAGACGCCCCTGAATATTACTGGGATCAGTATGTCAGCCCCTTTTTTCAGATAACACAATTGGAAAAATGGAGCGGGGTGGAATACCCGGTCATATATTTCATGAAAGGCAGGGGCATTGATTTGTCAACCGGAAAACCCTGTCATGTGGCCTTGAAAATAGTCTATAGTGGCGGGGCCCGCCCTATCCTGGTCATTACTCCCGATCAGCAACAATTCTTACAGCAATACCCGCATCCAAATGACCTGGATCGTATGTTGAACTATAACAAATTTGCCTTGTCTGCCGCTGATCTTACAGGTAAATGGACCGGCGGTTACGGTGGTGGAGTTGAATACTATAATGCCTATAACGGTACATATGCCGGGATGAGTGCCCTTTCCACCTCCGACGATTTCGAATTTAAAGCAGACGGCACCTATACCAGTGCTTACCGGTCAGCGAGTTCCAACATGGGGACGTCCCGGTTCGGTGCCATCGATTATAAAGGAAAGTACCATGTAACGGACTGGTCCATCCGGGCAGAAAACCGCTACAAGGGAAAAACAACCGTATTCAATGCCCAGCTGATTGCAGTAAAAAACGGATTCCTGCTATATATGGAGGACCAGGAAAACGTATCGATGAACTATACCCTTATAAAATTAAAATAACCAGCACAACCAGCATATTATGAAAAATTGGATCGTTTTCATTTTGACCCTCAGTCTGACCATCATGCAGATGGTTGCACAACCTGCACCAGATGAGGAAAAGATAAAAAAAGCAGTAGCCTTACTGACTAAAATGACCAGCAATCCCGATCAGGCAATGGTGGTATACCAGGAACTGGAAGCATTGAAGCTAAGCAAAGCTGAGCGAAAAGAAGCCGAAAACAGGATGCAGCAGCAACTGATGCAAAATGCAGGCATGACTGACGCAATGCAAAAGAAAGCAACAGGTAAAATAACCAGGGAGGAAACTGAAGCGATGAAAAAAGAAATGGCCGGAAAACAAGCCGCTTCTTTATCAGAAAAAACAGGAATGACGGAAACGGATGTCAGAAAAAGAATCGATCAATTAAACAAAACCATACCGGAAACTGATCAGTTCCGGATCAATAATCTTCCCCGTAAAATTATGTCCAGCACTGAGATCAGGGATTGGCTGAACCGGTTTCAAATTAATTCCCTGCAACATCTCCCACCGGCAGACAGGGAAAAAGCAGATGAAATATACAATAAACTAAAAGCGAACGGCAGCAGTTCCATGCTAACCGGCAATGTAGCAAATGGACTTTGGCTTTCTGACCTGAATTTCGTCAGTTTATGGCTTATGAGCAAAGCTTGTCTGGATGACCCCGGCAATATCAACAATCTGAACAACTATGCTGCCTACCTGATCATGTACGGTGCAGAAGAGATTGCACTACCTGTTTTACAGCATCTTAATCAATTAAACCCGGGCAATGCAACTATATTGAATAATATTGGTCAGGCCTGGTTTGGTCTGGGTGAATTAGAAATGGCTTACAAATACCTGGATAGTTCCATCGCCAAATTTCCGAAACACAGTCAGGCGAACCAGACAAAATCAATAATTGAGGAAGAAAAAGGAAAAAAGGAAGAAGCCATCGAGTCTGCTAAAAAAAGCCTGGAAGAAGGATGGAGTGATCACAAGGAAGAACGATTGAAAAAACTGGGTTATCCGCTCAGCCGGAATGATATCCGGGTTCATATACCCGCAGATGCCATGGGACTTAATAAATTCAATTTCCCGACATTTCCAAAATCTTACCTCGAAGCCCTGACACTGGAAGAAGACTGGTCAAAATTTAAAAAAGCCTGTCTCGCATCAGCTGACCAGATCCGGCAGAAAATGGCTTATCAGGCTAAACAACAATACGCGTCAGACAGGAAACATACAATAATAGCCAGCGGGCAGTATCAAAAACTACTATCCTTGTATGGTAACGGGGATGATGGATGGATCCGTAAACTTGAAAAATCAAATAAAGAAATAGAAAAAATGTATGAAGATTTCGAATCCGCAAAGAAAGATGCCTATCGATCAATGGAACAGCTGGAAAAAAAATATGAAGATAAATGCGGAGAAGGACAACCCTGTCCGGCCAAAGAAATTTGCCTCGCCTACCGAAACATCAATGATCAGTATATTGCCAAAACAAACAGCCAGTGGGAAGCCTTAATTATCAGTCATTTCAGAATACTGAGAAGTTATTATAATGCTGAAGTCTACCTGAATCAGTATATAATGGACGCTGGTGCATTTGAACGTTATAAATCAGACATACAGATCCGTTACCTCGAAGAAATGTCATTGGTCAGGTTCCAATGGTTGGGCATTATGACACCCGGGACTTTCCCAAACGCCTGCAGTGACGATAAAAAAGATGGCCTGGCCAGGTTCAAAGGACTCCCTGATTATGATGATATTAATTGCAAAAAAATAGACACCCTTGAAATCCTTTCCACAAAAATGATAACCCGGTGTAATAAAATGACGACTACTTTCAAAATTGATGGTAAAATAACAGGTATCCCTGCCCTTAAAGATGTAAAAATTGAAATAGGTTTTACGGAAGATCTGAACAGAAAAAACCTGACAATTTTACCAACGGAGCGACTCAGCACCACAATTGAGATCGGGGTAAAAGTCGGCGGTAAGGACTGGGAACTTGGCACAAACAAGGATGACCTGAAAGTTGGTGTGAAAGCAGAAGCAGGTGTCATTATAGAAATCGACAAATCAGGTATTACAGATGTTTGCATTAAGACCGGTGCCGGCATCAATGCCGGTACTTCTGTAATACCGGTGGTCACCAGTGGGGATAAAGAGAACGGATCAAGCAGTGTAAATCTGATAGGCAGCGAAGTTAAATGGAGTGTAAAAGCGGGTCCATCCCTTAAAGGAAAAAGTGTTTTCAAAGACCTGAAAAACATCAAATACGGATCTCAATAACCATTACAAAAAAATGAAGCATGCATAAATTATTGTTATCCCCCGTTTTGCTGCTCTCAATTTACCTGTCGGCCCAGGTCAATTGCGCCACAATAGATGTGCATACTGTTCCCGGAAAATGGACCTGGAAAAAACAGGGCACCGCTGCGCAGTGGCAATATATGGAACCCATCCGGAAAGAAATCAGCCGGATTATGCCAAAACAGGTGGATGGTTTAGTCGGTGCCGGCAGTATGGCATTCTGGGATATGAATGCATTTTATACAAAACCATCTCCCCGGAGCTATGAATTTTATTTCATCTTAAAAAAATATGAATGCCTGAAAGGATATAACAAACTGCAACCTGAAGGTGAAACAGGTTGCTGGATATACTTTTTGGGAAATGATATTGAAGGAGTAAAATTCCCGTTGGAAAATGCCGGGATCATGTATTCCGAAGAACTGGGCAGCGATTTACTGGCGATGAATATGGAAATCAGACAGGATGCAGCCGGCAATCAGTTGCTTTATACCAGCAATAAACCCGGCATTTTCATACCCCATTGCTATTACTTTTCTGCAAGAAAAGGCTTACCCCGCAGAAAGATCACCAACCGGGAACTTTTTTCCAGCTATAAAACCCTCCATGAAAAAAAAGTAATGGAAAACATTCAACGTTTTGAAAAGATGATCGTAGCGGATGAAAAAACCTATAACGCATTATCCCCTTCAGAAAAAGCAGCACAACCTTACTGGCTGGTGAATGGTAAAAAAAATAAAGAAATTCTCGCCGGTTTCCGCACCGACCGGGAAAAAATACTGAATTGGTATGCAGGAATGCTGCAACGAAAAGACCTGGATTCCCTGGCTTATGTTAAAAAAATAAATGAATCCCTTTTTGAACCGGAAAGCCTGAGTGCCCCCCATGGATATGGTTTTCATGTATGGGCGGAAAATCCGGCATTTTTTGATCCGGCCAAATCCAAAGATGAACCACAATGCTTATCGTTATACATCAGGAGACAGGATATGCAAAAGCCAAAAAAAGAATTTATGGATTTGTTCTTCAACCAGTTTAACCTGGATGTACTCGCGAAATTAACCGGTGAACCGGCTAAAAAACCCGGTTCTGCCAATACCTTGACCGCCTCTGCCCATGATATGAAAAACACTACCAGTAGTGCCCAACTGTCATTGATCAAACCAATCATCCGCTTTGACAATTCGGCTCCCGGTGATTTTCCTGCCGGATGGGAAGGTGATAATAACATTTCCGTTAAACAGGTGGACGGCAAAAATCAGCTGGCCCTGGATAAAAAAGGATACTGGTATCCCCGCCAATATAATCAGGAAATCAAAGATCAGTTTTCCCTCAGCTTTGATCTCAGCTGGGACAAAGCCATGCCCTATTACAACGGATTGTTTACCGTCAGTTTTGGCCAGGTACTATACGATAATCCTTCTGAGCATTACCGGACAGACCTTAATCCTTCTTCCTTCTGGAGTTTATACGACAGTTACGCAGGAAATTTTAACCGGGTGGTATGCTGGTTTGACGCTACCGGTTATAATGGGGGCTCATTACAAGTTGCTTCCTATCAACAAAACGAAGCACAGGTCGCCAACAAAAAAATTCCCTTGCCCGGCTTTACTCCTGAAAATAACAAACATGCGGTAAGACTGGAAAGGACCGGGAATAACCTGCTCGTTTTTATTAATGAAAAAAAGGCGGCGGAGGTGGAAAATGCATTTATATCCGGTGTTCGATATAATTTATATACGTTCAGCCGGTACAAAGGCACCGAGGATCCAAAAGATGTTTATTATCTCACCCAAATTAAAACGGCGTATTAAATGAAAATAAGATACCTGATATTGAGCCTGCTGGCTTTATTCAGTATTCATTCAATGGCACAGCCAAGTCTTAAAAGCATGGAAGGTCTTTGGAAGGGCACGTATGGGAATGACCAGAAAGACGCCCCCTATTTCTATTCCATGCGGTTTTATACTGATGGCCGGATGGAAGTCCTGAATCAGAACAACAGTTTACTGGCATTGGGACAGTTTTCGTGGAAGGATAAAGAAATCCGTATCGTATATAAGTATACGAATGATATACAGCAATATGAATGCCTGGGCATTATGGATACAGCCGGCACCACGCTTTCCGGTACCTGGCGCCGGCTCGAAGATGCAGGTACAAAACGGGTGTTTACACAAAATGGTCGTTGGATACTGCAAAAACAAAAGCCGCTGAAAGTAACCGCTCTCAAAAAAGACAGCCTGCGGCTGCAGTCTTTAATTAAAACAGTAAATCCATCCGTACTTTCGGCCGCCGTCCTTCAATCGCTCCGGTTTTGTACCGAACTACCTGCTAATGGTACAGGGCCACTTCCTCCGCGTTATGCAACCAATGCCACTACCTATATTAAGATCAATCCGGATGGCACCCTTTCCAATGTAGGCATATCCCGCCAGCCACTGGCTACCTATACAGAGAAAATGTGGATGCCCGGTGAAACCATTACAGTTGGATTTGATATTACCGGGGGTAGTATCGACCAGATGAACCTGGTGAAGTACTATGCAAAAGAATGGGAACTCTATGCCAATATAAAGTTCGATTTTCAGAATAGTGGCAATGGGATGATCCGGGTTGGATTTAAAGCAGAGGGCTCCTGGTCATATATCGGCCGTGATGCGCTGAACATACCTGCAAACAAAACCACGATGAATTTCGGGTGGCTGGGCAGTGCGGATGCCGCTTCCGCCCGCCAGGTCATCCTGCATGAGTTCGGCCATGCACTTGGCTTTTTACATGAACATCAACGGATGGATGCGGTCATCGCCTGGGATAAAGAAAAAGTGTATTCCTACTATGCCCAGGCACCCAATAACTGGTCCAGACAACAAACCGATCAGCAGATTTTTAACCGTTACGGAACAGCCGGCACCAATTACTCGGCCTACGACCGGTTTTCCATTATGCAATACGCAGTTCCCGCCGCACTCACTACCAATGGAAGCTTTATCGACTGGAATATGGAACCATCCCCGACAGACAAACAATTTGCCGCCCTGTTTTATCCATTCCCAACTCCCCCTCCAACAGCCCGGGGTATCCTTAAAACAGGAGATGATTGTGATGAAGTGGCCTTTGTGGTAGAGTATGGAGTCGTTCAAAGGGATCAGGTTGAAATCCTATTTGAACTGGGCTCCTCGGGTGGCCGCACAGTAACCTGGTGGAAACAAATCAGTTTACCCCTGATTAATAACGGAAATTACCCGCTTGACATACAAAATCATTCGCTGATTCCGGCAGAAAATAAAACCAATGCTTCGGTATTGGTGCCAATTACCCAACTGGATAAAAACAGGGGGATTTCTTTTGCAAAAGCGAAAGCGTTGGGATTTCATACACCGCTTGGATATAAGTGGAATGTTTTACAAGCCATACAAGGAGGTTGCCGAATCCGGCTGACCTGGATTAAAGACAAGTGCCCCTGATAAAATCCAATAAAACAGGCAGATGCATTGTATGAGCCATCTGTGACAACAACGCATAAATCAGGCTTACCCGGTCTTTACTTACCTTCGCATTATGGATCAGTTAAGCCATTTACGGATTGTATTTATGGGTACACCCGAATTTGCCGTTGCCAGTCTGGACGCCCTGGTCAAAGCAGGCTGCCAGGTAGTGGGGGTTGTTACTTCCCCGGATAAACCCGCCGGAAGAGGAATGCAATTACAGCAAAGTGCGGTGAAAAAGTATGCAGTTGAAAACAATTTACCTGTTCTTCAGCCCCTGAAACTGAAAGATCCCGTTTTCATCGACGAATTAAGAGCTTTAAAGGCCGACCTCCAGATTGTGGTGGCATTCCGGATGTTGCCTGAGTTGGTCTGGAATATGCCTCCGATGGGCACGGTCAACCTCCACGGCAGCCTGCTGCCTCAATACAGGGGTGCGGCTCCCATTAACTGGGCGGTGATCAACGGGGAAAAGGAAACAGGAGTTACGACCTTTAAACTTAAACATGAAATTGATACCGGAGATATCCTGCTCCAGGAATCATTCCCGATAGCAGAACAGGATACAGCCGGCACCATTCACGACCGGATGAAAGAGGTCGGGGCTTCCCTGCTGGTAAAAACGGTTAACGGACTTGCGGAAGGTACTTTAACCGAAACTCCCCAGTCCGGTAACCCTGATACCTTAAAACACGCTCCAAAAATTCATACCGATACCTGCCGGATCAACTGGAGTTTGTCTGCAGAAGAAATCTTTAACCGGGTTCGCGGACTCAGTCCCTATCCGGCCGCCTTCACCATCTTTAATGAAAAAATGCTCAAGGTTTTCCGTTGTGAAAAGGAAGTAGCATCTCCAAAAAGCCCCCCCGGGGATTATGAGACCGACGGTAAGACATTTCTGAAAATTGCCTGCTACGACGGGTATATCCACCTGCTCGATATACAGCTGGAAGGAAAAAAGAAAATGGAAATCACTGAATTTCTCCGCGGCTACCGATTCGCCTAAAACTAACGCAAATGAATATTCGCTATTTATTACTCCTTTCGGTGCTGACCGTCAACCTGAGCCTGTCGGCCCAAAAGAATAAAAAATGGAAGCCCTTATTTAATGGCCGTAACCTGAAAGGATGGACGGCTAAAATTACGGGCTACTCACTGGGCGATAACGTTGGTAATACGTTCCGTGTAAAAGACGGAAAACTGGTGGTTGCGTATGACCAATATGAAGGTTTTAATAACCGGTTCGGGCATCTCTTTTACAAAAAACCCTTTACGCATTATATCCTCGCTATAGAATACCGGTTTACCGGCACACAAGTCAGCGGAGGTCCTTCCTGGGCTTATAAAAACAGCGGGGTGATGTTACATTGTCAGCCCCCGTCTACTATGACCTTGAATCAGGATTTTCCCATATCACTCGAGAATCAGTTTCTTGAAGGAGACTCAACAGGCATACGCCCCACTTGTAACTTATGTACCCCAGGCACCGATGTACTCATCAATGGAAAGAAACCGGCAGACCACTGTATTAAATCCTCCTCCCCTACTTTCCGGAACGGAGATTGGATCCGTGCGGAAATGCTGGTTCTGGGCGACTCTGTTATCAAACATATCGTAAACGGGGATACGGTCCTGGTATATGAAAAGCCCAGTATAGGCGGCGGAGTAGTGAATAATTATGATCCGGCGGCAAAACAGGATGGACAACCCTTGTCAGGTGGTTTTATCGCCCTTCAAAGTGAAAGTTCACCCATTGAATTCAGGAAAGTGGAAATCATCGATCTCCGCAAAAAATACAGGAAAAAGAAACTCAGTAATTGATTTTGACAATAAACTTCTCCGTATCTGTAATTGCCAGGGCGGCGGCTGCGGCATTACTCATTCGTATAGTAAAACCTTCATTCTGACGGATCCCGTTCATTTCACCCAGCACTTTGGCAAAAATCACGCGGGTGTTGGAAGGATTACTGATCCGGATAATCGTACCTGGTGCCACACCGTCGATCAGCATATAATATTTCTGATCCTGCCATCCACTGGCTGTTTTAAAAATACCGGAGGTCACCGTCTCTTCTTTTGAAACAGGGGTCTTTTTCACCTGTTGATCAAACGATGTTTTAAAATAACCCATATTCTCAGTACCTGGTTCAATGACCGGTGGACTTACGGATTTTTCCTCTTTCTTTTCCGGCTGACGGATTTCCGGTTGTTTTAATTCCGGCTGAGGGGCTGGTTCCTCCGCTGGTTTAACCGGTTCCTTTTTTGCTTCCACCACAACCGGAGGCGGTGGCGTATTTTCCACTTTCTCTTCAGTAACGGCTACCGGTTTTGTCTTAATAGTTACTGAAGGCATCTCCTTGCTGAGCAGGAACCCAATGATCAGCTTACTGTCTTTTTTGACCTGATCACCGGATAATCCATTCCATGACCTGAGACTGGATGCCGGCACGTTATTATGCGACTGACTGACCTGTACCAGTGAAATGGGAGCACCTGCTTTAAAATAAACAGGAGTACCACTGTTTCCTTTCTGGGTAAAATTGGTGTCCGTAAGTGGTATCCTTAATCGCTGATCGATCTGCAACCCTTTATTAATATCCAGCTTATTGAAACTGGCAATATGTTTCGGATGTACATTGTAAAGCCGCCCAACAGAGAAAAAACTTTCCTTAGGCGCCACCTTATGTTCAAGGTAAAGGCTTTTTTCTCCTGACTTGACATACAGATCCGACTTTTGCGCCTGCAGAAGAAAGGAAGAAAATAACTGAACCAGAACTATAAGAATGCCATGCTTCATACCGTCAGGATTTATGAGCAAAGATGCAGTTTTTTTAGCGTTTTCCGGGTTAAATATCCCTTAGTATACGGAGCTCTTTGGGATAATAATTATTTATACGCCCGGGTAATATATTCATCCAACCCAGTGATTGACCGGCAAAACAAGCCAGTGCCCAGCCTGTTGGAACACCTTCCAGCCGGATATCCTTACGTTGCAGGTACCGGATGGCGTCCGCTACCGTTAAGTCTATCCTTTTTACAGCGGCAAGAACCAGGCCACTCATAGCCATTGCATGATCCGGTACCAGTTTGTCCCGCATTAGTTCACCGGACTTCACTCCTGAATAGACCACCCGCATTCTTTCCAATAAAACAGAAAAATCATGGAACTGCTCTTCCGGCCAGGCATACACGGTCTGCTGGTGTTTGATCAGTTCTTTTCCGGTTATATTCATCCATTGGGTCACGAATTCTTTTTCAGCACGGGTCACCCGTTCGGGTAACTTTTTCGGTTTAATTTGTCCGGAGTCCTCTCCATTTCTTTTCCGGAAACAGGCAAGGAAAAATCCTTCTCCTTTCACTTTATCCGGCCAGAAACGATAACCCAGATTGCCTCCCGGAGAGGCAGTTTCCTGTATACCCCATTCTTCATTTATTTTCAACGGACAATTCTCTGCATCCAGTTCCTGTTGTATCCAATCCATGATTTCCTCATCTTCTTCCCGGGAGTAGGAACAGGTAGAAAAAATGAGTAACCCGTTTTCTTTTAAAGCGGGCCAGCAATCGGCCAGTATCCGTTGCTGTCGTTGAGAACATAACTGCACATTATTCAAACTCCACTCTCCGATTGCTTCAGGATCCCGTCGAAATAAACCGCTGCCACTGCAAGGCGCATCTACCACCAGTACATCAAAAAAACTTTCCAGCACCGAAAAATCTTTCGGATCATTATTGGTCACCACTACCTGTTCTGCCCCCCATTTTACGATATTATCCCTGAGCACTGCGGCACGGGAACGTATTACTTCATTGCTGACCAGCAAACTGCCCGCCGGTAACAGGGATTGAAGATGGGTTGATTTCCCACCAGGAGAGGCACAGAGATCCAGCACTTTTACAGGCGCTGTTTCTTGAGTGAGTTGAATCATGGCCTGTTCCAGAAACATTGAAGAAGCCTCCTGCACATAATAATTGCCTGCATGAAACAGCGGATCAAAGGTAAATGAGGGACGTTGGCTGAGGTAATAACCGAAGCGGGCCCAGGGAATCGCATCGACCTGCGAGACAAATTCCGGAGGAACTACCCCATCGGTCTTGGCGGGATTGAGTCGCACAGAAGTGACCTGCTCACCTGATTGGTGAACCAACTCAAAGGCTTCCCGGGAAAATCCCTGAATGCCTTCGAGTGATTTCAAAAAAGATGCTGGTAAAGTCACGCGGCAAAACTATGTACTATTAATTTTATTTCAGCTGCACAGTTGCCGCCCGGGATATTTATAAATTTTTGATCTCCGCAATCAGGTCCTGTAATACTTTCTTGGCATCCCCAAACAGCATGGAGGTCTTGGGACGGAAGAACAGATCATTTTCAATACCGGCATAACCGGGTTTCATACTCCGTTTATTGACAATAACATTTTTCGCGAGTTCCACATCCAGAATCGGCATTCCGTAGATCGGGGAAGAAGGATCCGTTTTGGCCGCGGGGTTCACCACATCATTGGCACCGAGGATCAGCACCACATCCGTAGCGGCAAACTCTTCATTGGCATGTTCCATTTCCTGCAGCTTATCATACGGTACATCCGCTTCGGCCAGCAATACGTTCATATGCCCGGGCATACGACCTGCTACAGGGTGAATGGCATACTTCACTTCCACGCCTTTCCCTTCCAGTAATTTTTCCAGTTCATGGCAGGCGTGCTGGGCCTGGGCTACGGCGAGACCATACCCGGGAACGATATACACTTTACTGGCATAGGCCATTACAACAGCCGTATCACTTAATGAGATTTCCTTTACCGATCCCTGTTGTTTGGCACCCGCCGGGCCGGCTTCTTTATGACCGCCTCCGAAAGAACCAATCAATACATTGGTCAGTGAACGGTTCATCGCTTTACACATCAGAATCGTCAGCAAGGTACCCGCGGCACCCACCAGTATACCACCTGTAAGCATTACTTTATTGTCATACAGGAAGCCGCCACAGGCAGCCGCTACCCCTGTAAATGAGTTGAGCAGGGAGATCACTACCGGCATATCTGCACCTCCGATCGGCATAACGAAGAATACACCATATAAAATTGAAATGGCAAAAATGGCGTAGAAGATCACGGAAGCATTGGCAGGAGTCCATCCGATTAAATAAACAGCCAGTGCCAGAATCACCAGCAACAAGCCGATATTCAGCAGGTGCTGACCCGGAAATACGATATCTTTTATTTTTCCATTCAGTTTACCCCAGGCAATCATACTACCGGCAAAAGAAACGGAACCAATGATCAGTCCCAGTAAGATAATTAGCAGTGTGGGAATATGTGCCGAAAGGTCGCCGTCTGCCGCATGTACCAGGTGATTAAATTCGACAATACTGATCAGGGCCGCACAGGCTCCACCCATTCCGTTAAACATACTCACCATTTCAGGCATGGCCGTCATCTTCACTTTTTTGGCTGCCAGCGTACCGACAATCGCCCCAATAACAATCCCTCCGAAAATCCAGCCGTAATTACCCAACTTCGCGCCTTTCTCTTCATAGAGAAAAATAGTACCGATAATGGCGATCGTCATACCCGCTGCGGCCACCAGGTTTCCCTTTCTGGCAGTGGCAGGATTGGACAACATTTTTAAACCCAGGATAAAAGTAACCGAGGCGATCAGGTAACAAAAAGTCAGTATACTCAGTTCCATTGTAATTCTTTTAAAAGTTGGCTTACATGATACAGCTTACAGGATCTCAGATACCCGTATACTGTTTATCCGTTTTTCTTTTTCTTTTTAAACATCTCCAGCATCCGGTCCGTAACCACAAAACCACCCACCACGTTGATAGTACCCAGGATCACGGCCAGAAAACCCAGCACGAGGGCGAGGTAATTATCGGACTCCGCCTTTCCCATTACAATAATGGCCCCGATGATCACTACCCCGTGAATGGCATTGGCGCCACTCATCAGGGGCGTATGCAGTACACTGGGTACGTGTCCGATTACTTCGATCCCGACAAAAATCATCAGGATCACGATATAAATAATTTCCTGATTCTGTGCTATCCAGTATAATATTGAATCCATACGTTTATTTTAATCTTTCGTGAATGATTTGTCCTTCATGTGTGATACAGCTGCCTTTTACCAGGTCGTCTTCCCAGTTAAGCTGCAGGGCGGCTTCTTTGGTTATGATCAGCTGAAGGAAGTTCAGCACATTTTTACCGTAAAGCTTACTGGCATCCGAAGGCATGGTTGACTGCAGCGAGGAATTACCAATGATGGTCACACCCCGGTGTACCACCGTTTCATTATTCTTTGTCAGCGGTGTATTCCCACCGGTGGCCGCAGCGAGGTCAATGATCACGGAACCATTCCGCATGGCATTGATCATTTCTTCCGTGATCAGGATGGGTGCTTTCCTGCCGGGTATCTGCGCAGTCGTGATGATAATATCCGCTTTAGCGGCCGATTCCGCAATCTTCGCTTTCTGACGTTGCATAAAATCCTCGGATTGCTCCACCGCGTATCCGCCTGCCTTACTGGCATCTGCGGCTCCTTCCACTTCAATAAACTTCGCACCGAGACTCATGACTTCTTCTTTTACCGCCGGACGGGTATCAAATACTTCAACTACCGCTCCTAAACGTCTGGATGTGGCAATGGCTTGTAATCCCGCTACTCCTGCACCAAGTATCAGCATTTTTGCAGGGGCTATACTTCCGGCCGCTGTCATAAACATCGGAAAGTAGCGTCCATACGCATTGGCCGCCGTAAGCACCGCCTTATAACCGGCTATATTGGCCTGCGAACTCAGCACATCCATGGCCTGTGCCCGGGTGGTACGTGGCAGCATATCCAGCGAAAAAGATGTTACACCGCCTGCCGCCCAGCTCTTCATCTGGTCCACATTAAACAGGGGTTGGAATACCCCGATTAATACTTTACCCGATAGTCCGCTGATTTCTCCGGGAGCCGGTTGATGAATGGTCAGCAGCAGTTCTGCTGATTGTAATACATCTGCCCGGCTTTTTACCGAAGCGCCTGCTTTCACATAATCCGCATCGCTGCAGAAAGCCCGTTCCCCGGCACCGGTTTCGATAATTACCGTAATTCCTTTTTTTGTCAGTGTGGCCACGGCATCTGCCAGTAGGGAGACCCTGGTTTCGTGGGCAGGTTCTTTCAATAAACCGATCGTCATAAGTTGATCTTGTTAGGCGAGAAAATAGAATTTTCTATAGATGTGAAGATATTGAATTTCCTCCGGAGGGAAGACCTCAATTGCATTGATTTTCTTCACCTTCGCAGCTGTTGTTTGTCAGTCAGAACCGGATTTCAAACTGTTGCTTTTCCCTGAACTCCTTTCGAAAAACCACGATCCCGATAAAAAAAAGATCGATACTGCATTGTACAGATGGATGTTCCCGGATGACTTTCCAGGCATCCACCATCTCGGCACTCCAGTGAATATCGTCAAATATGAAGATACTGTCGTTGCCCTGGTGCTCCAGCAACTGCTCAAAATACCGGAGCGTAGGCTCCTTTCGATGATTACCGTCTATGAAAGCAAAATCAATCACGCCAGTCGTTTGCAAAAAAGCAGGCAGGGTTGCTTCAAAATTGCCTTCCACTACTTCCACCTTTTTAAGACCCAGGCTGGAAAAATTGGCCCGGGCCCTGCTGGCAATTTCAGCGGCACCTTCCATAGTAACCAGCCGGGAGCCGGGAGCCGCCGTAGCGAGATAAGCACTGGTAATGCCCAATGAAGTACCGAGTTCAAGGATGGTTGATGGGTGATAATACTTTACCATCCGGTGCAGTAACTGCCCGTATTTTGCAGGCTTGGCCGCATTACGGGCGATGGACCCGATGCTCCGCTGTTGTTCAGAGCGGTACACAGAACCAGCCCCGAAATCCTCGACCCGGATGACCTGCCGGTCCTGCTTTAACCGGTGACGTAATGCTTCTATGTCCTTATAAGCCGGATAGTGGCTGTGGTCATTCAACACCCGGGTAATAAAATCAAATACAAAAGGAGAATGCATGCCATGTCCCCGGCCATTCGAGGCCCGAAACCGGTAATGCAGGTAGCGAAGGGCTAATTGGGGAAGACTATACATGTACTGTTGATTGAAAACTATCCCAGTCTTTCCCATTGCTGGAAAGAATAATTGAAGGGATTTTTCTCATCCGCTTCATGATTGCGCTGACTGATCAGCTGCCACTGTTTTCCATCGATCACCGGGAAAAAAGTATCCGCTTCCGGAGTGGCTTCCACCCGGGTCATATATATCCGTTTAGCCTTATCAAAATAAGCTTTGTAAATTTCCCCGCCACCGATCACCATTACTTCGAGGGCATCGGTCTGTCCGGCGACAAACAAAGCATCTTCCAGCGATTTCACCACAACGGTATTCTCCGCTGCCCAACCCTCCTGCCGGGTGATCACAATATTTTTACGCCCGGGTAATGCTTTCCCTAAGGACTCAAAGGTTTTACGTCCCATAACCACCGGCATTCCCCAGGTCACGTTTTTAAAATGCTTCATATCATTGGGCAGGTGCCAGGGCATTTTACCCTCTTTGCCAATGGCATTATTGGTGGCAGCCGCAACTACAAGGGAAATGATCATTTGAGTTTAGTCGTTTAGATGTTGAGTCGTTAAGCTATTTAGGTGCCCGCAGGGCGATTTTAACTAAACTGCTACCGGCGCCTTAATCCCCGGGTGTGACTGATAATTTTCCAGTGTGAAATCGTCAAAATGAAAACCGAAGATATCCTTTACCGCCGGGTTGATCTTCATTTGTGGCAAGGGATAGGGTGTCCGGCTTAATTGCAGATTCACTTGTTCCATATGGTTATTGTAAATATGGACATCCCCGAATGTGTGAACAAAATCACCTGGTTGAAGGTCACAAACCTGGGCCACCATCATGGTCAGTAAAGCATAGGAAGCTATATTAAAAGGAACGCCCAGGAAAACATCCGCGCTGCGCTGGTACAACTGGCAACTGAGTTTACCATCGGCCACATAGAATTGAAACATCGTATGACAAGGCATCAGGGCCATTTCCGGAAGATCGGCTACATTCCAGGCATTGATGATCAGCCGGCGGCTATCCGGGTTCTTTTTGATCTGCGCAATCAGTTCAGTTACCTGATCGATTACTTTACCATCCTTGCCTTCCCAGCTTCTCCATTGTTTGCCGTAAACGGGTCCCAGTTCACCATTATCATCAGCCCACTCATTCCAGATAGACACCCCATTTTCTTTCAGGTAAGCAATATTTGTTTCACCCTTTAAGAACCAGAGCAGTTCATAAATAATACTCTTCAGGTGTACTTTTTTGGTGGTTACCAGGGGAAACCCTTTTTGTAAATCATATCGCAGCTGGTATCCGAAAACACTTCGGGTGCCTGTACCGGTACGATCGGTTTTATCGGTACCCTGATCCAGGATATGCTGCAATAACGCTAAGTAATTTTGCATGGCTGCAAGTTAGGAAGAATGCTGCTTGCAGCGGTGCCGGGTAGCTCCCCTGTGGAAAAATCCGGGCTACCGCCCCGTCTTATTCTGATTCCGTATCCAGATCACCCAGTAATAATCCTGAACCGGTCATAAGAAAAGCAAAGTAAACTTTCTTACTGCCACATATCACCGGCTGAACCAACCAGTTTCCTTCCGATTCCTTTTCCACCCGCATCATTTCCATTTTATAGTCACTGCAGCCAGCCATTGTTTTACTGACCTGCTTCATCAGTCTTTCTGCCTGCTCCACTTCTTCCGGCAAATCCATATTGAGTGCAGATTTCCAGTTTCTTGAAGCCGGCTCACCCCGAAAAATAACCTGTGACCCGAATGCCTGTAAACTATCCCCTTTTGCCTGGCGGATCATCGCTTTTACCTGGCTTTCCAGCTGCATTTTCAACTGGGGGTCTGAAAGCGCAATCGCCTGGCGGGCTTGTGTACTGTTACGCAGGGTGGAATCGTCCATTTTAAATATACGGGTGGAATTGGGGATCTCGAGCAGCCAGGTTTTTCCAGGCTGCTGATTGACAATTAAACTCAGGTCATCATATTCACGGCCCTTATACCCATACACAACCACCATTCCCTGCATGGGTTTGCCT
The DNA here is from genome assembly GCA_035439525.1 of Chitinophagaceae bacterium. GTDB lineage: Bacteria > Bacteroidota > Bacteroidia > Chitinophagales > Chitinophagaceae > JJ008. Next base: position 39,238 of record DAORKK010000007.1, read on the forward strand.
GGCATAATATCATATACAAGTGTTTCACGGATCAAAACTTCCGCTAAATCAATCCCATCCTTGCGGACACGCTCCAGAATCTGCTTCCAGTTCTCTTTCAATCGGGCGGTACTTTGATCCCTTAACTGTCCGATCTCTTTATCTGAACGGCCGGCCATTTCCTTGCCCAGTGATTTATAAAAGGCAACAGTTGGAATAAATTTCTCCAGCGGACCGAACTTACCAAGCTGAAGGGAGGATAAAAAAGATTCACCCAGTGCACCGGCGGATTGCAGGGTACCCTGGCCGTTTAAATCAACAACCCCTATTAACGCAATTATCAGGAAGATATACCGCATATACTTTTTTTGTAAAATACGAATCGGGTCTTATTTATTTATACCCTTTTGATGGTATTTATTGCGGATTCTCCGCTTCAGGCGCCGGCATGATAAAGGTCATTAAAAAAAAACGGGAAAGCAGCTAGCTTTAAAATATGCAAAACCCAAGAGAATTATACCGGGAATTGGGGAACTTGTTTTACGCCATTGCAGCAGCCGATAAAAAAATCAGGCCCGAAGAGCGACAAACCCTGCATGATGAAATATTATTTGCCTGGAAGCACCATGAGAACAGTACAGATCGCTTCGGTTCAGACCGGGCTTTTCTGATCGAGTTTGAATTTGAAACTCTGGAAGAAAATTCAGCAACCGCCGAAAATGCCTATCTGTTATTCGAATCGTATTTCCAGGGGCATGAAAATGAATTTGATCAGGCCAGCCGGGTCAAGATATTCAACAGCGCCCGGCATATTGCCGAAAGTGTACGAAAGATTAATCATGAAGAATTAAGCTACCTGATCCGTTTAAAAGCCTTGCTGAAACTCTGATCAGAGTTTACGCCTTTTCAGTTCCCGGTCAATCAGCCCCAGTTCACGACCGGTTTGTCCCTTGACCGATGTATTTTCCTGTGCCCTTCTCATCAGGTAAGGTATCACGTCCTTAATGGGTCCAAAAGGCAGGTATTTACTGACACTGCAACCGGCATGGGCAAGGTTGAACGTGATATTGTCACTCATTCCATATAACTGGCTCCAATGCACATAAGGATGACTGAGAGGCAAGCCTTTTTCCTTTAAAAGCTGGGTGGCGTAAAAATTACTATACTCATTGTGTGATGCTACAACGAGCGCTACCCGGTCGATATGATCGATACAAAATTTGACACCGGCATTGAAATCACGGTCTGTACTTTCTTTATCTGGTTGAATCGGTGAAGGATAACCTTTTTCTGCCGCTCTTCTCCGCTCCCGTTCCATATAGGCACCTCTTACCAGTTTTGAGCCTAAAATAAAATTACGGGCAACCGCTGCATTGTAGCTGTCTTCCAGAAACTTAAGTCGGTCATGACGATAGTGTTGAAGTGTATTGTAAACGATCGGTTTCTCTTTATTGTATTTCTCCATCATCAGGATCGTCAGCATATCCACCGGATCCTGAATCCAGGTTTCTTCGGCATCAATGGACACCCCGATCGATTTGGCGGCAGCGGCGGCACAGACCCTGTTTACCCGCTGATGGATACGATCCCACTCCGATCTTTCTTCAGGGCCCAGGTCATAGAGTGCCTTTTCAAACCGGTTGTTCAGACTGCCCTCACCGGCTTTCATCATGGAATCAATTTTTTCCAACAACGCATGACGGGCAAATCCGGTCACTTTCACACTCATGAATGGTATATTGGGCTGAGTGGCCGCGTAATCTATCACCTTGATAAAAACATCACTGGCCTGGTCAAAATTGGCTTCCCCTTCCTTACCCTCTACACCATAATCCAGGATAATCTTCACATTATATTTGGCCAGCATTTGTGCCACCCCAACGGTTTTCTCCAACGACTCCCCTCCGCAGAACTGGGAGAAGATCGTATTCCGGATCATCCCTTTTACCGGTAAACCCATATTTATAGCCCAGGGGGCGAGCCTGGTGCCAATCTTCACCAACCAGGGTTTCCCCATCATGGTAAAAAGAAAATGAGCCTTTTTTAAATCCTTGTCGGATTTGTACTCAAAGGCAAATTCCGTATTGTCAAAAGATATCTCGGGGTATTTGTTATCCATAAAACGAAGATAAGTGGCTCCAAAATTAAACCAAAGCCCCCTACAAACATTTATGAGTTTTATCAGATCGCCTGGTGATTAAAAGGCTGAAGCACCATCTCGCTAACCACCCCGGAGACTGGTTGCTGGCACAGAAACCAGACTGACTTAGCCGCTTCTTCTGCCCGGATCATTTTCTCCCGTTGCACCCGCAGATCGATATTGTCCCAAAACGCGGAGTCTACCCCACCCAGGAAGAGATTGGTAATCCGGATATCCGTCCGCTTCAGTTCTTCCCGTATACTTTGCATCATGCCGGTCAATCCATATTTACTGGCGCTATAAGCCGCGGCTCCGGCCATGGGTACTTTACCCAACACCCCGGGAATATTAATAATGAGTCCTTTTTTTACCTCCTTCATGGCTGGCAAAAAAGCCTTCATCAACAGAAAAGGCGCAATCAGGTTGGCCTGCAGGGTAGTCATAAACTCCTCACTGGTCAGCGTATCCATGGGCTTGATAATCCCCACCCCGGCTGCATTAACCAGTATATCTATCACGGGAAATACGGCATGAAAACGTTCCTTCAGTTTTTCAACATCTGTAGCTGAACTGAGATCAGCGGCAAAATACCGGTCAGCCGGTAATTGCAATTCCTGTTGCAAGGCCTTTAGCCGTTCTTCATTCCGTCCGGTAATAAATACCCGGGCCCCGCTGGCAGCCAGCAAACGGGCTGAAGCCGCCCCTATTCCACCGGTAGCCCCGGTGATCAATACCGATTTTCCTTTCAGGGATTCCATATAAACTGTTTACACGTCAACAATTACAAAAGCCATTTGTTCTCCCCGGTGATGTTACAGCTCACTTTAATTTTCCCGCACCAGTTGTTCCGCAATCATCCGGCACTCAGCAAGGAAAACCCTGTTTGCCTGGTGGAAGAGTATCTCTTTTTTTCTCAATACCAGTTCCACAAGCAAAAACTGATGCTGCACCGCGCTGCCATGAAAGCGTATGAAGCTTTCCTCCGGCAAAAAGGTTTCCAGGTCCTGTATGTGGAAGCCCGGCAACCAGAATCGGATATCCGGCAATTAGTACCCTGGCTGCACCAGCAAGGCACCCGGCATATTCAGTATGCAGACAGCTCAGACTATTGGCTGGAAAAAAGACTGTCTGCCGGTTGTACCAGACTCGGAATTCGTGTAGATCGTCTTCCTACCCCGGCGTTTCTGAATACAATGCCGGAGGTGCAGGACTATTTTGATAAGCGAAAAACCTATTTCCAGACTGATTTCTACACCTCACAACGAAAACAACGAAAAATACTGCTCGATACTGCCGGGAAACCGCTGGGTGGCAAATGGACCTTTGATGCAGAAAACCGGAAACGGTTTCCCCGGAATGAACAGGTCCCGGCCCTGCCAGCATTACCGGAGAATCCTTTTACCAGGGAAGCAAGGAGCTACATAGAAAAAAACTATCCTGATAATTACGGCTATACATCTCCGTTTATCTATCCGGTCACCTTTAAGGAAGCGGACCAATGGCTGGATACATTCCTCGACCAGCGGCTGCTTCTTTTTGGCGACTATGAAGATGCCATGGTGAAAGACCAACCCTTCCTTTATCATTCCCTCCTCAGTCCTTTGCTCAACTGTGGTCTCCTCGAACCACAGCAGGTATTGGATAAAGTGCTGGTCAAAGGGATTGAATCAAACACCCCGCTCAATGCCCTTGAAGGATTTGTCCGGCAACTCACCGGCTGGCGGGAGTTCATCCGGATTGTATACGAACGTGAAGGAACCCGCCAACGGACCCGTAATTACTGGGGCTTTAGCCGGAAAATCCCACCAGCATTCTGGACCGGCGAAACGGGCATTCATCCGGTGGACACCGTTATAAAAAGAATATTAAAATACGGGTATGCCCATCATATCGAGCGACTGATGGTACTTGGTAATTTCATGCTGCTCTGCGAATTTGATCCGGATGAGGTATACCGCTGGTTTATGGAAATGTTTGCCGACAGCTATGACTGGGTAATGGTACCCAATGTATATGGCATGACCCAGTTTGCCGACGGAGGACTGATGACCACCAAGCCCTATATCAGCGGCAGCAATTACCTGCTTAAAATGGGTGACTGGAACAAAGGACCCTGGCAGGATGTATGGGATGGTTTGTTCTGGCGGTTTATGGAAAAACACCGGGATTTTTTCAGCAGCAATCCCCGGTTGGGTATGTTGCTGAAAACGCTGGATAAAATGCCAGCCGAAAAAAGAAACCGTCATATGGACAATGCCGCGCAATTTCTTCAACAACTGGATGCATGAAAGCCGTAAAAAAAGAAAATCGTCCCGTTAAAATCTGTACGGCTTGCGGTCGCCCTTTTACCTGGCGGAAAAAATGGACCAAAGACTGGGAACAGGTAAAATATTGCAGTAACCGATGCCGTAAAAAAAGGAATAATCCGTGAACGGATTATTCCGCTCAACTATTTTATGGCTTCCCTGTTATATTGCCATGCAGTTTCCCACCCAATACGACGCTGTTATCAGTAAAATAGATCAGCTGGATCCGGTTGAATACGGAAGAACACGGAATTACCTGAGCGGACAGGTGACGCGCCTGTCACCCTATATTTCAAGAGGGGTGATATCGGTCCGGCAGGTGCTTGATCAGGTACTTGCACGGGGCTATGATCCAAAGGAAATCAGTGCCTTTATAAAAGAGCTGGCCTGGCGTGAATATTTCCAGCGTACCTGGCAGGTACTGGGAGATGATCTTTTTGATGATATCCGTGTCAGCCGAAACCATATTACCCGCAAACAAATGCCGGCAGCGCTGGCAACAGCAAATACCGGCATTGAAGCCATTGATAACGGTATACAGGAGCTCATAAACACCGGCTATATGCATAACCATCTTCGGATGTATGTGGCCAGTATTGCGTGTAATATCGGACACAGCCACTGGCCTGAAGCAGCTAAATGGATGTACTATCATTTGCTGGATGGAGACATCGCCAGTAATACTTGTAGCTGGCAATGGGTCAGCGGACATTTCAGCACCAGGCCGTATTACTGCAACCAGGAAAACATCAATAAATTCACAGGCAGCCGTCAAACAGGTGGTTTTCTTGATACCACTTATGAAGCACTACCCAGTCTTGATATACCGGACGTACTACTGCAGGGCATCACCCCGCAGCTCGACACTAAACTTCCGGAGACATCCGTACCAGAGCTGGATCCCGCCCTACCTTTGCTAATTTATAATTCCTATAATCTCGATCCGGAATGGAGGAAAGAGGTAAACGCCAATCGTGTATTATTGCTGGAGCCCTCCCATTTCAGGGAGTTTCCGGTGAGTGAAAAAGTCATCCGTTTTATATTGGATCTAAGCCGTAATATCCCGGGTATCCGGGTTTATACCGGCGAACTCCATCAACTTACTCAGTCCGACAAATTCCCGATGATTTTCTCGAAGGAACATCCTGCCTTCAATTACTATCCCGGCACAAAAGATCAGCGGGATTGGATATTCCCTGATACCGGAAAATTTCATCCTTCCTTTTTTCAATTCTGGAGACAGCAGGAGAAAAGGATTCGGAACAAGCCGGTTATTCCCTTATTAAAGACAGCCTGACCCGCTGCCTTTTAACTGCCTATATTTGCAAAAAAGAAAATATGGAAGCAAGAAATGCAGCGGCCAGCCTGACAATCATGACAGAGATCGTTCTTCCCAACGACACCAATGTATTCGGCAACCTGATGGGTGGCCGCCTGATGTACTGGATGGATATCGCGGCAGCACTTGCATCCCAGAAACATTGTAATGCCCCTGTGGTTACCGCCTCGGTAGACAATATCTCTTTTGAAAACCCGATCAAACTGGGTAATGCGGTGCATATTGAAGCTAAAGTAACCCGCGCGTTTAACACCTCTATGGAGATTCATATGAAAGTCTGGGGAGAAGATATGACGCAGCAATTCCGTTATAAAAGCAATGAAGCCTATTATACATTTGTAGCCCTTGACCCTAACCGTAAGCCAAGACCGGTACCCGCGGTCATTGCGGAAACAGAGGAAGAGAAAAAATTATTTGACGGGGCGTTGCGCAGAAGGCAACTGCGGCTGATCCTTGGTGGCAAAATGAAACCGGATGATGCGGCAGAACTAAAAGCCTTCTTTATGAAGGACTGATTATTTGTCCGTGGACTGCCAGTGATGTTTTCCCATCATCATGAATTTTTTACTTTGTTCAATCGCATCCATCAGTTGTGCCAGTATCACATCGGCAGGTGCATCATAATCTATTTCGAGCGGGGCTTTAAACGTAACGGACAAGAGAGAACCCTTCTTTTTAAATTTCAGTCCTTTTTTATTAAATGCTCTCCAGAATCCGTTGATGACGACAGGAATCACAATGGGTTTTACCTGTTTGATAATAAGGGCGGTCCCTTTTCTGCCGGGCGCAAAGGGCTTGGTGGTTCCCTGTGGGAAAGTAATCACCCAGTTTTTCTCCAGTGCCCGGGTAATTTTCCGGGTATCAGATGGATCCAATCCTCTTCTCACTTCCTTTCCTTCCGCCCGCCAGGTCCGCTTCACTGTTAATCCGCCTGCCAGCAGGAACAACCGGCTGATCAGGCTGCCTTTCATCGTTTCTTCTGCCGCCACATAATTGACACGGGTAAAGGGATTCAACAGGTAATAAGGAATACCCAGCCGGTTCATTTTACCCCATTTTACGGCACAGAAAATCTGCAGGAATGTAATTACGTCGGCAAAATAAGTCTGGTGATTGCTTACGAATAGTACTTTCTCACGCGGAAGATTTTTCAGGTGTTCCGTTCCTGAAATGCTGAGTTTGTTAATTATTGCAAGTCCCGGATAGGAGGCTGCCCCTACAATCATATAGACCAGTTTCCGGACCGGGTTAAAATATTTCAGGCGATTTAGTATAGCAGGCATGTGTCAGTTTTGGTAACCCATTCACCGCTGAAATTAAGAAAATGTGCAGAAACACAGTCAATTTACCCCCATAAAAAAAACAATAACCTATTTGGTCATTTTGGCGAATGACACTTCCTGTGTAAGCAGGTCAATGATACGCACATGATATAATCCTTGTGGCAGGCTGGCAGCACCATTAATGGACAACTGGTTCATCCCCCTGTTGATACTGAACTGTTGTTGTATGACCTGGCGTCCGCTATTATCATACATTTCAACCTTTATTGAAGTAGAGAGATTGGCATTAAAGGAAAGGCTCAGTGAAGTGCTGAATGGGTTTGGCCAGAAACTGAAGCCCCCTGATTGGGATAAACGAACCGGAACCACATTGGAGTATGCAAAATTACCCCGGCTGTCTTCCGCTTTTATGCGGTAATAGGCAACCCCCGAACTAATACCCGTGATATCATCAGTACTGTTGTATTCTGTAAGAATATTCATAGGTCCCGAAGGGGGAAGTTCACCCAGATTTTTAAATATGTTGCCATCACTACTCCGCTGGATGACAAACTTCTCCGTATTCATTTCATTCTCTGCCAGCCATTTGACAAATACGGTATTTTCCTTCAGGACAACCGAAAGCGTAAAATTATGCAAGGGCAGAATGCCCCCACCAGTATCAACTTTAAAATAATGCGCTGACTGAAATAATTGAGTGATTGCCGTTGATTGTGCGTGAGGATTACTGGCTGCAGTTTCTGCTTTCACCTGCAGAAATGCAGCTAAACAAAATAATAGTATACTGTATTTACAGCGGATGAAGTCTGTGGTGGAAGAATACATCCCGGATTTCAGCTTGTTCATAATCATAAGTTTGCTATGGTGTTGCACTCCAGGACAAAGGATGCATAAAGTACAAATCAACAGGTCATTAACCTGTTGAATGATCTTGATGACTTATTCGAAAGGATGGTACAACAAAGAAAATAATCACTTATGGTACTTGCAAGTTTAAACAGGATTAATTTCATCGTAATTGTACGTAAATGAGTGTTTTACCTCATAAAAAAGGCCGCCTTTTCTTTAAAAGGCGGCCTTACTACGATTGTAAAAGGAATTTTACTTATTCAGGTTTTGCATCTGCAGCGCCTTCTTCAGTATTCCCTTCCATTTTCTTTTTCAGGTCAGCCAGCACGCCCAGGTCACCCAGGGTAGCTTTCTCAACCTTACTCTGGATGGTTTTCACGGCTTTCTTGGTTTTGTCAGCTTCAGCCCTGGCCTCTTTCTTGGCGGACTCTACTTCCTCAACCTTGCCTTGCTCCCAGATGCGGGTATGTGAGACAACAATGCGTTTTTCATTGCGGTCAAATTCGATGACCATGAACTGGTTGGTTTCATCCGCACCGATGCTCTTACCATCTTCCTTGTTCAGGTGACGGTTAGGGGCAAAACCTTCCAGGCCATAAGGCAGCTGTACGGTGGCGCCTTTATCATCGCGGCGGGTTACTGTTCCTTCATGAATGCTGCCGATTGCAAAGGTATCCTGCAGCGTATTCCAGGGATCTTCTTCCAGTTGTTTGTGTCCGAGTTGCAGTTTGCGGTTGTCTTTATCAATGCCCAGGATAATTACTTCAATGTTTGAAGCCACTTTCGTGTACTCACTTGGGTGATTAAAGCGCTTCAGCCAGCTCAGGTCGCTGATATGAATCATACCACCGATACCAGGAGCCAGTTCCACAAACACACCGTAGTTGGTGATGTTTTTCACCAGGCCGGTATGACGGCTGCCTTCTGCAAATTTAGTTTCAATATCATTCCAGGGATCAGCAGAGAGCTGCTTGATAGAGAGACTCATCTTGCGGCTGTCTTTGTCCAGGGTAACGATCTTTGCTTCATGCTCATCACCTAATTTGAAGAACTCTTTGGCATTGATCGGGGTATTGGCCCAGGTGATTTCGCTTACGTGCACCAGTCCTTCAACACCCGGCTGAATTTCCAGGAAAGCGCCGTAATCTTCAATGTTCACCACTTTACCTTTTACTACATTGCCTTCAACAATGTTCTCACCGAGTACATCCCAAGGATGCGGAGTCAGTTGTTTCAGACCGAGGCTGATACGCTTCTTCTCATCATCGAAATCAAGTACCACCACATTGACCTTCTGGTCAAGTTTCAGCACCTCAGACGGATGAGAGATACGGCCCCATGAAATATCCGTGATATACAGCAGACCATCGAGTCCGCCCAGGTCCATGAATGCACCGAAATCGGTGATATTCTTCACGGTTCCTTCGAGCACCTGGCCTTTCTCCAGTTTGCTCATGATCTCTGCACGTTGTGCTTCGATATCGCTTTCGATCAGGGCTTTGTGAGATACGACGGCATTCTTAATGGTTTCATTGATCTTCACCACTTTGAATTCCATGGTCTTTCCTACAAACTGATCGTAATCGGTAACCGGTTTAACGTCGATCTGTGAACCCGGTAAGAATGTTTCCATTCCAAACACATCCACGATCAGACCACCCTTTGTTTTAGAAGTCACTGTACCGGTGATTACTTCACCTGTTTTGTGTACTTCAACGATACGCTCCCATGCACGGGTAATACGTGCCTGGCGGCGGCTGAGATTCAGGTGACCTTCCCGGTCTTCTTTCTCCACAATCATTACTTCCACTTCATCACCGATAGAGAGGTTGGGGATGTCACGGAATTCGTTGAGTGAGATAAGACCATCACTCTTGAATCCGATGTTCAGTACCACGTCAGTCTTGGTCAGACCAACAACCAGTCCTTTCATCAGTTCGCCATCATTCAGCTGTACAAATGTATTTTCATACACTTTGTCGTACTTCTCTTTTTCTTCTTTGGTATAAGAAGTCACATTACGTTTGTCCACGCTCCAGTCGAAATCGTCGTGGGCGGTAGCCACGGCCACCACAGGTGCTGTTGTTGTCGCTGCAGCCACGGTCTCTTCGGCACCGGACTCCTGTACATCAGCGTTTAATTGTTTTTTAATGTTGTTTTCAAACATGATATTTGTTTCCCGAATGGTTTTATTTCGGGGTTGCAAAGATAATTTAAAAAAATGGGGAAAATCGCTTTTCAAGACGAAGTTTTTTCATTAGCTTCCACTTTGTAACACGCTGATTTAGCGACCCTTGCAGACCGCTTAGTGCCTGGTTTTCGGGGAATTGCTGCCATTCTTAACTTTTAACCGGCTCAGGCCACTATAGCGCACCATTGCTTTACCACTACCTGAAAATAATTGCCTGGATCGCCATCCGTATTTTTTTCCGGAAAATTG
>DAORKK010000008.1:0-47148 GCA_035439525.1 Chitinophagaceae bacterium
GGACGGGGTTAGCAGAGCATAAGCAGTAAAGGCTCAGCAATTATTGAACATCTACGAGTTGAATCTCAAAATATAAAACCGCATCACCCGGAATCGTACCTAATCCGGTACATCCATAAGCCAGGGAAGAAGGTACAATGATACGGATCAATCCTCCTTCCTGGATCAGCGGTACAGCCAGCTGCCAGCCGGGTATTACCTGGTTCAGCGGGAAAGTTACCGGTGTCCCGGTAGCCGAATCAAAGACCGTCCCGTTCATCAGTTTACCGGTGTACCGTACGGAGACCGTTGAGGTCAGTGTAGGGGTCTGTCCGGCCCCTGCTGAAATGATCTGGTACTGTATCCCACTGCTGTGTTCGGTAACGGTGAGTCCATTGGCAGTGGCAAAATTCGCCATTGTAGTCCGCTCACTATCCACCGATTTTGCGTTGCAACTGTTATCCTTCAGACAACCGGTCCCGGGCAGGATTAATAAACTAACAAAAACACTAACTATAAACTTCTTCATAATCAACGATTGGTGCAATTCCGGAATAAGACCTCCTAAAAGGCTGATTCGCTGCAAATATTTAAAAAAAATCAGTTTTTTTCTGCCTTATGCAGGAGCTCCCGATAGCGAAGCTCATTTTGTTCCCAGCGGTGCCGGGCAGAAAAGATGACGATAAAAACAATGATGGACAGGGCCGCGATCAACAAAATGATGATCAGGGAAGAACTTTCCCGGGAAAGCTCCATAAGGGCCCTGCTGTACCAGCCAACGAACAGGTTTGCAAAAATGGCTACCACCAGTATCATTGCCAAGGGAAGGCCGGCATATAATTGTTTCAGTACCCGCTTTTTAGCCAACCTGTTTCCTTCCCAGTATTCCAGGAAAGCCTTTTCTTCTGCATTCAGCATAATTCATACAAAATTAAAGTATCAGGGGCTAATGTGCTTGCCTTAGTCCTATAAAATATCTATATTGTAATTGTAAAAAATCCAACACATTGAAATTAACGCTGCTTCTTGCCCAATATCTGTATTCTCATAAAAAGCTGGATCTGCCCGGCATTGGCACTTTTCACCTTGACCCTTCCGTAATCATTGATCCTGAATCAGATAAGAACAATAAAGCAGAGCCCATTGAGGGGATTCGTTTTGAATATAATCCTGCCATCAAAGAGAATACAGCATTGACTGATTATATAGCAGCCAAATCGGGAAAGATGAAAGCATTGGCTGCAGCTGATCTGGATTCTCATCTCTGGCTGGGTCAACAGTTTCTGAATATCGGAAAACCATTTGTTCTGGAAGGCATCGGACAGCTGACCAAGACACAAACGGGGGGGCTTGATTTTACGGCCGGCATCCTGCAACCGGATGTTTTAAAAGATCAGGAGAATTTCCAACCCATGGCCGATCACAGTTCTCAGAAAGGAGAGAATGACTACAAAGACTTATTGAATAGCCGCCGGAATTCGGTACAGTGGAAAAAGCCGGTTGCTTTTATCCTGGTCATAGCCGGTATCGGTTTAGCCATCTGGGGTGGGTATACGATCTATAAAAAAAACAGTACCGAAACCAATCATACGGATTTTGCAAAAAAGGCTGACCAGGTTAATGAACCAGCAACAACACCGGAGCCGGCTACTGCTTCTGTAAGTATTACCGACAGCAGCAATGCCACCCCTGCCCCGGTTGTCCAACTATCAGCCCCGTCTACTCCAACAGGCATGTATAAATTTGTGGTAGAAACAGCAGGCCGCCAGAGGGCCCTGACCCGTTTTCAGAAATTAAAGTCATTACCCACGGATGTGAAAATGGAGACCGCCGATTCCATAAACTTCAAACTCTTCTTTCTTCTTCAGGCCAGCTCGGCCGATACCTCAAAAATGCTGGATTCACTCCGGACTTATTATACACCGAAGTGGAGTAAGGCGTTTATAGAGTAAATGTTCCGTAATATAACACCCTCATTATTTAACGCGACAAGAATGAAATTTGTATATAACTAATTTTCCAATCCTGTTTAAAATATTACATCAAATATTTTATTCATAGCATCTTTAGATGACACAAACTGATCTATTTTTCCGTAATTCCCATTAACAGCCCATACCAGTGTAGTTTGTGAAGCCGGGAAATACAACATACTGGCATTATACCCAATAGCATCACCACTATGCATGTAAGCATCCCCGAACGAAGTGGAAATTTTAAAAATACCAAGGCCGTATTGTATTGGAAAGAAATCTGACTCAGTATTTAATGGCGGTATAGTTGTCAGCATTTCAGTTAGCGACGCTGTATTAATAATATTTCCGGCAAATAAATTGCGTAAAAAAATATTCATATCATAGACATTTGAAATTAACCCGCCGTCTGCAGTAAAATAATCCCAACCGCTGAAAGAGGTGGCATCCACAACCTGAAGATTGCTGAAAAAATCAACATACCCCCGCACAATATTACGAGGCACCTTATCAGTTGCTGCAAACAAAGTGGCCGTTAACCCGAGTGGTGCAAATACTTTTTCATGGAAAGTCTCCCAAAATGGTTTCCCGCAGATTTGCTCAATTATCATTCCCAGGAAAATATAATTGGTGTTAGAATAATACACATCCGCACCTTCATGAAAATAAGCTTTCTTTCCTCTGGCATAATCCAGCAGTTCCTTCGGTGACCATTCTTTTAGCAAATCATTCAACGAAGCAGTCTGAAAATGTGCGTTTTGAATATAGTTATAGATACCACTTGAATGATTTAAAAGCTGCCGTATCGTAGCTTTATCTGCGTTGGCAATATTCTGAATTGCCCAGGATGGAAGATATATAGCGGCTTTGTCATCCAGGTTCAATCTTCCCTCCTCCTTCAATTTAAGGATGGTGACCGCTGTAAAAGTCTTTACAGTACTCCCCATCCTTAAAATATGGCAGGGTTTCATAGGTACATCATTCCTCAGATCTGATTTACCGGATGCGCCCATCCATAATCCATCGCCAGGCTGATGAATACTCATTTCAATTCCCGGTACGCCAGACAGGGTAATGCCGGAAAGCAATTGCTGATATAAATTATTCTTTAGATTAACTGCACTGCTATCCGGAAAAGAAAATTCGCAATTATATGAGTCCTGCGTATTCCCATTATTCTCACGTCTGCAAGATGAGGTTAGAAATATGAAAAAAAGTCCCGGGAAAATAAACTTGTACATTGGTTTTAGTATTGATGATAAAACACTTTGGCTCCTAATTGCAAATTCGTATGTGTCATAAGTGGTATAAAACCAGGTGAAAACGGATACTCAACCCAGCCCTGGTACATTACAAACAATTCAGGAGAGTACGGATCTCTTTTACGTATACGATACCCCAACCCGGTTCCAAGCGAAAACATAAAGCGGCTATTCCCTTTGTCATAACCGGATTCAAAACCACCATCTTCAAAAACATATTCCCGTTGAGTTGAAAATGTATGCAAATACCCAATGCCGGTAACTGCCTTTAAATTCAGGCCAAAATTGAGCTTTACATCATAATTCAACTGTGTTTTAAAATAAAATCCATGATAAAGATTTTGATGATAAACATAGCCCAAAATAAATGTTTGAAAAAGGTGTTTGTGCTTTCGCTCTGTATAGGAAAAACCTGATCCCGCTTCTAATCCGGGATGAAATGGAGTCGTAACAACTTTATTAAATGGTATCGCAGTTGCTTCGTTAAAAATGGAAAAAATAAAAGGTTTTGAACGTTTCTGAGCAGAAGAAATAAATGAAGCAACCAAGAACGTGAAAAATAAACTTACACCCCTTTTCATATCTGATATAAATTAATAATAAATAAAGTGTTCCCCCGTTGGCCGTATACACCAATTGAGAAACTATTTTCGTAACCCCCAATATTCCGCAGTAAGACCCCCTGCGCTTCAACAACAGAAACATTGCTTATATGCCAGCAGAAAACAGAATACCCTGAAGCGCCCAATACCTCAATACCGGTCTTTCTTTGCTGAGTTCATTGCCTTTAGCACATTCAAAGATTTATCCAACGAGAATTTCCTGTACTCCCCTGAATCACTGCTATAAAGTGCCATTTTCCCGTTTTTATCATAATGAATACCCCAACCGTATCTTTTTGTTAATGGAGATGCCCTGAAACAGGGCTGACCTTTGGCGAAAAAAACCAGTCTGGCTTCTTTCAACTCGCCTTTAGTCAAATCGTTCCTCACTGCAAAAACATGAAAGAGTACATCATCTGATGTAAACTTATATGGATATTTACTGATCATTTCAAACTGCAGAGCAGCTACCGTAACCGCTTCCCCTTTGTGGGGAGGAATTTCACCTGCAGGTGCCGGACAATCATCGGCAATCAGTATAAAAGTATCTGTGTAATTGGTGCTATGTATTTTCATTACAAAAGGTTTATTTAATAAAACGGTCAAAAATCTTACCCTAATTGCTGATAAGACCAAATTCCAGCCTTTACAAATCAGCATTATTGCTCCGGAAAGAAACTTCAATCCGGTTAAAATCAGGATCCACCGTTTCAAACTCAAAATAACCATCTCCTGTTAAACGGGGTCCTCTCAGAATAAGAAACCCGTTATCCTTTAATTCAGCTGCCTTTTTTTCTACTTCAGGTATTGAATCTGCACCAAAGGCCAGGTGAATGATCCCTTTGTGTTGACGGTAAATTGTATCATTCATATTGGGAGGGATACCGGGCATGTTCATGATTTCCAGTCTGGCCCCGGTCCTGAATGACAAAAAAAAGCTGCTGAATCCATTGTTCAGATTATGATATAAATCACCAGGAGCCGCTCCAAAATACTTCACGTAGAAGTCTTTTAACCGTTCCAGATTTCCCGTCCAGATTGCAACGTGTTCCAGTTTCATGCCAACCTTAATTTTAAATAATTTTCACTATGTTTTCTATACTTCAATACACTTCCACTTTGAAAGTGAAAATGCAGGCACTCCCCTGATTAGAAATAAATAAAAACCTGAATTAATGAAGATGCCGGATACATTTCTGGTTATTGTATTTCGTCAGGAAGCCAGTAAATCATATCATGATTGTTGCCATTATGTGTAAAATCAGCTATTTTTCGGAAATGATGCTTTTCATAAAAGTTGACAGCATGTGTATTAGTACTTTGCACACCGCCCCATAAAACAATACGGCGGAATTGCTTCCGATGTACTTCATTTAAAATAAAGTGCATAAGTAAATCACCAATACCCTTACGCTGCCATGCGTCAGCCACGGAAGGAGCCAGGGTACAATCATAATAAGAATCAGGTCCGGTTCCATAACTGAGGTAGCGTTCGAAATCACCGCCAACATATCCTTGTCTTACCACCCCGTACGCAATAATGTGGTGGTCTTCCATATTCCGGAGTATATACCCGGTATTTTTGCGATCTGCGTAAAATTCATGAATTCCATGCAGGCTGAAATCATGCGGACCAAAACGCAACTTTGTTCTTTCCGAAAAGGAATTCAGGTATGCAAACAGCGGGGAGAAATCAACGGGTGAAATCTCCTTATACAGGATGTTACGGACGGTATTTAAGCCAAACTTCATGTAAAACAGTTTCATTGACTGATCAGCTCTCAATAATTTTTATTAATTCATTCCAAAGATCCCGATGAAATTTTTTACAGAAAATCCCCGCATGCCCAACTTTATGAGCGGTGTAGCGTTCCACCTGTAACTTTATGATACGCGCCGGTGCATTCGGGAAAAAACTTAACATCACTCGTGCTGTCTTATCATTTGCCATGTAATCATCACTGGTATAAACCGAAGTTACTGGTATCCTGAAACTATAAAACTTATCTGTGTTAAAATGCTCAGTAAGAAATTGCTGGTAAAAATTTTTACTTTTACACCAATGCTGCCATTCCAAAAAGGCATTTTTTGGAAGAGGCTTATCCAGATTCTCATTTCCCAGTGATCCATACCCGTATAACTTCAACAGCAGCGGACTAACCAGGAAAGAGAATGCCCAGGCAAGCACCCGCCTGGGAAACGGAAGATTTCCCCAATAACCAGAAGCTGCGTTTACAGCTATTACTTTCTTAACGTACTGGGTATTACGGAGAAAACCTGTCAGTTGAGCTCCGATACAATGCCCGATCCAGATAATTTCCCGCTGTCCTCTTTCAAAAACCATATAATTCAGCACAGCATTCATATCCAGTATTCCCCAATCATGCATGAATGCATCCGGTTCTACAATTCCTTTTGCAACGGATCCTCCAACCCCCCTGTAATCGTACAACAAAACATTATATCCATGTTGAACAAGATACTTTGAAAAATGAATATAGAATTCCTTCTTTATTCCTGCTGCCGAACTGATTATAACAGCGCCGCAGGAGGAGCCAACCGGTGTGGCATATAAAGCACTTAGCTGATACCCATCTGCGGCGCTGATCAAAATTTGTCTCATAAATAAGGTTACACTTTTCACTTACACAACAACAACTGACTTTTATAGCTGAATTGGCCGGTTGTCTATGCTAATACTGAAGATTCTTGATTGATTTTATTAACACAATCAGCAAGAACCTGCATACTTTCATCACAACCAGTATCATCCTCTTAATAAAACAGTATAGATTCATAAATGGTCAGGTACTTAACAGGATTGACTAAAACCGGATTATTTTTCCAGCAATGCATCATTAAACCAACCAGTGAAATTCAACCTGTCATATTCAGACCCAGGCAATGGTCTGAAACGAATGTACCTGAATGTACCACTGAATGTTTTACTCAATGTGTCATACTGCACTTCCACCTGACCATCCAGAATATCCCTGTAGGCTAAAACAGATGAAGGGGTGCACTCTTTCAATTCAATGACCAGCCGGTTACTATCCGCCGGAAACCTGTACAAGCCAGCGGCTAAAATCGGGTTGGACGTATTTTTAAAAACCAACAATGCATTCATTCGCGCCTGCACATTTGTACCTGGCACGATACCCATTTGTAATTCAATCCGGTTATCCTTAAATACATATTTCAGCACTGCTTTTGCCGACCCGTTTACATTGAGTGAATGATCCGTGTATGCCACGCTTTTGCCGGTGGCGGAATCTGACTTATACAATTTCAGGAGAAAATCAGCTGGGGGCATTTCCTCTGCCTGTTGCATACAACCACCCATTACCAGTATGGCAACAGGAGAAAAAAGCAAAAATTTAAATAGATTCATACTCATAAATTGAAAGATTATTTTTCGTTTTACCATACAGCAAATGTAGACCGGGTGCCAGGCAGAACAGCTACCGTAAAGACGTGAATTTTTAACCCGCTACCTGAACAAGAAGTTCAATTTTTGTTAAATCAAAAACCGGCTGCAACGAAATGACCGAAATGTTGTCATACTCATCTTCAAAAAAAAATGCCACAATATGCGGCATTAATAAAAAAATAAAATGACACTATTACTCAATAAGACGATTACTGATAGCTACTTTTATCAGTGTGGCAATGTTACTAACGTTGAGTTTGTTATATAAGTTCTTACGATGCGTATCTACCGTGTCGATACTGATAAAAAGCCGCTCTGCAATTCCTGCATTGGTCAACCCTTCTGTTATCAGCAATAAAACCTCTTTTTCCCGTTTTGTCAACAGTGGAATTTCATCCGACTTTTTACGGGCTGATTTCATGGCCTGGACAGACTCAAAGCTCAAATAAGTCCTGTCACTAACCACCTCATTCAAGGCAAACAATATCTCCGATTTTCCTGCATTCTTAAGCAGGTATCCACTGGCCCCGTTTTCCATCATTTTATCGATATAGGTTCCTTCATTAAAAGTACTGAGTGCCAGCACCCTGATACCGGGATAATTATTTTTGATCAACCGGCATAGTTCAATGCCACTCATATCCGGAAGACTGATATCCATTAAAATAACATCCACTGTTTGTGATCTGAAAAAGTGAAGGCAATCAGCTGCTGTGCAGGCATGCCCTACCACATTCATTTCAGGATCGTTCTGCAAAAGTGAAATAATTCCTTCAATCACTACTTTATGATCATCCACAATATAAACTCCGGTCATGACAGTTCATTTAGTTCAATAGTAACAGATGTGCCGTACCCCGGCTGAGAATCAATATCTATCGATCCATTAAAATAATCCACCCTGTGCTTTATATTTATCAGGCCTGCGCCAGACTGATCCCCGATCAGCCCTTTATCAAACCCTTTGCCATTATCCTCAACGGTTACAGTCACCCTGTCTGCCTGTTTAGTTACCTGAATCACAATCTGAGTGGCAGCCGCGTACTTCAGGGAATTGTTAACCAGTTCCTGTACGATCCGGTAAATGGCGGTTTCAAGGGTACTGCTGAGTGCTCTTTCTATACCCAACCGCTGGTAGATCACATGCAGACCGGAAGAAGTTTGTATGGAGTGACAAAAATCAGTCAATGCGGCATCCAGTCCGAATTTCAGAAGAATTTCGGGCATCAGGTTATGCGCTACCTTACGCATTTCACTGATTGTCTGATCGATCATTTTTGTGGTATGTTCAAATCCTTTACTAACTTCTATTGATTCGGGTACTTTGTCCTGAAGATTCATAACGGCTAATTTTATGCCAGACAACAATCCGCCCAGACCATCGTGAAGGTCTTTGGCAATCCTGATGCGCTCTTCTTCCTGTCCGTTCAGCATCGCTTCAATTGTAGCCAGCTGCTTTCCCTGCTCCAGTTCCCGTATCTCCTGTTTCTGAATTTCCTGTTGCTGGCGCTGAATCTGTTGCTTATTCCTGAAATACCGAAAACTGATAAATCCGAGCACAGCCAGCACTGCAATGGCCGCGATATAAATCCGGATCAGCACTGACTTCTGACGAAGATTTACAGACTGAATATTCCGTTCATTTTGCAGTTTTATGATTTCCTTCTCCTTCTTCTCTGATTCATAAACAGCAGCCATCCGGTTAATCTGAATCTGGTTATTCTCAGTAAACAGGCTATCCCGTATCACCATTGCTTTTTGCAGATAAATAAAAGCCTTCCCGTAGTTGCCGGCGGACTGATAAAAGTCAGCCCGGTTCTGAGCGGCGTTGATCTTTGAAACCCTCGCTCCGGTCAGTTCCGCCACCTTCTCCTGCTCTGTAACATACTTTTCTGCTTCCTTCCTGAAATTCAGTTTCATGGCCGTTTTGTAGAGATAGTCCAATGCGCCGGCTTTATTTACAGTATGCATGCTCTTATCTGAATAATAAAAACCCTGCTTAAAAGCCACATAAGCCGAATCATACTGCCTTTGTTCAAAATGCAGTTTCCCTTTGTAAATGTAATACCCTGAATTAAGCATAGACTCCGCAGAATCGGGGATATACGGACTTGTCTTGTCAATAAATACAGCCACCTGTGACCAGTTATTTTGCTCAATATAGATTTCCATTACAGACAGGTAAGCCATTATTGTAAGTGACAATGGCATTGAATTCTTTTCACAGAACGCTGTATTCTTTTTTGCATAGTACAAGGCCTGCTCAGGGTTATGAACAAGCAAATAGGTATTACTGAGATTTTGAAAAACCAGGACCGTTTGCTGACTTGGGTGTAACTCATAATACTTCAGCGCTCCAAAGAAATGGTTAAGTGCCATATAGAGATTATCCTGTTCCAGCAAAACAAGCCCTTTTAACCTGTGAGCATCCGCTATTCCTTTTTCAAAACGGTCAGACCGTTGAACTGCCGGGAAACTGCTGCTGCCATATGCAATTGCAGAGTCAAAATACTGATGGGCTATTTCGTATTTCTTCACCCCCCAGAAATCAACCCCTTTCCATTTGTAACAAGCCATCAGGCCTTCCGGATAATCCAGTTTGTGACTCAGGTAAACAGCCTCTTCAAAATATGCACCCATTTCTGCCCGTTGTCTTGCAATATATGCAGCACCTAATACCATAAGCAGTGCATTGACTCTGGCGGTATCAGGAGCCGTGTTCTTTTCCAGCATCAGCAAGGCCTTTTGCTTCCGTTCCTTGAATCCAGCGGTGATGGAACTCTCCTGAGCACTCATATTCACAGAAAGAAATAAAAGAAATAAAATAACACCTTTCATTACCAAAATTTTTATACATGAAAGAAGATAAACCGGAATAAATCCAACCTTTCAGATTCCACTACCCCATTCATGAAAAATACCGCTGTCTTTAGTGCACAAACCAGGGAAGCGGCTGGCCTATTTTTCCTTGTTTACCCGCTTAATTACAGCTTCAATAACAGCATCGCTTCTTCCGTTGCCTCCTTTATACTGAACAATCAATGAAGGGCTGAACAGCTCCCTCGGAATCCCGTTCATATGAAACAGTTTTTCAACAGGGAAACTGAACCCAATTCCGGAATGTGGTAATTGGTAAGAGTAATTTGCGCCATTCAGGCCTGCCATCCGGTCCCCGACGATTACCGCCCTTTTAAAAGCGTCAAATCCGATTACAATTCCTTCGCCCACGCTACCTGTCCAGTGGTTTACGAGAATATACAAAGGTTGCTTATACAATTTACCACGGGGAGACACCAGCTCCTTCCAGCTTCTTTTCACACCCGTTTCGCGTTCTTCCGCTGTCAGCTCATGATGCTGGTAAAATCCTTCCCGGGCAATAAACCTGCTTATCATTGCCCGTGCCACTGTAGTGTTGCCTCCCCCTGGCGTTTCACGCATATCAAGAATCAGCGCTTTTGTATGAAGCAGGCTATCTAATGCAGAATCGAATTGCTGAATCAGGTTATTATCCCATAAACGGTTATTAATACGAATATACCCGATATTATTATCCATAACTACAGATTCGAGCAGCCCATTGTAAGAAAACTTCTCAAACATATTCACTGGCATATCAGGATAAAAATCTTTCACCTGTTTTCCGAAAAGTACAGTGATCTTCCTGGGAACCAGATGATTCCCGGCGAGCAAAGAACGGAGTGCATACCCGTCTGCTTCCCTATCGTTTATCGTTAGCGTTTTTGGTGAAAATGATTTAACCGCAATAGCAACCGGAACATCATTTACCGCAACAATTTCCATTCCCGTCAACATGCCCGCTTTATCAGCACCAAATCCAGGTCTTATATCCGTAATCAGGGGTTTGCCATTAATATATTCGGCCCATATATCCGCACCGGATGGCACCAGTCTTTGAGATAACGGGGTGTTTGTATTTAAAGAAGCATGGGCGTCATAGATCTCATTAAACATTTTCTCCAGCAAGCAGATAAGTGATGAACGGCTACTGACCGTATCTGCTTCCCCGAGGTAAATCCGTTTTGCGGCTTCCCAGTCGGTTTTCTTTTTATCCCAATAACAATAGTCCGACTTTACTGTATTCCAGAAAAACTCGACATCATCCCTGTACTGTTCGCGGGTCAGTTCCTGTGCTGAAGTTTTAAACCCTGACACAATGATGACTAGTGTAAATAAATATTTCATTTTTGATTCATTGTTTCATCTTGTAAATAAACCGATGTATTTCCTGCTCTTTTATGTCATGAGAAAACATAATCCTTACTTCTCCCGTTCCATGCCCCCACCTGTAAAAAGGCACCCATGCATTTAAACGTTGATACATCTCTTCATCCATTTTCAAAAAAACGGCATTGGTTTCAACCGGATGTGTTACGACTAAATTACTCTTATTCCTGATTTCTGATTCGAAAATAACAGCCATGGAATTAGCATGGCCTGCCAAGTCTCTCCACAAATCATTTGTCATCAAGGCCTCAAACTGTGCCGCGATAAATCTTGTCTTAGAAGACATTTGCATTGAACGTTTTAACTGATACTTTCTCCTCTCCCTTCCTTTATCGCTGAAAAACAAAACGGCTTCGCCAAACATCATTCCATTCTTAGTGCCCCCCAGGGTAAGTACATCCACGCCCGTATTATAGGTAAAATAGCCAAGTGGCACATGCAGGGCGGCTGCGGCATTAAAATACCTGGCTCCATCCATGTGTAAACTCATTCCATTGTCCCGGCAGAACCTGGCAATTAGTTTTATTTCATCCACTGAATAAATGGTACCATACTCCGTAGGTTGGGTGATTGTCACAACACCTGGCACCGGGTTATGAATCGAATTCATCCTTTTCACTGCCTTGACCAGTTCCTCAAAAATCATTTTCCCATGTATTGACAGGACGGGGGATAACCGGCACCCGGTAAACGTTTCAGGTGCAGTAGATTCGTCAACATATAAATGTGAAACATCCGTACAAAAAACCGCAGCACATG
This sequence comes from Chitinophagaceae bacterium, assembly GCA_035439525.1. Taxonomy (GTDB): domain Bacteria; phylum Bacteroidota; class Bacteroidia; order Chitinophagales; family Chitinophagaceae; genus JJ008. The sequence goes on from DAORKK010000008.1 coordinate 12,251, forward strand.
GCTGGGTAATAACGGATAACGAAAAATTATTTGCTCCAGTCCCGTTATAGGCAAAGTAAACATCAACTCTTTGTCCGAAATGCTCCCTTAACAGGACGTTCACTCTTTCGCTTATCTGGTCTGCCCCATATGAAAAGTCGTGAAATTGGTTTGCGTCAGCAATGGCTTGCAATATGGCCGGATGAACCGGTGCAAAATTTTCACTGGCAAAACTGTATTCCATATTGTAAGCGCGTTTCAGGTAAATCCTGTAACTACAAATAAAATAAATCAGTCTGACCAAAGACCCACGTCTTTACGGTATATTTTCTGAAACAGGCCATTTTCCCGGAAATAAAAAAGGGAACAACCCTAAGCTTGTTCCCTTTTCCCAAAATGAAAAAAGTCACCCAATATGGCTGACTTTTTCTGCCTTAATTATGTTCCTCCTTCGCTAAAGCTACGGAGGTCAAGGGAGGTCCCGAGCGGATTCGAACCGCTGTAGGAGCTTTTGCAGAGCTCTGCCTAGCCACTCGGCCACAGGACCCTTTTTTAAAACCGGTGCGAAAATAAAGCATATTTTTGAAATAGGTTTATTTCCGTCATATTAAACTAGTTATATGAGCAAAATTGCTGAATCCGAGCTGATCATCAACGATCGCGGAGCCGTATATCACCTGGATCTCCGGCCCGAAGAGCTGGGTGATACCGTAGTGACAGTGGGCGACCCTGACCGGGTGGCCGAAGTAAGTAAGTATTTTGACCGGGTGGAGATACAACGCCAACACCGGGAGTTTATCAGTCATACCGGATTGGTGGGCAAAAAGCGGATTACCGTCCTTTCTTCCGGAATCGGGCCGGATAATATAGATATAGTCATGAATGAACTGGATGCCCTGGTCAATATTGACTTTGTCAGCCGGGAAATCAAAAAGGAACTGAAATCCCTGAATATTGTACGACTGGGCACTTCAGGCTCCCTGCAGGCCGATATTCCGGTGGATAGTTTTGTGGCTTCCACCCATGGACTGGGCGTGGATAACCTGCTGAACTTTTACCGGCTGGACCAGAATGATGAGGAGCAACAGCTTCTCCATTCCTTTATTACCCATACCCAGATTCATAGCCAGACCGGCCATCCTTATATCAGCAGTTGCGCGGCTTCCCTGATCAAGCATTTTGTCAAAGATTTTCAGCAGGGCATCACCGTTACCTGTCCCGGATTCTATGGACCGCAGGGCCGGGTTCTCCGGCTGGGTATCCGGAACCCCAACCTGATCAACCGGCTGACCGATTTCCGCTTTGGTCAGCACCGGATCAGTAACTTTGAAATGGAAACTTCGGCTATTTACGGACTGGGAAAATTGCTGGGACATAATTGTCTTGCCCTGAACGCCATTGTCGCCAACCGGGTAAAACAGGAGTTTTCGAAAGACGGGAAAGCTGCCGTGGAAAACCTGATCAAAAAATTTATTGAACAATTTGCCGATCATATCTGATGAAATTTCATTTTTATAAATACCAGGGTACCGGGAATGATTTTATTCTGGCGGATAACCGGGGACAGGCTTATTCCGGCCTGACCACTTCCCAGATTAATCATTTGTGTAACCGCCGCTTTGGCATCGGGGCCGATGGACTGATGTTGTTGAATACACTTGAGGGCTATGATTTTGAAATGAAATATTATAATGCCGATGGCAAGGAAGGCAGCATGTGCGGAAATGGCGGACGTTGCATCACCAAATTCGCTTATCACCTTGGTATACACCGCGAAACCTATCATTTCCTGGCAACCGATGGTCCGCATGAAGCCGAGATTGATATCGAAGGAATTGTTTCCCTTAAAATGAAGGATGTAGATCATATCCGTAAATTCCATGGCGACTTTATCCTGAATACCGGTTCGCCTCATTATATCCGGCTGGTCAAAGAAGTGATGGAACTGGATGTGTACAAAAAGGGACATGAGATCCGATACAGCCGGGATTTTGCAGAGGAAGGAATCAATGTGAATTTTGTCGAACAGCAGGAAAACAGCAATAAGATCAAAGTGCGCACCTATGAACGGGGGGTGGAAGATGAAACTTATTCATGCGGCACCGGGGTTACCGCCGCGGCCCTGATGAGTTACCATAATGAAAACGGATATAATGATATTGAGGTCACGACACTCGGTGGCAACCTGACGGTGGAATTTGAACGGACTGATAACGACAGCTACCACAATATCTGGCTTTGCGGCCCGGCAGAACGGGTATTCGAAGGACAACTCGATATTAATTAATCATTAAATGCTGTTATTCAATCCGGGAATGGCCTCTACCTGATAATGATCGGGAATATTTGCCAAAGCCCACTTACCTTTACGATGTAATGATTCAGTACTTCAAAAACAACAACCAGCAGACCGTAGAGATTGACAAACCTGAGATCGGTTCCTGGGTCAATATTTTACCCCCCCTGAAACAGGAAGAGTTTTTTGAATTATCCGAAGGACTGGATATTCCCATTGACTTCCTGACCGACTCCCTGGATATCGATGAAAGAAGCCGTTTTGAAGAAGAGGATAATGTCCGGCTGATTGTGATAAAGACCCCTACAGAAAATAATTCCTTTAACGACAGTGATGCCTTTTATATTACCATTCCGATCTGTATTATCCTTACCCACAACCAGATCGTAACGGTCAACTCTTTTGAAAATCCCGCCATCAAGAAATTCCTGAACACCTTTCCGCACCGCAACCCGGAAAAGAAGAACATGATGGTGCTGAAAGTGTTTGAAAAGATCGTCCAGAATTTCATGGATCACCTGAAAGAAATCAACCAGCGCCGGAATCTGGTGGAACAAAGACTGTATGCTTCCAGTGAAAATGAACATTTACTCCAACTGATGCGGATACAGAAAAGCCTGGTCTATTTTGTCACAGCCCTCCGGAGTAATGAAATGCTGATGATGAAAATGGAACGGACCAATTTTCTGGGACTGAATGAGGAGGAAAAGGAATTCCTGAATGACCTGATCGTGGATAATTCTCAGGCCCTGGAGATGGCCAATATCTATACGAATATCCTCAGCAGTACGCTGGATGCCTTTGCCAGTATCATTGCCAATAACCAGAACCAGGTGTTGAAGCGCCTGGCGGTGATCACCATTGTGATGACCTTCCCGGTACTGATCGCGAGTTTGTTCGGGATGAATGTGCCCAGCGGCTTCGAGGAATCACCCTATGCCTTTTATATTGTCGCCCTGCTCTCACTCGCCATTGCCGTGGCGATTGGCTGGTTATTCCTCCGTAAAAAAATATTCTGATTTGTATGAACCGATTTAATATCCGGGTTTATGGATTACTGCTCAATGAACAGAAACAGGTACTCGTCAGTGATGAACTGATCCGGGGCATGTATATTACCAAATTTCCAGGTGGCGGACTCGAATTCGGGGAAGGCACAAGAGACTGTCTGCAACGGGAGTTCATGGAAGAAATGAACCTCAACGTGACAATTGGCGATCACCTGTACACAACAGATTATTTCCAGATGTCCGCTTTCAACCCGGAACACCAGATCATTTCCATCTATTATTTTGCCCATGCACAGGAGGCCATCACGGTTCCTTTACGCGATAAGCCCTTTGATTTTGACGCGGCACAAATGGCCGTTTACGAAGAGAAAAAAGAAACCGAGACATTCCGGTTTATAAACTGGGAGGAATTTTCCGAAACACAACTCACCCTTCCCATTGATAAAATTGTGGCCGGCCTGGTAAAAAAGCAATGCTGATTTTAGCAGATTATTCATCAGCCATCGCGGCCTTTTTCATTTCAGCCGCTTTCTCATGCCCCAGGTATTTTTCAATCCAGCCGTGAACGGCATAGATCACCGGAGTCAATAATAGCGCTACGATAAACTTATAGATATAATTGACGATACAGATGGCGATCAGCTGATCAAAGGGCCAGGGGTCTCCTTGTCCTTTCACCAATTTGGGATAGAGATAAAAGGCAATGATCAGCACCACAAAACTGTCGATCAGCTGGGAGACAATGGTGGAACCCGTTGCCCGGAGCCATATCTTCTTCTCACCCGTCCACTTTTTGATCTTATGAAAGATAAATACATCCAGTAACTGGGCCACCAGGAAGGCCGTCATAGAAGCGATAATGATCCCCAGTCCCTGACCGTAAATACCATGAAAAGCGGTTTCCATATTCTCAATACCGATTTCCTGTTTGCTGGTCACCCACCAGGCATTCGGTGTCGTTTGCAGGGCACCGAATACGATCAGAAAACCAAAGCCAATCAGGGCAATGGTGAGCCAGCTGAGGAAACGCACCCCTTTCACCCCGTAGTATTCATTAATGATATCAGTCATTACAAATACCACCGGCCACAACAATACCCCGCAGGTAAGATTGAAGGAATAGGTACCGCCGAATAAATGAATCGCTGCCGGCTTGATGCCCAGGGTGGCTTCGAGTGAAAAAATTTTCACCCCGATAAACTCGGCGATCAGGGCCGTGGAAATAAAAATCCCGGCCAGGATGATGAATAAACGGGTGGGTCTATCCCTGATGATAGTATGGATCATTGAGGTAAAATATGTAGTAGATTAATACACACAAAAAAATAATATTAGCGATGATCAGCCACAAGGGTACCGTCTTCCTGAGTTTATTGGTGGCAACGCCCACCAGTAAATAACAAAGTACAGTAAGGGGTACGACTACCAAACCCATCCCATAACCGATCATGATGATAGTGGATGAAACCGGTTCATTGTACTCTGTCCGGGTCATGGCAAGCCCCAGGGAAGCCAGGAAAGAAAGACCACAAATAAAGGCCAGACGGGATAAAAATAAAAGCCAGCGCATCAGAGATTTTCGCCTAAAATAGCATTATTTTGGCAGCTAAATACCGAAGGTGTATGAAGAATTCCCTGCTGAAGAAATTACTCCCCCACGCCCTGGCCCTGATCCTTTTTCTTGTTGTTTCTGCCCTGTTTTGCAAGCCGGTGCTGGAGGGCAATGTGATGAACCAGCATGATAATGTAGGCTGGAAAGGAATGGCGCAGAATGCCTTTGAATACAAGGAGAAAAACGGGCATTTTCCCCTGTGGAATCCCAATCTCTTCAGCGGTATGCCCAATTACCAGGTAGCGATGGAAGGAAAAACCATCCTGCCCGATACGGTAAAAGTGCTGTCACTGGGCCTGCCCAAACCCATGAATTTCTTTTTCCTGGCCTGTCTCTTTTTTTATATCCTGGCGCTGGTGCTGGGCGTAAACCCCATTGTGGGGATGATCGGCGCGATTGCCTATTCGTTCTCAACCTATAACCCGGTCATTGTAGCAGCGGGGCACGATACCCAGATGCTGGCCACCGCGTTTATGCCACTACTGATGGCCGGACTGATCAGTATCTATAACAAAAAATACTGGTTAGGACTGGCTCTGACCACTTTTGGCACCTACCAGGAACTGAGTGTAAACCACTTTCAGGTTAGCTATTATTTCTTCCTGATCGCCGTACTTGTTACCATCGGCTATCTGGTTAAATGGATCAAAGAAAAAGACTGGAAACATATTGGGCTTGCCGGTGGGTTAACCGTGCTGGCCGCCGTAATAGGAGTTGCAGGTAATGCACTCGTATTGATGACCACTTCCGAATATAGTACGTATACAATGCGGGGAGGAAAGGATCTTGCCATTGAAGGTGATACTGTAAAACAGGTAAAGACATCAGGGCTGGATACTGAATATGCGTTTCAGTACAGTATTGACAAGCCTGAAACATTTACATTGCTGATGCCAAACGCTTTTGGCGGGGGTAGTTATGCACGGATGAAAGAAGGATCCGATATTGCAAAAAAGCTGATTGATAAAGGAGTCCCCGAACAGAATGCAGAACAAATTGCCCAGAGCATGCCTAAATACTGGGGGGAGATATTTACTGCTGGTCCGGCTTACCTTGGGGTATTGATTTTTGTGATGGGCCTGATTGGCTTTGTGGTGCTGCGCAGTCCGTTACGCTGGGGTTTGCTGGCGGCCACTTTGCTGGGGATATTTATGACCTGGGGACGTTTTTTCCCTTCTTTCAATAATTTCATTTTCGAGCACCTGCCATTGTATAATAAATTCAGAGCCCCTTCTTTTGCGCAGGTAATTCCACAATTTACCATGGGGATCACGGCCATTCTCTGCCTGCAACTCTTCCTCTTTGCAGATAAAAGCCGGGAAACGCTGCAGAAAAATATCAAACCCATTCTATACAGCCTGGGCGGACTCTTCGGACTTTTGCTGATACTATACATCGGCATGGATTACAGCATTTCAGTTGACAAGGAAATTCTGGCCGGTTACACCGACAAAAGCGGATCAGATGAAATGGCCCGGTTAATTATTTCCGGTCTGAAAGATGAAAGAAAGGCACTGTTCGGCGGACAGATATTGCGCACGTTTGCTTTTGTGGCCCTTTTTGCGGGTATACTCTGGCTTTTCCTGAAAGCTAAATTGAGTGCTGTTAGCGCTGCCATTGCATTTCTCCTGATCAGCACGGCAGATATTACTTTTTCGAGCTACAAATTTTTCAATAATGAAAATGACCAGTACGCTGAACGTCCGGAAAGTGATAAGCTTTTTGTGAGTGAAGATGATTATCAGAGTACTAATTTCAGAACTACCGATATAGATAATGAAATCCTGAAAGACAAAAGTCCCAATTACCGGGTCTTAAATATGGCCGGCACTTCTTCGGGTTCTACGTTCAGTGAGTCCAGAACTTCCTATTTTCATAAATCTGTAGGTGGTTATCACCCGGCAAAACTCCGGATATACCAGGATATCATTGAGAAACATTTTTCAAACCGGCCCAACCCCGGAGTGATCAATATGCTGAATACAAAATATATTATAGTGCCGGATCCGCAGACCAATCAGCCGGGACTGATTCAGAATCCGGATGCTTATGGCCCCTGCTGGCTGGTCAGTCATGTAAAACAGGTTGCCAATAAAGCCGAAGCCATTAATGCAATCGGCACGGTAAACCTGAAGGATACAGCGGTGGTTTTGGCAGATGATGCTAAAGGGCTGGTACAACCCCAGCGCGACTCCCTGGCGACGATCAGCATGACAAAATTTGATAATGACGCCGTTGAATACGAGGTGAATGGAAGCGGCCCACAGTTTGCCGTATTCAGCGAGATCTATTATCCCAAGGGTTGGAATGCCTACGTGGATGGAAAGAAAACCGATTACCTCAATGTCAATTATGTGTTGCGCGGTATTGCTGTACCTGCGGGTAAACATGCTGTAAAATTTGTGTTTGAACCTGAATCGGTGGAGAAAGGCCGTTCGATCATGTTTATTGCCTCAATCCTGATTGCCCTGATCCTTATTGGCGGACTTTTTATGGCCTGGAAAGAAAGCCAAAAAGCCAGCTGAGCATCATGAAAAAAATACTGGTAATAGCTCCCTACCCTTACCTGCCTTTTTTCTCAGGGGGACAGAAGTTTATTGCACAGTTCCTGGCTTACCTGGCGGATGAAACAGAGTTGACCGTTATTGGCGTTGAAAGCAATGACCCATCCACCGTCACAAATTACCGCCTGCTTCCCTGGCTCCGTAAATCATTTACCCGGTACTTTGACCCGCGGCTGATCGGTCGGGTCAGCCGTGAAGCAAAGACCGGGGGGTATGATGCAATCATCTGCGAACACCCCTATTTTGCCTGGCTGGCAATCCTAGTCAGCCGCAGGACCGGCATCCCCTGGTACCTGCACAGTCATAATATCGAATACCAGCGTTTCCGTTCAATGGGAAAATGGTGGTGGCCTGTCCTTCAATTCTATGAACGGCTGGCTTTCCGTAAAGCCGGCAAGGTTTTTTTTATAACACCGGAGGACCGTGCTTTTGCAAACAACCAATGGAATATCCCGGCCGCCAACTGTGTTGACCTTCCATTTGGCGTTACCATACCTTCCTTCCCTTCAGATAAACAGGCTAAAAAGCAGGAGCTGGCCGCTTTACATGGCCTGTCCAGTAATGAAACCCTGATACTCTTTAACGGACTGCTTCGGTATAAACCCAACCTGGATGCGCTGATGGTTATCCTTGAAAAAGTAAACCCGTTATTACAGGCCGAAAAGAATTTCAGTTACCGGATTATCGTTTGCGGCAAAGATTTACCGGAAACATTAAACGGACTTGTGGAATACAAGGACCAGCATGTACTGTATGCCGGTTTTGTGGATGATATCGAAGCCTATTTCACGGCCGCCGACCTTTTTCTGAACCCGGTACAAAGCGGGGGCGGTATCAAGACCAAGATGGTGGAAGCCATTGCCTATGGAGCCACAGTCATTGCCACAGAGACCGGGGCCACCGGGATCAACCGGGCGATCTGCGGACAGAAGCTGATCACGGTTCCGGATAATGACTGGACGGGTTTTTCAAAAGCGGTTATTGCTCAGCGTGATCAGCAGGCTGTTACACCGGCCGGCTACTATGATTATTATTACTGGAAAAAACTGGCCCGGCGTATTGCGGATATTCTTTAATCATTACCGGGTTTCATCCGGAATCCCTCTCTCAGTCCCTGCACCAGTTTCTGTTTCCTTACTTTATCAAAACCCAGCCAGAAAGCAACCCTGGATAATAATGTATAACCAAGGGCGAAGTAACGGCGGAAACCCCTGAAATTTTTCCGGATAAAATAGATCTTATTGCGGTTGGAATAATACACGTAAAAAGGTGAATTGGTTCCTGTGGAGGATGACACTTTATGATGCAGCACCAGGGTCGGGTCATAGTAGATCCGGTAGCCCTTTCGGGTGGCCCGTAACACAAAATCCGTATCATCATAATAGGCAAAATAGCGCTCATCCATGATGCCTGTTTGCTCAAACACTTCCTTCTTCAGCAGCATAAAACAGGTGGGTGCATAGGTGCAGTATTTAGCCACATTAAAGGCAGGGCCATCCTGCTGGTTCATTCCATAATGAACCCCGAGCGCCCGCCATTCATCCATATAGCCACCGGCCATCCAGAGTTTTTGTTCCCCGTAATAAAAGATTTTGGGAACGATAATCGCTTCCCCTTTCTGGTCGGCCAGGGTTAAGAGCTTGCTGAACATATATTCCTGTTCAATCTCAATATCATTATTGAGCAGCAATATATGATCACATTGATCATTGATGGAAAGTTGAATACCGGCATTGTTCCCGGCGGCCACCCCGATATTACCCCCGGTGTTCACATATTTAAAAGCGGTAACCGGGTATTGTTCCAGGCAACGGGCAATTTGCTGATCCGTGGCTTCACTGGCTGAATTATCGATGAGGTAAAGGATATAATCCTTATGGGTCTGGATAGAGATGCTTTTGAAAAAGTCGGGCAGCACTTCATCACATTTATACAATACCGTTACCAGTCCGATTTTTGCCATAGTAAATTATTTCATCAGTCCTTTTGCTTTCATTTCCGCGATGGACTCCTCATAACGGCTGGTCTGTACTTCCTGCGCCTTTACCCATGCAGTAAATTGCTGAAGGCCTTCCGCAAAAGATACGGAGGGGATGAAACCCAGCAGGTTTTCAATTTTTTTCAGATCCGCGTAATTATGCCGGATATCCCCCAGCCTGTAATTGCCGGATATGGTTACCGGCACTTCTTTCCCGTATAAACGGATCAGCCCTTCGGCCACTTCAAGTACCGTGGTGGGAACCCCGGTACCAACATTGAATACCTGTCCGTTGGCTTCCTCTTTTTCAATGCCCAGGAATGTAGCATGGATCACATCGCTGATAAATACAAAGTCGCGGCTTTCCTTTCCATCCTCAAAAATGTTGAGCGGTTTATTGTTCAGCACCAGGGTGGAAAAGATGGACAGAATACCGGTATACGGATTTGTCAGGGACTGTCCGGGTCCGTATACATTCTGATAACGGAAGGCCACCGGGGCGATGCCCAGGGTCGGACAAACCGTCATCACCATCTGCTCCTGGTTTTGCTTAGTAATACCGTAGACGGAGGAAGGATGGATCTTTGATTCTTCGTCGGTGGCTACCAGTTGCAACGGAGTTACAGCACCGGGATAAGTGACTTCAAAATGTCCTTTATCCATATCCGCTGCCATCCGGTGTTTGGGATATAAAGGCCCCAGTTCCGGTGAAATATATTTGCCCTCCCCGTAGATGGCGCGGGAGGACGCAATGATTACTTTCTTAATGGCTGTTTTTTGATTGGCAAGTATATCCAACATCAGGGCTGTGCCGCCGATATTCACTTCTGTATAATGGCTGATCTGGTACATGGATTGTCCGGTACCGGTTTCTGCGGCCAGGTGCACGATCACTTCATTCCCGCTTATCGCATTTTCCCAATCGCTGCGGGAAGTAACGGTGCCTTTAATGAACCGGACTTTCTCTTTAATGGATTGGTAAAGTGGTGAACTTATTTCCGGATCGGCACCGTGAATCTGTTCTGACAAATTATCCAGAACCGTAACCGCACATCCTTCATTTATGAGGTAAAGGGCCAGTCCGGATCCGATAAATCCGGCTCCCCCCGTGATCAGTATATTTTTGTAACGCATGATTTCCGTTTTCAGATAAAATGGCCGTCCTTATCCGTACGCCTCCACTCCTTTTTGTCCAGGTCAAATCGTTTTATAATAATGGCCGGTGCACCGGCGGCCACACAGTAATCCGGAATATCCCGGGTCACCACACTATTAGCCCCTATCACACTGTTCTTACCCACGGTAGCACCCACCACACAAACATTCTCTCCGAGCCAGGCTCCGTCATGAATCACCACGGGGCCTAATTGCTCCACGGCCTGATCGATCACCGGCATATTGATATCCTTATATCCATGCAGGTTGTCGCTGAGGTATACTTTATCGGCGATCAGTACTTTTTTACCGATCTCAATCCGGGATGTCGCGTAGAAATGACAGAAACGTCCCACATAAGTCCCCTCCCCGATACTCAGGCGGCAATTCACGTCACCGGTCAGGGGCATACAGGCCAGCCAGCCCCGGCTGTTGATATAGACTTTGGCACCGATATGGATGTACTGCGCTCCTTCCAGTTTGGTTTGCAGCAGCCGGGCCCTTGCACCCAGATGCCCCAGCTTTGTCTTTAAAAGCGGATACCGGAACAGGTAATAGGCAATCAGTTGAAGCTTTCGGAACATGGGTTCATTTAAGTAAAACCGGGTGGCCCGGTAAATGGAAATGCAGCAGCCAAGGTACTACATTTTAGCTAATCGGGTGCTCCGCTGAAAGGGAGGATAGCGGTAAAATAGCTACATTTGAGTCCGCCGGAAATACCGATAAACATGACCATTTTTGAACGCCTTTTTATTGCCTTTTTTAAGGAAAAAGCCAAACGCCACTTATTCAGCAAGGGTTTGTCAAAGGTCAGTATGCCCAACCTCTCCCCAACGCAACATCCGGATGCGGTTCACTTCAAACATTTCGGGCTGATCGGGGATATTATTTATGCCGTGCCGGCGATGAAAGCCCTGGCCGGGGAGAAAAAGATCCACCTGCATCTGCAGATCAACCAGAAGTCATTGTACAAGAAAAGCATGCAGCATGCCAACCAGGGAAAGATCCTGACCGAAAAAAGTGTGGAAATGATTGCCCCCCTGTTGCTTGCCCAGCCTGAGTTTGCCGTGGTAGATGTGCTCACGGATCAGCCGGTGGATTATGACCTGGATGAATTCCGGAATTTTCCTTTTGATTATAATACCAATCATATCTGTCGCTGGTATTTTCATATGTATGGTATCACGGCCGACCTGGGTAAACCCTGGCTTCAGGTAACGCCGGATCCGGCTTTTAAGCAGGAGATCGTGATCGCCCGCAGTTTTCGTTACCGGGCTCCGGGTATCCGGTATGATTTCCTGAAAGACTATCCCCATATCACATTTGTCGGGTTGAAAGAGGAATATGAGGATATGAAAAAGGCGATTCCAGATCTGAAGCACAGGACGGTCAGGGATTTCCTTGAGTTTGCCCGGATCATTGCCGGTTGTAAGTTCTTTATCGGCAACCAGTCCTTTCCGTTTGCCGTAGCGGAAGGCTTAAAAGTACCCCGGGCCCTGGAGCTATGTTTTGAATGCCCGAATGTAATACCCGAAGGACCCGATGCGTATGATTTCCTGTACCAGCCGCAGTTTGAGAAAGTGGTGAAGCAGTTGGATCAACGCGCAAAGTGATTATACAAACTTTTTCTCCAGTGTTAAAAATTGTTCTGCCAGTTGATCATCCTCTTCGTGGAAAAGGCAGATATCGTAATAGCCAATCAGATTTTTTGCAGAAGACGCATAGTCATGAAGGTAAGTAACCACTTCCTTATTCTTAACTGAAGTTGCCAATATGAGTGTGCCTTTGTGATCAAAAAAAGCGACTTTATTGTACCCGGCCTGTTCAAAAGACAATAAGGTGGAAAGCCCGTCTTCTTTAATGGAAATCATATTCTGACGGTTATACTCCAGGAAAACTACGGGTTTGTGTTTTCTAATGATATCGCCGGCCCCACGTAACACAATTGTATCAAATCCTTCCACATCCACTTTAAGTAATTTGATCGTACGGCTGTCAAATCCCCCGTCACTGATCACGGCATCCAGCGTTTTAAACTGCACCTGCTTACCCCCTTTGTCATCCGGAATGATGGTGGCATTCCAGCCGCTTTTCTCAAAATTCACATTCAACTCTTCTGACTTTTCACCAAGAAAAGTTTTAACAATAGAGACATTATTAAACTGCTTACTGTTTTTCTCCAGGTAACTAAAGGTCACTTCATCTCCTTCAACACCGATTACAGGAACATCCACTTCTGTTTTCACCACGGCAATCGTATCGCCGACATTCGCTCCCACATCAATCAGGGTCATACCCGGATATTTTGAAGCGATTGTTTTAGCCAGTCGTCCAAACTGTGCATTCAGATCCGGATAAAGCCGGTAATTAACCGCCTGAACATTATAGCCAGGCATCCATACCTGGAATTTTCCTACTGTTACTAATACATCTTTATTGGTGGCCGGAATATAAGGAACACCGGTTTTAACAATATCATACCCGTAACGCTTTAAGAAATTCCTGATTAATGTTCTCATAATCTGTATCAAATTTTACTAAAATCAGCCGGCAGACTTCCTGTTTATGCCTGCTTCACTATCTTTGGCGGCTATAATACATTTAACCCATGGGCTTCCCCCTTTCCGGTGCTATCAAATCCCTTTTAACCCGCACATTCTTCCGTCATGTAAGGAGGAGCTATTCCCAAAGTGGCGAAGATATAATTATTAGTGATTTATTCAACCGCCTCCAGATAAAGTCCCCCCGTTACCTGGATATCGGGGCCAATGACCCTGTTTCGCTGAATAACACATACCGGCTGTACCAACGGGGTGCCAGCGGGGTTTGTGTGGAACCCAACCCTATATTGTGCGAAAAAATCCGGCAAAAAAGAAGCCGGGATATCTGTATCAATGCCGGCGTGGCCTTTGATGAAAAAAGAGAAGCAGACTTTTATGTTTTCCCGGAAAAATTCAACGGACTAAATACATTTTCAAAAGAAGAAGCAGATTTCTGGGAAAAAGAAGGGAATGATGAAATCGGCAGGCATAAAGTAGAGAAAGTGGTGAAAATGCAGTTACTGGAAATCAATGACCTGATGAAGCAATACTTTCTGCCTCACCCCAACCTTATATCTATTGATGTGGAAGGATTCGACTTCCAGATCATGAAAGGAATTGATTTCAACCGTTTCAAACCGGAAGTATTCTGTATAGAGACACTTGGATTTGTGGAAGATAATCGTGAAATCAAGAAGAATGATATTATTGAATTTTTCGTGAGCAAGGGATATTTTGTCTATGCAGATACCTATATCAATACCATCTTTTGCAGGAAAGACAGCTATAAAATCCTGAAAATGGATTGACGATCATAAATCCTTTATCACTTCCAGAAACCGTTGCATCCCTTTTTTCTTGGCTTCATCCAGCTGGTAACTCAGGTGAAGCGTATAGTATTTCTTCAGGTCATATAGCGGATATGGATTGGCGGCTACGATCTCGTCAATCTTTTCAAGTCCGAGCGCATTTCCTTTGTTGAAATCCTGTATAAATTTTTCAGGCAGTGGCTTTGTACTGACCCAGGCAGCAAAAACAAAAGGAAGTCCGGTGATTTTCCGCCATTCAGATCCCAGGTCATAGATAAAAGTGGAGATTTTACGTTGTTCCAGGGCCCGGTCACCAATCACCAATCCGGCCGTATGCCCCCTGATCTCCTGCCGGTAATCTTCACCGTTTGCCTGGATAATTTCCGGACTGATTCCCCAGTATTCTCTCATCAGGAAACGCAGCAGAGCCACGGATGTACGGCTCTGGTAATCGAGATAGACCTTTTCCACTTCCGCCATCGGTACTTCACTGAACAAAGCCACAGAAGCAATTTCGCCTTCAGTACCGATACAATAATCCCCGATAATATGGTATTCGGGTAACTGTGGGATAACCGCCACCGGAATCAGACCCAGATCAATCTCACCATTAATCAGCATCTCAGCAATCCTGGCCGGATAATCACCGGTCAGTTCAATCTGTCCGGCCACTGGTTGCCTTTCCAGTCCGTAAATAAGGGGCCTGGTATTGAGGTAATTAACAATGCCTGTGCGAATCTTCTCCAATTGGGTTATTTTTGCGTTGCAAAGGTAAAGGATATCCCTATCTATAAACAACTCACATGGAACTGACTCCCCTCACCGCTATTTCAGCCATCGACGGACGCTATCGCAAACAGGTACAACACCTCGATGACTATTTCTCTGAATACGGACTAATGAAATACCGGGTCCTGGTGGAGATCGAGTACCTGCTTTTCCTGGAAAAAAAGAAATTCTTCAAACTCACGCCCAAAGCCATTAAACACCTGGCTAAACTGGCTGAGGATTTCGGACCTGAAGACGCTCAGGAGATCAAGCAGATTGAGTTTACCACCAACCATGATGTAAAGGCGGTGGAGTATTTCCTTAAAAACGAACTGGAAAAATGCGGGGCAGCCGAAGCCAAAGAGTGGGTGCATTTCGGACTGACCTCACAGGACATCAATAATACAGCCATCCCTCTTTCCTGGAAACATGCCATTGAATACGAATATCTGCCCTCCCTGCTCAACCTCAATATGGAGCTGAAGTTACTGGTGGATGAATGGAAGGATATTCCGATGCTGGCCCATACCCATGGACAGCCGGCCAGTCCTACCAAACTGGGCAAAGAGATCATGGTATTTGCCGAACGGATACAGAATCAGATTGAGCAGTTTATCGGGGTTCCCTTCACCGGAAAATTCGGCGGAGCCACGGGTAATTTCAACGCCCATCATATCGCATTTCCTAAAACGGACTGGATCAAATTCGGCAATGAGTTTTTACAGAAAATCGGGCTGAGCCGTCAGCAATTCACGACCCAGATTGAACATTATGATAGCCTCGCTGCCCATTTTGACGCCATGAAACGGATCAATAATATCCTGATCGATTTTTGCCGGGATATCTGGACCTATGTATCCATGGAATATTTCCGTCAACGTACTGTTAAAGGCGAAGTGGGTTCATCTGCCATGCCGCATAAAGTCAACCCGATTGATTTTGAAAATGCAGAAGGAAATCTCGGACTGGCCAATGCCATCCTGGAACACCTGTCGGCCAAATTACCGGTGTCCCGCCTGCAACGTGACCTGACCGATTCCACCGTTTTACGGAATATCGGCGTACCCTTTGCGCATACCCTGATCGCCTTCCGTTCGATTGAGAAAGGATTAAGCAAGCTCGTTGTGAATGATGCGAAGATCTACGAAGACCTGGACAATAACTGGGCGGTGGTCGCCGAAGCTATTCAAACCGTATTGAGAAGGGAAAAATACCCGAATCCATATGAGGCACTGAAAGAACTGACCAGGGGTAATAACAAAATCGACAAAAAAGCCATACATGGTTTTATTGATGGCCTGAAAATAAAAGAAGCTTTAAAAAAGGAATTGAGGAAAATCACCCCACATAATTATACAGGGATAAACCCTTTTAAGTAAATTCATGCCCAGATTTATCTGTACATGAAAAAAACCTTATTCTCTTTCCTGCTGCTATTCGTAGCTTTTACTGTTCAGTCCCAACCAGCCTGCAATCCGAAAGGGGACTTTTCCTTTTCGCGGAATCCATGTTCAGCATTCGATATCTCTTATGCGACAAATGCTGCCGGCTTTACAGCCATACGTTGGCAATTTGGCGACGGGAATAATGCATCAGGCAATAGCTCAGTTACACATACGTATGCAAGTCTTGGTAGTTACCAGGTTACTTTGATTATTGATTACCCCTCCTGTTCTGATACAATTGTAAAGACAATCAGCGTCACCCAACAATCAGATGCACAACTGATTCAGACGGTCGACACTTTACTATGTAGCGGTTCAACCAAACAATTGAGATCGAGCCCTGGCTTTGTCTATTGCTGGAGTCCAGCAGCTTTTCTGGACAATCCTTTAAGCCCAAATCCGGTTACCAGCACTACGCAGAATATCACATATTACTTAAACTCTTTATCGCAAGGAACCAATTTGATTACTAACGGAGATTTTAATCTTGGTAATACCGGTTTTACTTCCCAATACTTTTATACTGCAAATAATACAACGGAAGGCGAGTATTATGTTGGAAACAATCCAAGTTCATGGTATTTTGCCCACTATGGTTGTGGCGATCACACAACTGGCACCGGAAATATGTTGTTGGTGAACGGATCACCTCAAGCTGATGTGGAAGTATGGAAAACAACCGTGACCGTAAGTCCCAACACAAATTACACTTTCTCTACCTGGATATGTTCTATCTCCGTTCCAAATCCAGCCAAACTCGCTTTCGCTATAAATGGGAATGCCATCGGGGGGTTAATAAATGCGAGTCAGCCACCCTGTAACTGGTTCCAGTTTTATACTACATGGAATTCAGGCAACGCGACGAGTGCCGTGATATCCATTATCAATAAAAATACAATCCTCTTCGGCAACGACTTTGCCCTTGATGATATTTATTTTGCCCCATTCACTTTCAGGCGTGACAGTGTTAAAATCACAGTCGACAAGCCTTCTATCATTTCTTCTGCCGACCAGGAAATATGTGCAGGCAAATCGGTGCAGTTGAATACGAATGGAGGATCCTCCTATGTATGGTCCCCAGCCAATGGCCTGTCAAATACAACAATCCCCAATCCGATTGCATCTCCATTACAAACCACCGAATATTATGTCACCGGTACAAATGCCAACAATTGCAGTGGCAAAGACACTGTAGTTGTTACAGTCAACCCTATACCAATAATCACAATAAATGCCGACACCAGTATTTGCCCTAACAGCAGCATTCAATTATCAGCCAGCGGAGGAGCGGACTACAGTTGGACACCTTCCGGATCATTGAATGATGCGAGTCTGCCAAACCCGGTAGCAACCCCAATCACCAATACAAAATATAAAGTGATTGTAACAAGCGCAGCAGGCTGTATCAACTCCGATTCAGTCCAGGTAAATATCCGGCCTTCGAATAATTTCTTTGTTGATCCTGCAGATGCGATCTGCCTTAATAATTCCCGGCAACTGAACGCAGGGGGTGGCGATACGTACAACTGGACACCCGCAAGCACATTGAATAATGCATCATTGCCAAACCCAACAGCTTCCCCTGGCAGTACCACACAATATACCGTTATCATTTCTGATACAGTTTGCCATACCAGTGCCACGCTAAACACTACAGTTACAGTTAATAATCTACCTGTGGTAACAGCCAGCAAGTCAAATGACATAGATTGCGCCAATGATATCAGTACACTCAATGCATCAGGCGCTTTAAGTTATAACTGGAGCCCCGGCACCGGATTATCAAACCCGTCCGTTTCAAACCCCACAGCATCCCCAACTGACAGCACCAGATATATAGTTACAGGAACCGATATAAACGGCTGCACTAACAAAGACAGTGTAACCGTCAATGTATCAACAACCGGGAAAAGCCAATACCTGATGCCAACGGCTTTTACTCCTAACGGGGATGGAATAAATGATTGCTATGGAATAAAGTACTGGGGTGCAATCCGCAATCTCGATTTCAGCATTTACAACCGATGGGGAGAATTGATTTTCCATACTACCTCCCCTTCCATTTGCTGGGATGGCACCCATAAAGGGGTTAAACAGGATGCGGCCGTATTTGTTTATGTTGTACGAGCTGTTACCATTTGCGGAGAAGCTTACAGGAAAGGAACATTTGCTTTGATAAAATAAAATGGCATGAAACAGGCATGTCTACTTTTTTATTTAATACTCCCGTCATTTTTGATGGGCTATTGCCAGTCAAACGAACCCAGCCAAAACCTGATCCCAAACGGCAACTTCAACAAAGGAAATACAGGATTCTTTTCCTCATATAAATTCACCGCCAGCAACACAACAGAAGGTGAATACTATATTGGAACAGACCCTTCTAATTGGTACCACCTGCATTACCCATGTGGCGACCACAGTACAGGGTTTGGGAACATGTTGCTCGTCAATGGCGCCCCTGAGCCCAACCAGGTTGTTTGGGAAACAACAGTTCAGGTTAAAGAAAAAACAAATTATCTTTTCTCGCTTTGGATCACTTCGATTTCAAGACCAAACCCAGGAATGATGGCGTTGATGATAAACGGAAAACAGGTTGGCTCATTAATCAAAGCAAACAGCAATACCTGTGATTGGCAGCAGTTCAGTGCTACCTGGTCTTCTGATATTCAGAAAACAGCAAAGATCAGTATAGTAAATAAAAACACTGTCAGATATGGAAATGATTTTGCACTGGATGACCTCTATTTCGTAGAGCAACAGGCAAAACCGACTACAGTGGATTGTTCGCTTAAAATACCAGCCCGGTTTAAATTTACCGTATCTCAATGCAGCAGAGTTTCATTTTTATTAAATACTGCAAATATCAGCGGACTATCCAAGATCACTTGGAATTTTGGTGATGGCAGCAACTCTTCAAAAAAATCCCCGGTCCACCTTTACAAAAAGCCCGGAGCGTATACCGTCAGCGCCATCACCACCAGTAAAAATGGTTGCCTCGACACTTTCAGCCGACAGGTCAATATTAAGTTCCTGAAAACGGATTTTATCGTATCCGAGGAGGATGCACCCGGAGAAATCTTGTTCAAAGCAAAGGCCAACGGACCGCGTTATACCTGGAATTTAGGCGACAGCAGTGTAATCAATAATGAAACAATCGTCCGGCATACTTTCCGGTCCAGTGGAGAATATACCGCCATGCTTTTCGCTGAAAACAATAGTGGTTGCAAGGACACTGTAGTGCACAAACTCAGGATCGACCTGCCACTAAACGATCTGCCTGACACCCTTTTACAACAATTTGAAGTCACTCCCGTCGCTGAAGACGCTGTGCAAACAATTATTGAAAACCGGGAGACTGATATCGTCAGATCGCTGGACATAAATGAAGATTCTGTACAAATCGCCATTTATGATAACGGGGTGATTGACGGAGACAGCATTACACTGATTTATGACGGCAATATCATACTGTCGCGTCAGGTACTGAAACGAGAACCCTTGCTTTTAAAACTGGCAGTAGGATCAATGCAGGAAACCCATTTGTTTAAAATGTATGCCGAAAACCTCGGTACCATACCTCCGAATACCGCATTGATGGTTATACGGGATGGGGAAAACAGGCATGATATTTATGTCAGCAGTAATTCTACAAGTAACGGATCCATTTTATTTCGCAGACGTCGTTGACGCCTCCCTTTTGGCTATATAAACAATTATCGGCTTCCCCTCATGTTCCCTTTTCAATAACAAATGAAAACCCGCTTTCAGCAACACTTTCTGTGAAGCGATATTGGGCACTTCCGTTATGGCATAAATCTCATTCCGGTCACTGTGTTTCCAGAAATAGTCCAGACCGGCAATGGCCAGTTCCGTGGCATATCCCTTGCCCCAGCACCCGGGCAACAGGGCATAACCTAATTGTATTTTAGTGGTATCGTATGGCACCGGGATAATCGCCAGCGTACCTACAAAACGGTTGCTGTCCTTTTCCTCCACCATCCACCGCCCCCCTTCTTCGGGCTCTCCGGAGGCCAGCATTTCATTCAATGCCTTATCACTTTCTTCCCGGGTCTTTATTGGACGTATAAAACGCATCACTGCAGGATCGCCCTGCAATAAAAAAAAACGTTCATGATCCTGATTATTTATGGTGCGTACCCGCAACCGGTTCGTTTGAATGACTTCCATATCAGTAGCCTGCAGTTAGTGGCAGCAAGATAAGATGAAGGAGGCAGGTGGCAAAATGCAGTCGGCAGTAAGCAGACTTTAGTCGGGAGTCGGGAGTCGGGAGACAACAGCCCCTTCTAAGAAAGTTTTTACTAAACCTCTCAAACCTTTTAAACCTCTCAAACCTCTTAAACCTACTTATGTATCTCACTCGTATAATGAAACTCAATATCCGGATTATTCGTTTTCTCCGTATTCAGGAACCATTCGCTTTGGGCGAGGTAGACAGGGTGTCCGTCTTTATCTTCACCGGAGTTGGCTTGTTTAAAGCGCAGGAAGTCCTGCAGTTTTGCTTCATTCGAACTGGTCAGCCAGCAGGCTTTATAAAAAGGAAGCGAATTGAAAACTACGGAAGCACCATACTCATGCAGCAGACGGTACTGGATGACTTCAAACTGAAGTTCACCCACACAGCCGATGATCTTTTTATTACCGCCAAACTGGGTAAACAACTGGGCCACGCCTTCATCCGTTAATTGCATCAGTCCTTTCTCCAGTTGTTTTGTTTTGAGCGGGTCCTTGTTAACCACTTCTTTAAAGATCTCTGGTGAGAAGGACGGGATTCCGGTAAAGAAGAAATTCTCTCCTTCGGTCAGGGTATCTCCGATTTTAAAGTTGCCGGTATCAAATAAACCCACCACATCCCCGGCATAAGCATCTTCGATAATACTTTTATCACGGGCCATAAAGGAGTAGGGATTACTAAAGCGTACATCCTTGTCCATGCGGACATGATGAAAATATTTATTCCGTTCAAAACGACCCGAGCAAACCCGGAAGAAAGCAATCCGGTCACGGTGCTTGGGATCGAGGTTGGCATGGATTTTAAAGACAAAACCGCTCATCTTTTCCTCTTCCACATTTACTTCACGGGTAGTGGTCTGACGACTTCTGGGAGTGGGGGCAATACGGATAAATGTATCCAGCATTTCCTTCACCCCGAAATTATTGATAGCACTGCCGAAAAAAACCGGGGCTACTTTACCCGCCAGGTAATTGGCTACATCCAGTTGCCCATGTACCCCATCCACCAGCTCCACATCCTCCCTTAACTGGGCCGCATCCTTATCGCCCAGTTTTTCATCCAATACTTTATCATTGATATCGGAAATGGAGATGCTGTCCTCATCTGCCTTTGTATTGGCCGTAAAAAGCAAAAGGCTTTTCTGATCCAGGTCGTAAACTCCTTTGAATTCCTTCCCGCTGTTGATCGGCCAGGTCATGGGATGCAGGGCCAGGTTCAGTTCTTTCTCAATTTCTTCCAGCAGGTCAAACCGGTTCTTCCCATCCCGGTCCATTTTATTGACAAAAACAATCACCGGGGTATCCCGCATCCGGCAGACTTCCATCAGGCGACGGGTCTGGTCTTCCACCCCGTTTACACTATCCACCACCAGGATCACACTGTCCACCGCCGTAAGGGTCCGGTACGTATCTTCTGCAAAGTCCTTGTGACCGGGCGTATCGAGCAGGTTGATCAGGGTCTTGTTGTACTCGAAACTCATCACCGACGTAGCTACGGAGATACCCCGTTGCCGTTCGATCTCCATAAAGTCACTGGTGGCGAATTTTTTGATCTTATTGCTTTTCACCGCTCCCGCCACCTGGATGGCCCCTCCAAAAAGGAGGAATTTTTCCGTCAAGGTCGTTTTACCGGCATCCGGGTGTGAAATGATGGCAAAACTGCGCCTGCGCTGGATTTCGTTATGATACTTCATGTGTTAAAACCGGGCCTGACTGACCGGGGCGCAAAGGTAATGATAGGAGTTGAAAGTTGAGGGGGGCTAAAGCCGGGCTTAGATGGGTTTCGCTGGTTTTCTCAGGAGGTGTATTGACTACTATCTTCGAACTTCTAACTACTAACTACCTCCAACAAATGCCATTTAAATAAAAAATCAACCAACTCTCCCTTCTTGTGGTAAATTTGCCCTATGATCCGCCGGTCCTTCGAGATTGTCTTCAGCAGTATTAAAATGACCCTGCAGGAATTATGGAAAAACAAACTCCGTACATTCCTGTCCCTGCTTGGGGTTACATTCGGGATTTTCTGCATTATCAGTGTCCTGGCCGTGGTAAATAGCCTGGAACAAAATATCCAGAATGAAGTAAAGGCATTGGGCAATAATACCATCTATGTAGATAAGTGGGATTATAGTGCCGGAGGTGGTCCCGATTTCCCCTGGTGGAAATATGTGAACAGGCCCTACCCGAAATATGAAGAACTGGAAGAGATCAAAAAACGGACGCCCACTGCCAAATACGCTGCATTTAAAATCAGCACTTCCGACAATATTTTTTATGAAAACAACCAGTTGTCGGGGGTGAATATTTACGGAATCAGTGAAGAGTTCAATGATATTCAACCGGTAGACATCGCCTATGGCCGTTACCTGTCCGATGCCGAGTTCAGCCAGGGTAGTCCGATAGCCGTGATTGGAAATGAGATTGCTGAAAAATTTTTTATCGATCCGGACCGGGCCATTGGTAAAATGATCACGGTTAAGGGAAAGAAGATTATTGTAGGCGGGGTAATCAAAAAACAGGGTAAAACCATGATCGGCGGCTGGCAATTTGACCAGAGTGTGATCCTCTCCTATCGTTTTGCCCGTAATATCATGGATGCTAAAAGAGCAGATCCACTGATCCTGGTACAGGGGCAGGACTACCTGAGCAGTAAGGCACTGAAAGATAACCTGACCGGCAGTATGCGGGCTATCCGAAAACTGACTCCCACCAAAGAAGAGAACTTCACCCTGAACGATATTAATGATTTCAGTGATGCCATCAGTGAGGCTTTTGTGAGCCTGAATATCGGTGGATGGGCCATCGCCACACTCAGCCTGATCGTTGGGATGTTTGGGGTAGCTAATATTATGTTTGTTACCGTGCGCGAGCGCACCAGCCAGATCGGTTTAAAGAAAGCAATCGGTGCCAAAAAACGGATTATCCTCGCCGAGTTCCTGCTGGAGTCCGCCTTCCTTTGTATCATTGGTGGCCTTATCGGTCTGACCTTTGTTTTCCTCCTTACCAAAGTCCTCTCCGGGGCTCTTGATTTCCCCGTCTTTATTTCTACCAGTAACCTGGTCCTCGCTATCGGCATCTGTGTGCTGGTGGGAGTAATCGCCGGATTTATTCCTGCCCGGCAGGCGGCGAGTATGGATCCGGTAGAAGCTATTCGCAGTAAATAAGCTAATTACATAATTTTGCTGGATGCCGGTGATTTTAGCCATTGAATCAAGTTGTGATGAAACCTCAGCCGCCATCTGTGCAGATGGAAAGGTTTTGTCGAATTTTATTGCCACACAGGCCATCCATGAACAATATGGCGGAGTAGTGCCGGAACTGGCTTCGAGGGCCCATATGCAGCATATTGTACCGGTAGTGGATAAGGCGTTGAAGGAAGCGAATCATACCCTGGCCGAGGTGGATGCGATTGCCTTTACCCAATCACCCGGACTGATTGGTTCCTTACTGGTAGGGGGTCAATTTGCCAAATCACTGTCACTTGCACTGGATAAACCCCTGATCGCTGTACATCATATGCAAGCCCATGTGCTGGCCAACCTGATTGATGATCCCAAACCCGCCTTCCCCTTTCTTTGTCTGACGGTGAGCGGCGGGCATACACAGATCGTATTATGTGAGAGTCCGGTGAAAATGAAAGTAATCGGGGAAACAATCGACGATGCCGCGGGCGAAGCGTTTGATAAATCGGCCAAACTGCTTGGACTGCCTTACCCGGGTGGCCCCCTGATTGATAAGTATGCGAAGGAAGGAAATCCTAACCGTTTCCCTTTTCCTGAACCACAGATCGCTGGACTGAACTTCAGTTTCAGTGGTTTGAAAACCTCGATCCTGTATTTTTTACAAAATGCCGGTAAGAGTAATTTATTCAAGGAAGAATTTACCGCAACCGAAGAAGAGAAACAGGTTTTTATCCAGGACAATCTTGCCGATATCTGCGCGTCTATCCAGCACCGTATCGTAACCATTCTGCTGAATAAAGTGAAAAAAGCGGCAGCGGAGACTAGTATAAAAGATATCTGTCTTGCTGGCGGGGTATCCGCCAACAGCGGGCTGCGAAACAGTTTCCAGGAAATGGGAAAAAAACATAACTGGAATACTTATATCCCCGCATTCCAGTATTGTACCGACAATGCAGGTATGATCGCCATTACTGCTTATTACAAATTCCTGGAAGGTCAGACGGATCCGATCACCATTTCCTCTTCTGCCAGGGCCGCCTGGTCATCTGATTAAGGTATGGCCAACTCTTATTTCCGTTTCAAACAATTTACCATTCACCAGGACCAATCGGCCATGAAAGTGACCACCGATGGGTGCCTGTTTGGTGCCTGGGCCGCCAATGCCATTCATGAAAAAAAACCGGAACTGGGTCGTTGGCTGGACATCGGCACAGGGACTGGCTTACTCAGCCTGATGGTGGCCCAACAGAACCCGGATAATCTGATTGATGCAGTGGAAATTGAAATTGCGGCAGCGGAAGAAGCGCGTAAGAATATTTTTGGAGCGGGAAAAGAGAAACAGATTATCGTTCACCAGGCAGACATCAAGCAATATCATCCCGCTCATCAATATGATATCATTTTCAGTAATCCGCCTTTTTATGAAAAGGAACTGAAAGGAAATAACACGGAAAAAAATAAAGCCCATCACAACGAAGGACTCCTGTTTCATCAACTGTTAGCCTGTTGTAAACAACTGCTGAAGAAAGAGGGAAGTATCTTTCTCTTATTACCATATAAAAGAGAAAAAGAGCTACTGGAAAAAATAAAAGATACGGGCTTTGTAGTTCATCAGCACATCCGGGTCAGACCGGCGGTGCGGCTCGATTATTTCAGGATGCTGATTGAATTACAATTCAATGCAGAAGCACCCGGCGCTATTGTAACCGGAGAACTGGCGGTTAAAGATGAACAGGATCAGTATACCCCGGACTTTATTGAACTGCTCAGGGATTATTACCTCTATCTATGATTTCATTTTCCTTCTGCGTAGTCCCGCATATACTCATATTCAGCGGTCAATGCTCCTTCTTTAACGATGGTCGCCCGTTCAATGATCGGTGAACCGTTGCTGAGCAGGTCTTCCAATATGAATTTGATCAGTTGTTCGCCGAAATAGCGGCTGGCGTCACGGGGCAGTTCATTGGGAAGATTGCCAACGGCCATGATATCTATGGAACCAGGAAGATAAGGCGCTGTTTTTTCCAGCGTTTTCTTATCGATACCATAGATCGGATCCTCAATGGTCTGATCCCCCACATTAATAGGAACCGAACCATTAGCATCATCCGTAATATCCGCAATAGTCTGAATAATGAATTCATCCGAGCAGGCTTCTTCCTTCTCAAATAAACGCGGCACGTTTTTATCCCAGTACACCCCGTTCATCAGAATATCCGTCTGAGCAGCATATGGCAAAAACCTGCAGGCATACTGGTCCGGATGCGCATGAAAATCAAGGCGATTATAGCTGCCCGTTACTTTGTGTCCGTACAGTTCGGCACCTTTTACCTGGGTGTATACCGGGTAGGAGAACCGGCGGCGCAGGTATTCATCATTTTCCACTTCATGAATACCCATCAGGTTCATGATCTCCAGAATCCCGTGCGCCACCCGGCCTGAACCGGTTATGGCAATTTTCACATTCGGTAAACGCAAC
Organism: Chitinophagaceae bacterium; assembly: GCA_035439525.1. Taxonomy (GTDB): domain Bacteria; phylum Bacteroidota; class Bacteroidia; order Chitinophagales; family Chitinophagaceae; genus JJ008. The sequence goes on from DAORKK010000008.1 coordinate 38,322, forward strand.
CCGAAATAATTGTGGATGAGTTCCCGGAAACTGCGTTGTTTGTACACACGGTCCAGCTTGTATAAACCTGTACGGAGGCCGTACGCCATCATGCCATTATGAGCGCCTACAATTCCGGCAAAAAAGCCAAAACCAATGATCCGTTGCCCATCCTCATGTTCAAGGCATTCATAATCAACCAGGGTTATTTTTTTATCCATTACAGCTTTAATCAGGGGCTGATTATGGGGTTGCTTTTTCTTTGTGTGCGAAAAAAAGAGGTAGGTTTTTCCGGGAATCAGCTGGCTGACAGGCACTTCTTTAATTCCAAACAGGATGTCACAATCAGACAGGTCTTCTTTCAATTCAGCACCGGCGGAGATGTATTCACGGTCGCTGAAACAACGGTCGGGTGAACTCTGCACAACAATCTGAATATCAGGACTGTTCTTAAGAATCCATTTACATTGTGCCGGGGTCAGCGCCACCCGGTTGTCTGCGGGAATTTTTCCTTCACGTATAAGTCCGATTCTTTTCATATGGCCTTCATTTTCAGTTCCGCAAAGGTGCCCATTTGATCAATGCCAGACAAACTGATTTCGGTCATCTTTTTGGCATAATAAATGTTGTAACTTTGAAAAAAGTTTGTAATTCATTTCTGTCTGCCGGTTACATTTTTTGAAGCGGCGGTTACCCACAAAAAAGGCCCATGAATCAGTCCCGTAAATTTCTTGTAATCAGCTTATTCGCAGCTTTCACTGCGGGCTTTATGGCTTGTGACAAGCCGGGTAATGATGTTCCTGAAAATCCTTCGGGGCCGTATAAACTGAGCTATGGCGATTCAATCATTTATTTAAAACCAGTTTCAGGGGATTATATTGTAAATCCGGTCACCACACGTCCGGGTGCGTATACCGGTTTTCCGGATGGCATTGAAATTGATGAAACAACAGGTGCAATCAATGTATCAAAAAGTGAAACCGGATTACGCTACAGGATCACCCATACTTCCCCAACGGGAGATACGACCACGACGATGGTCGTGTTGTCCGGAATCACTTTCCGTGATTATTTCTATATACTGGCTAACGGAGATTCAGTAGCCCATCCCGTCTATAATGCCAGTGAAAGCAGGGCGCTTCCTGTTACCGGATCCAATTTTGATGATGATAATCTGGCAAACACAGGTGGTTGTGCAGTAAGAACAGATAATGGCAGTATCAATCTGGCAGAATCTATAAGGAAAGGTGTTTTTGGCGCCAATCCAAAAAATGATGACCAGAAAACAATTGAAATAAAATACCGGATCAATGATGCCAGCGGAAAGTCACAGAATAAACTGAAGGTATTGCTGTACTGGTACGAAACGATGGCAGATGTGCCGGAATATGTCTGGGAAATTCTGAATGACCGGACTACGGAAGGCGTATTCCTGCGCGGCGGTGCTACCAGCACTGACCCCTCCTTCACCGGCCGTCTTCAGAAAGTGGCCAAACCCCGCCCCCCTTGTGTGGTAATAGTTGCGCATTAATGCTGATGGAGTATTATTTTTGATAAGCTTACTAGCTTATCATGAAATATATACTGTCGTCCTTACTGTCGTCCTTACTGTTGCTGGTTGTGCTGGCACTTACTTTTTCACAACCATCTCCCGTTCCTGAATCTGATTACAGGACCCTTTACCTGTCAGCAGAAAAAGATTACCTGGAAGCCGAATTACTTCCCCTGCAGAAAAATTATTCGGAGGAAAAAGAGGCCGCGTTGAACCGGTTGTCCCTTAAAAAGTTCATCCAGGTTCTTCCTGATATTGAAGCGAATCAGTTGGATTCGCTGGCCTTCCATTGTCATTACAAAATGGCCTCCCTTTATCATTACTTCGACAGCCTTAACCTCGCGAAACTACATTACCAGTTGTCAATCCAGGCCAAAAGCAAAGTACCCTCGTTTCCCGACTCTGTACTTTTTAAACCCCTGCTTTTTATTGGCAGTGTACATTATAGTCAGCATGCATTTGATTCAGCCCTTATTTATTATAAAAAAGCCGAGGCGGTTACTGAACAATATAGTCAACCCCTAGCCGAAGAACAGCGACTTTATAACCGGCTTGGTGTGATCCAGTATGAAACAGGGAACTACAAGCAGGCTAAAAATTATTTTGAAAAAGCATTATCCCTTCTGCCTGTTTCCGATCCGCTTTACAAAGAATTCAAAGCCAACTTTCAGAATAATATCGCCTCTGCCCTGCTGAACCTGGAGAAATATGATACGGCAAAAACCATTTATCTCCAATTGCTGCCGACTGAGATTTATAAAAATGAAGTTACCCAGAACCTGGGGCTGATCGATCTCAATCTTGGTGATCCGGCATCGGCTATCCGCTGGTTTAAGAAAGCGGACACTACGGATGCAAACACCGTATTCCTCTATAACCGGATCGCCAAGTCTTTCCTGGAAATGAAAAACCGGGATTCCGCCGCCCGTTACCTGGAAATGGCCAGGATGGAAAACCTGAAATGGAACGGGCCAACAAAAAATGTAGCCAACGGACTCACTTATTTTTACCAGGCTGAAATGGCTGTAGCGGAGAATAAACTACCACAAGCAATCCGGTTGTTTCAACAATCGGTGATCCAGTTTCACAATGAATTTTCCGATACCAGCATCCGGCAAAATCCTGAAACATTCAACGGGGCTTTTTCTTATATTCAGCTATTTAATGCACTAAGTGAAAAAGCAGAGGCCCTGGCGCTCCTGTACCGTCAACAAAAGAACCTGACCGACCTGGAATCAGCACTCGACGCGTACTGGTCCGCGTTCCGCCTGGCCAGTTATGTGGAACGAACGTATGATTCAGACGAAGCCCGGTTGTTTCTCGGAAAGATCAAACACCAGGTACACAGCAAGCCGATTGATATCAGTATCCTGTTGTATGAACTGACTGGCAAAATCAATTACCTGGAACAGGCATACAATTTTGATCAGCTGAATAAAGCGTCCATCCTGGCATTGAATGTACAAGAGAATGAGCTCCGCAAAACCAGTGGAAAAAACAGTGCCTTACTGGAAGAGGAAGCCCGGATTAAACAAACTATTACCCGGCTTTCCCTGAGCGCCACCCGGGAAAAAGACAGCAATGCATTGAAAGCGGCGATTACATCCATCCGCGATTATGAGATCGGCTTGGGAAAAATCCAGGAAAAATTAAATGAGGACCCGGCATGGCAAATCCGGGAAACCGGTTTACAGATTCCCAGCGTTACCAGCCTGCAGCGAAAACTGGACAATAACTCCACCCTGCTCTCCTATCATTTATCCGATCATGAATTGCTGGTCTTGTTAATCAGCAACCGGAAATTTGAATATTACAAAACAGAAATTGATCCCGGATTTTTTGAACGACTCGAACATTTCAAGCAACTCCTGCAAAACGGAGCGGTTGATCAGCGGTATGAAGGAAGCCAGGCGGCACAGGCCCTTTACCAGGTCCTGATCAAACCATTGTACCCCTCATTGAAACAATATTCCCGCCTGGTGATCATTCCGGATGACGAACTGAACTATCTGCCATTTGAAGCCTTGCAGGATGAGAATAAAAAATACCTGCTGGAACAATTTTCCGTTCAGTATCAGTTCAGCACCGCCTTATTTGGTGAAAATCTCCAAGCAGGTTTTATGGCACAGAGCCTTGCTTTTGCCCCATTTACCCGGGCCGGTTTCCCGGAAGACACGGCCGGCACTTTCTATAGTTTATTACCCGCGTCAAAAGATGAAGTGGAAAATCTAAAGGGACAGGTGCTGACAGACAGCGCCGCCACCAAGAAAAATTTTCTGCGTTTTTCAAATAGTTATCCGCTTTTACACCTGGCCACACATGCCAGTGTGAATAACGACACCCCTGCTCATTCGTATATTGCTTTTTATCCGCATGACCGGGATTATAAACTTTATGCGGGAGAGATCGCATCCCTTCGGCTTGACTCCGTTCAATTGGTCATTCTGAGTGCCTGTGAAACCGGCACCGGCAAACTGGTCAAAGGTGAAGGGCTGATGAGCCTCTCCCGGGCTTTTGCCTATGCCGGATGTCCGGATATTATTACCTCTCTCTGGAAGGCCGAAGACCGGACTACCTCCTTTATTACCCAGCGGCTGCATTATTACCTGGATAAACGTTACAGTAAAGACCTGGCCCTGCAACAGGCGAAAATTGATTTTCTCAAAAGCAATGAGATCGATCCCCGTTACAAAACACCCGATTACTGGGCCCACCTGATCTATATCGGCAATTACGAGGAAGACCGTGGATCAAAAGCCTGGTGGTGGATTGCGCTGTCAATTATCGGAGGCGCTTTTCTATATAAGATGGTGGGGAGGAAGAAGTAATCAATGTGCCTCCTTCGGCCTGCCTGCCTGTCCGGCAAGCAGGCTCAGGATGACAAGGTCCTTTATGATTATTTCAATCAAATCTTGTCATCCTGAGGAACGAAGGAAGCAAATTGGTTTTAGTTTTTCTAAGGAGTATAATAGTTTATTGGTGCAAAGTGATCACCGGCACATGCGTATCCTCCCGGTTCCTCACGATTACATTATTGATGGTGGTATCCCGGTAACCGTTTTGTCCATCAATTAACAAGGTATATGAACCGGCATTGAGTCCGACGATTTTAAATTCTCCGTTATCATCAAAGGGAATGGCGGTGGCGGTATCGGATCCGATAACGGCTTTCACAATGGCGTCCGCAGCGCGGGGCAGAATTCTTCCTTCGATGCTGCCGGAACGGCTGCGGGTAAATATCTTGATGTGTGATTTCAACCGGTACCCGTTATTGTTACCGGAACCACTGTTGTCTACCTGGATGGAATTACCTGCATCAAAATCGATCCAGAATAATACCTGTCCGTTGCTGATTTCAAAATTGCTGGCATCCAGGTTGGCAATCACCTCACGATCTTCATCCTTGATGCGGAGCGGCGTGGACTGGCCATCCTTCATCACGCTGTTCTGCGTACCAAGCACCAGCTTCACTTTCTTTAAGCGGGCATTGGGCAGGGTTCCGTTGCCGAATAATGTATCCAGTCCATTCCGGAAACGGAGGATATTATATACCCCGGGACGGATAGGAAGCGTAACCCAGCCACCATTGGGCAGGGTATCATCTTCCAGTTTTACCTGTAAGCCCTGGATGTCAATGAACACACTGTCGAATACAGGTGTCTGATGATCCGTCAGGTAAATAGAAACCGGAAGAGGCTTGTTGGGATCGGTACTGTTACCGGAAACTTCTTTCTGGCAGGAATAGAATACCAGGGACGCACTGAAGAGGGCAATGGCCGTGATTAAAAACTTGCTTTTCATGGTTGTGTTTTTTGTTGTTTGTTGCTGTTTAAAAAAATACGGACTGTATAGCAGGTCATTCATTTAACAGGCACGCCTGCTTACCATAAATAGTCAACACCGGAAGTCCGGATGTAACCATTCGGGCAAAAAAAACCTCTCCGCAAGGAAGAGGCTTAGTGCTACTAATAATCAGGTTTATTGTTCACTGAGTTTGCGTACATCGTTAAGCAGACCGTTCTTTACTTTAGCAGAATAGGTATGCCCTGAGTCTTGCTGAATTTTTTCAAGTAACATTACGGCAGCGGCAAAATCCTTCTGACGGATTTGGGTCAATGCCAGGTAATACTCAGCTTCGTCATTTAGCACCATCGTGTTGGCCGTTTTATTCTGTTCGATCACACTGGCAAACCGTTGCCTGGCGAGGGAAAGGTTATTCAGTTCGAGGGCGGCGGCTCCTGCCAGGAAATCATTTTTAATATTCGGTTCTGTCGCGGCATCCCGTAAACGAATCACCTCTTCATATTTTTTTTGACGAAAAGCTTCCTCGATTAAAGAATTAGTAGTGGTACCACGGCTGGTATTGAGTTCATACGGCTGGTAATTGGCACTGAATACTTTTTCCGGAGTAAGACTGAAATACTGATAGGCAAAAAAACCGGCAACCAATATCAGGATACCCGCGGCAACAGCCGAAGTATACCGGATCATTTTACGAACCGGACTTATTTTTCTTACCGGTGCATTCAACTCGGCCATCATCTGACTATGAATAGCACCCACCTGCTGTTGTAACCCGAAATGACGGATAGCCGCTTTGGTAGCCAGCAGGCTGTCATACTGCTGTTGCAGCAGGGCATTGCCGGCCAGTTGTTGTTCCACAGTCATCCGTTCTTCCGGAGAAAGGTCTCCGTCGAGCAGACTAACCAGTTTTTCATCCATTCCAGGTGTAGAATTATCCATGTATCAGGTTTTTTAAGGTTTCTCTTAAAGCCGGATTGGCATTCACCATTTGTTCCAGCTGTTTCAGACATTTATATTTTTTATTCCGTACCACCTGTTCAGATTCATAATCAGTCTGATCCAGGATTTCCTTCATCGACAGGTTCTCATAATAAAAAAGTAAGAGGATTTTTTTACAGGTATCCCCCAGATCCGCCACCACTTTCAACACTTCTGCCTTGCCTTCCCGGTCTGCAATGGTATGACCGGCATCCATTTCAATATGAACCTGACCTTTCTCATATTTCTCCTCCCTGGCCAGGGCCCTGCCCCTTCTTTTCAGCTCATTGAGCCAGGTGTACCGGTTCAGGGAGTATAAAAAAGTCTTCACTGTGGATTCTCCCCTGAATTTATCCTGTTGTACCAGTTCAATAAAACTAACCAGCACTTCCTGGAAAATATCTTCCGCATCCTGCCGGCTACCGCTGTTATTCATCACATACCAGCACAGCCCTTCGAAATGACCCCTGTATATGGCCTTTATCGTGTCTTCCATTCGTTGCCCGGAACGAATATTGGCTACCAGTTCCGAATCCGGGAAGTTTCTGATCACCTCCATGCTTTATACATAAATTTGTGTGTGTGGAATTGGGTTTTGTAACCGAATCTACCCATTTTTTTTGCAGAAATAATACAAAAACCGTTAACAAGCAATGACTTATTTCGAAATATTCGGGATTCCCGTACGGCTAAAAATAGCTCCGGGTGAGCTTTCCACCCGTTTTTTTGCCCTGAGCCGGGAATTTCACCCTGATTTTCATGCCCAGGCGGATGAAGCTACCCGGGAGGAAATGCTGGAAAAATCGGCCATGCTGAACAAGGCCTGGAAGACGTTTCAGTCACCCGAAGAAACCATAAAATATGTGCTTCAGCTCAAGGGGCTGCTTGAAGAGGAAGAAAAGTACCAGCTGGCGCCGGAATTCCTGATGGAAGTCATGGAAATCAACGAAGCCCTGATGGATCCGGAGGTAGCCGATACGAAAGCCCTTGGAAAAAGAATTAATTCACTTCAACTGGAAATCTATGAGCCTGTTCAGCAAGTGGTGGAAAATTATCAGGAAGGTATTACTACCGAAAAAGAGCTGTTGCAGGTAAAAGCCTGGTATTATCAGAAAAAATACCTCGATCGCATTAAACAGCAATTGGCCGGAATGGCGTAATATTGCAGCCCGTTATTGTGCGGGTGGCGATCCCGAATGAGTCGGGAGGAAGACGCAACAGACTCAAAAGTTCTTGTTTAAGATTGCCCGGGTGGCGAAATTGGTAGACGCAGCAGACTCAAAATCTGCCGCCAGCAATGGTGTATCGGTTCGATTCCGATCCCGGGCACAAAAAAGACTGTCAGCATTTTGACAGTCTTTTTTATTTTCCGGAATAGTCAAACAAGTATTTATTACTTCGAAAGAATAATCATCGCTAAACCGGCTGCATACAGGATCAACATGATATTTAGTATTCCTTTCGTTCCCTTCGGCGCTTTGTCAAATTCCTTCCAGATATAGATACCCCATAAGGCCGCTACAACGGTTGCTCCCTGGCCCAGTCCGTATGAAACGGCCGGACCTGCTTTTTCAGAGGCGAGTATACTCAGCGACATACCCACACTCCAGATAGCGCCACCCAGTATCCCGATCAGGTGATCTTTTAAACGGCCATTAAAATAAGTGGAAAAAGAAAGCGGGCTGCCGGCAAATGGACGTTTCATTTGTATTGTGTTAAAAACAAAACTGCTGATCACCACCCCAATGGCAAAAACCACCAAGGCCGTATAAGGGGTGAGCTTACCCGTTTCCGGTACCGTGAAACTAGTGACCATGGAAGCCGCTACATATTTATAAAACAATCCCATCAGGCAACCACTGACCACCGACAAAACCAATCCTTTCGTGGAAACGCCACCTGCAGTCCCCGCTTGCAATTTCTGATAAGCCCTTGCATTCAGCACAATGGCCAGGGCCACCAGGGCCACTCCGCCGAATATGAATAAAGGGTTTCCAAGTGGATTGTCAATAAAATTAACCAGTACACCCAACACCAAGGCAATTCCAATACCCACCGGGAAGGCCACCGACATTCCGGCAATGGCAATAGCGGCCACCAGCAGAATATTGGCTAAATTAAAAATCACGCCACCGGCAAAAGCAGAAAAAAGGTGATTACTTCCGGCTTGCCGGAAATCAGCCAGGAAAGATCTTCCCGCCTCACCGGTACTGCCCAGCGTAAATGCCAGCAATAAAGTGGTCAGTAAAATACCAATCCCATAATCCCAGTATAAAAGCTCGAACCGCCAGGACGGAGTGGTTAGTTTGGTCGTATTAGCCCAGGATCCCCAGCAAAGCATGGTAACCAGACAAAGCAGCACGGCCAGGCCGTAGTTTTCTACAATAAACATATAGCAGTTATTGATTAACGTTTATTGAATCTCTGAACGGTAAGGAACAGAAGCCTGCGCCCCCATCCTGGTCACAGAAAGCGAAGCCGCCTTCACCGCAAAGCGGATGGCTTGCTCCCAGT
>DAORKK010000009.1:0-9661 GCA_035439525.1 Chitinophagaceae bacterium
TCAGGCCAATATGCTGACAAGTTATCTCATAAGGTCTTATAACTTCATTTTATGTTAAGTAATGTATTGAAATTACCCGGAGTATGACCTGTCACTTACTTATCCAGCTGCCTGTCCCATTTTCATATACATATCCCCACGCTACCCTCCTGTACATAAAAAAAGCCGCTCAGTACGTTGAGCGGCTTTCTAAAAAAATCTAACCTTTAGTTCTTTATTGAATCATACACATCATTCCACTTTTTCTCTTCAGCGGCATATTTTGCCTGATCGGCCGGCTTGCCTTTGGCATTGATCCGTTTATTGGCAAAGATATCAGCCAGGTAGCTGGCGGCTTTTTTGTACTGCTGCTTGTCACGCATTTCCAGGTGATCTTTGGCCGCCAGGATGGCTGCGGCTTTCTCATAAGGCTCACGGGCACCATCCAGGGTCTCCGCATATTCCTTATCAAGGGCATCTCTTTTAGCCACATCATCTTTTGATGCCATGGTACCCGGCTTGGTACGCGCTCTCATATCTTTGGCATGCGCATCTCTTCTTTCACCGACTTTACTGGCTTTATTGATAAAATGATCGCCTACATACAGGTAAGGAATTTCATATCCGGGTTTACCCTTGGCTGATTTGTAAAAAGCATCAATCATTTTCTTTTCCAGTTCAGCGGCATTGGCAGGCACTGGAACTCCTTCCTCTTTCGGATTCAGGGTATCATAGATGATCTCCCCAAGTACCTGGTTGGCTTTCTGATTATCCGGATCTGTACTAAGCACATCATTCAATGCCGCCAGTTTCTCATTGAAATTATCTGTCAGACCAACGGCAAAGTCTATCTTGTCATAATTGAAATAGTCACTCTTCGGAAACAATTCCTTACCAATGGCTTTGTATTTTTCAAAACCCTCCAAATCATGTTTACCAAAACTCTGGCTGACCAGGAAACGATATACTCCTTCAAAACCTTCCCCGCTTACTTTAGCATCGGCCAGCCGCTTATAATACGTCATGGCACTTTCCATATCGTTAGACTTTTCCGCGGTGATTCCCGCCAGGATCAGCACGTTTGTATCCAGCACTGAATTCAACAGCTTCCGGCTCATCAGGATATCAGAATAGACAACCGCCTTTTTCAGTTTGGCCAGCGCCGGTGCCCATTTATTGGCACTGTATTCCTGGTAGCCCGCCGTATAGTAATAGGAATAAAGATTCACATGACTGTTCTGATATACCAGGTCGGAAGTCAGACCCAGTTCAGGTTCCATGCTTTTATACTTGGTATAGGCTTCATCCGCAGTAGCTATCATCTGTTCTGCTTCAGGTGTATTTTTTTTAGCCTCCGTCATGGCATATCCCGCATAGATCGACGCTTTTAAAAGGTAAGCTTCTGGTTTTGCAATAAACTTGGCATTGGTCCAGTTTTTTTCCAGTTCCGTTTTTGCTTCCTCAAATTTTGAGATAACCAGCAGGTTCTTGATCTTATCATAATTCTGTGCACTGGCTGCAAAAGCTGTCAGGCTGATCGTTAGTAGAAGGATAAACCTTTTCATTTTATTTGATTGAGTTGTTAACTATTTATTCAATAACACTTTCAGTAGATGGATTTTCGTCCGTTCCGGTTGCGTTTGAATCGCCGTTTCCGGGATTTTCCCCCTCTTCAGTTGCCTCTGTAACCGCCTGACCATTATGGGCCTGGTCATCCAGGTTGGTAATGGCGGCAATTTCATCCCCTTCATCCAGGCGAATCAGTTTGACCCCCTGTGTGGCACGGCCCTGTTCGCTGATACCGATGACCGGCATCCGGATCGTAACCCCGCTCTTACAGGTAATCATGATATCTTCCACATCTGCCACGGCGAGTATCCCTACCAGCGATCCGGTTTTCTCCGTCACATTGATGGTCTTTACTCCTTTTCCACCCCTGTTGGTAAACCGGTATTCATCCACGGCTGTCTTTTTCCCGTAACCTTTTTCGCTGACCACCAGTACGGTTCTGGATGCATCCGTAAGCGGATTTACACAGATCATACCTACCACTTCATCCTGTTCATCGTCCACTTCAATACCGGCTACCCCAATAGCTCCCCTGCCCGTAGGTCTTACTTTTTCTTCTGAGAAACGTATGGCCCGGCCACTCTTCACCGCCATCATAATCTCGCTGTTACCATCTGTCATCCGGGCTTCAAGCAGCTCATCTCCTTCCACAATGGTGATCGCATTGACACCAGTCTGCCGCGGACGGCTGAAATCCAACAACTCCGTTTTCTTGATGATTCCTTTCTTCGTACAGAGCACGATATTATGCGCTTTAACAAATTCTTCGTCTTTCAGGTCCTTCACATCCAGGATCGCCCGCACTTTATCATCCGGGGGTAACTGCACCAGGTTCTGGATCGCTCTGCCCTTACCGGTCTTCTCCCCTTCCGGAATCTCATATACATTCAGCCAGTAACACCTTCCTTTTTCGGTAAAGAACAGCATCGTATGATGCGTGGAGGCCACAAAAAGGTGTTCAATATAATCCTCATCCCGGGTTTTACCACCCAGTACTCCTCTGCCGCCACGGCGCTGCGCCCGGTAATCCTCTGCCGGCGTACGCTTGATATAACCGAGGTGGGAAATCGTGATCACCACATCTTCTTCCTTGATCAGGTCCTTGATCTTTACTTCATCATCCAGGTACGTGATCTCGGTATTCCGTCCATCCCCGAATTTTTCCTTGATTTCCAGTAATTCTGTTTTGATCAGGTCAAAACGCATGCCTTCATTGGATAAGAGTTCATTCAGGTGGTTGATGAGCTTCATCAGTTCATCATACTCTTCCTTGATCTTATCCCTTTCCATGCCGGTCAGGCGCTGCAGACGGAGCTCCAGGATCGCTTTGGCCTGTATCTCATCCAGTCCCCAGCCCGCATTGATCAGGTTGTCTTTCGCAATATCCGGTGTAGGGGAACTCCGGATCAGCGAAATCACTTCATCGAGGTGATCCAGGGCAATCAGGTAACCACGCAGTAAATGGGCTCTTTTCTCCGCTTCTTTCAGTTCAAATTTTGCGCGGCGCACCACCACTTCATGGCGGAACTCCACAAACTCACTGATCAGGTCTTTCAGGTTCAGGGTCCTGGGACGCCCTTTTACAATCGCCACATTATTGATCCCGTAGGAAGTCTGCAGGTCCGTATGCTTGTACAGCTGGTTGATGATCACATTGGCAATGGCATCCCTTTTCAGGTCCAGCACCACCCGGGTGCCTTCTTTTTCATTGGATTCATTGTTCACGTGCGCAATCCCATCGATGATTTTTTCATTGACCAGTTCCCCGATCCGGTTGGTCAGCGCATCCCGGTTTACCTGGTATGGTACCTGGGAGATCACGATCTGCTCCCGGCCGCTTGGTTTGGTATCCACGGTTACTTTACCACGCAGCACCACCCGTCCGCGGCCATAGTGCATGGCGGATTTCACGCCTTCCATCCCGTAGATAATGCCCCCGGTGGGAAAATCCGGGGCTTTCACGTGCTGCATCAGTTCATCGATCGTGATCTCACGGTTATCAATAAACGCAATACAGCCGTCGATCACTTCAGAGAGGTTATGCGGCATCATATTCGTCGCCATCCCCACCGCGATCCCGCTCGAACCGTTGACCAGTAACTGGGGAATACGCGTTGGCAAAACCGTTGGTTCTCTTTCTGAATCATCAAAGTTCAGCTGGAAATCCACCGTATCTTTTTCGATATCATCCAGCATATGCTCCGCCAGCCTTTCAAGGCGGGCTTCCGTATAACGCATGGCTGCCGGACCGTCTCCATCCTGGTTACCAAAGTTACCCTGGCCGTCAATCATGGTATACCGCATACTCCACTCCTGGGCCATCCGGACCATGGCATCATATACTGAACTGTCCCCGTGCGGGTGATACTTACCCAATACTTCCCCCACAATACGGGCGGATTTCTTATACGGTTTATTGTAATGGATCCCCAGTTCATTCATCGCGAAAAGTACACGGCGGTGTACCGGTTTCAATCCGTCCCTTACATCCGGCAGAGCCCTTCCTACGATCACCGACATGGAATAGTCGATGTAGGCGGTTTTCATCTGCTCCTCAATATTCACAGGAATAATCCGGTTATGGTCATTCGTTTCCTGTGGCGTTAAATTCTCTTCCATTTAGTTGTATTTCCGTCGGCTGTTGATGAGTTATTTTTCGTTGTCCCCTCGGTGGAAAAAAGGGTTTTCCGGAGGTTTGCAAATTTACTTTTTTACCCTCTTAAAACCTGATGGAACAGGGTGTTTTTTGGGCTATTTTATCCACCGATGTGAACAGGATAAACACGGGAAAAAAAGCGTAATTTTCATAGGGAAATGACCACTTGTTCCCCGATCCGGACAGACCTGGTTATGCACAAAAAAAGCCTCCGGTGGAGGCTTTTACTATAAAACAGGTTTGAAACTACTTGTTTGGGGTCAGGGGGATGTAAAGACTGAACTGAACCACCCCGTTTTTAAAGTCCGGATTTACGCCATTAGCGGGTGTAAAATCGCCAACTTTACTGAGTCCTGCAGTATACCGGGCTCCCAGGCCAAAACCGGCCTTGCCACGGTAACCAAAACCGGCAGCCGCTGATAAATCTAATCCTTTGGCAAAATCATCCAGGGTGGTACTTCCAAAGTCATCTGACGCCTTAAAACCAACCTGGGGACCTGCTTCCAGATAGAACCCTCCCTTCATCAGGTACTGCAGCATTACAGGTAAGGTGATATAAGTAACTTTCCAGGTGGTATTGCCGCCTGAAATACTGTCTAATTTGGCTCCCTGACTTGAAATCATCAGTTCAGGTTGTAATCCGAGAGAAGCGAATTTAAAACGCATATAGAGACCTCCATGAAATCCGACATAAGCCGATTTTTTTACCTGGTCAAAATTGCCCCCCGAAAAATTGCTGATATTGGCGCCGGCTTTCAGACCAAACTGGAATTGCTGTGCGGATACTGTATGCAGGGTAATAGCCAGTATCGTAAATAATAAAAACTTTTTCATCGTTGTGTTTTGAAAGGTTAGGAAATGGTATACAGGGCAAAGATAATTCCGTTTTTTCCAAAAGCAACTGTGATATTTGTTGCCTGAATGGCCGGTGATAGGGATGGATTTTGTTTGTTTGTTTAAAACGATCTTCATGAAAACGATACTTCTTTTTGGTGCCGGTAAATCCGCTACTGTCCTGATCGATTACTTACTCGCCCAGGCTCCGGAAGAAAACTGGCAGGTACTGGTCGTGGATGCTGACCTGGAACTGGCGAAAATGAAAACAGGCGGATCCGTGTATGCCTCTCCCCTTTCATTTGATATCAACAATGAAACAGAACGCGGCCGGTATATACGGATGGCTGATATCGTGATCTCCCTGCTGCCTCCCCAGCTGCATATCGAAGTGGCCCGGGATTGTATCCGGTTGGAGAAAAACCTCCTGACTGCTTCTTATGTGGATCCGGCCATCCGGGAGCTCAGTTCGGCTATTGAAGAAAAGAACCTTTTATTTCTGTATGAAATGGGACTTGATCCGGGTATCGACCATATGAGCGCCATGCAGCTGATTGATCAGATACATGCAAAAGGCGGCGAAATCCATTCCTTTAAATCACATTGCGGCGGATTAGTGGCTCCTGAGTCAGATGATAACCCCTGGCATTACAAGATCAGCTGGAATCCCCGCAATATCGTACTTGCTGGAAAAGCCGGTGCCCATTACCGCGAAAACGGGCTTGAAAAAAATATCCCTTACAATGATCTGTTTAATACCACGCACCGGGTACAGGTACCCGGACTGGAATCATTGGGCTGGTATCCAAACCGGGATTCACTGAGTTATACCACACTATACGGACTGGAAAATACAGCCACCTTTATCCGGACCACCCTCCGTCATCCGGATTTTATGTACGGGTGGAATAATATCATCGAACTGAAACTAACCGACGAAACACCTGCCTATGATACCGATGGAAAAACCCTGCAAGCGGTATTTAAAGAACATATGGATAAACAGGGCTTCGGTGAATGGCTGAATAATAAACTTACCGAACGCTTCAGTCAGACCAAAGAACTCCTGGAAAAACTGGTACAGCTCGACGAAGCAGAAGACGAAAGTGAAGAAATACCGGAGTCCTTCCTGGCCGTGGAAAAAGACGGACAACTCGAGGAGGTTAACCTGGATGAAGCCAAAAATAATGCAGCCGAATTTCTCTCCCACAAAATGCACGAAGCCAACCTTACCCTGAAACAGCTTTTTTACCTGGGACTGGATGATGATGCCATCCTGGTGAATAAAGGAAAATGCAGTGCGGCGGATCTATTGCAGTTTGCCCTCGAAAAGAAACTGGTTTTATCCCCGCAGGATAAGGATATGATCGTGATGTTGCACGAATTTGAATACTCAATCGGTAATCAACAGTACGCCGTCAGCAGCTCACTGGTGGTAAAAGGCGAAGACAGTTTGCGGACGGCAATGGCTAAAACGGTCGGACTTCCATTGGGAATAGCCGCCAAACTGATTTTAAATGGAAGCATCCGGCTGACCGGTCTGCAGATTCCAACATCAGCGTTGATTTACGAACCGGTTCTGGCTGAACTAAAAAAATACGCTGTGGAATTTACTGAAACGCACCGGGCGTTGAGTGAATGAAAAAACGATATACCACTTTAGCTATAATGAGTCAGTTTCGAACGGAGCAGGCTGATCCCTTCAGTGGCCGGCTTTTCAATACAGGTTAAAAAGCCATTGTCTGGTAAAAAAGGCAACTTTTTATCCAGTACAAAAAGCGGGATACCCTGCCGGGTATAATTCACCAATCCGGCTGCCGGGTACACGACCAGCGAAGTACCCACCACTACAAAAAGATCAGCCCGGTTTACAATGGGCACGGCCAGTTCCATCATGGGTACCGGTTCTTCAAACCAAACAATGTGGGGACGCAGCTGACTACCATCCTCCGCTTTATCACCGAGCCGGATATCGCCGGTCACCGGATATATCAGTTCAGGATCCCTTTCGCTCCGCATTTTAAGGATCTCGCCATGCAGGTGAAGGATATTCGTAGATCCAGCCCGCTCATGCAGGTCATCAATATTCTGTGTAATGATCGTTACGTCAAAGTCTTTCTCCAGTTCCGCCAGCCCGTAATGCGCTGCATTGGGTTTTGCATCGAGTACATTTTTCCGACGGAAATTATAAAAGTCCAGCACCAGTTGCGGGTTTTTCCGCCAGGCGCGTGGAGTGGCCACATCCTCGATATTGTATCCTTCCCATAACCCGTCACTGTCCCGGAATGTTTTTAATCCGCTCTCTGCGCTGATTCCAGCGCCGGTGAGAATGACGAGTTTCTTTTTTGACATACTCAAATGTAAAGAAAAAGTTGTCAGGTGTCTGGTGTCGGATGTCAGGGCCTTCTAAGAAAAATTTTCAATTGATTCGTGCTGCTGAATTTTTAGCGCAACCACTATTCATCTTTTAAAGCAGACAGCCGTTGTCATCCTGCGGTCCCGCCAAATGCGGGGAGCATGTCGAAGGGTGCATAAGAAAAAGCAATTCCTCCCTATCATGGTTCGGCAAGCTCACCAAGACAAGGGCAACCGTTCTCATCCAGCGCCTGCCAGCCGGACAGGCAAGCGTGTCGTAGGGTGCATAAAAAAACCTGAAATGATTGTCAGCTATTTCAACTGTGCTGCAATCATTTCAGGCATTTCAATTACAGGCGGGTAAAGAGATATTCTTTATTGTCTTTGTTCTTTACCTGCAGACTATCCTTTGTCAGCAGCAACACGGTGTACACTTCTGCAGCGCTGTCTGCGGCATTTTCCCGAAAGAGGAGGTCGCCTGTTTTGTTCCATTCATAAACACTGCTGTCTGTTGTTGCATTCGCCGTGTCGCGAATCAGGGCAATCCCGTCTTGTTGAAACTCGTACAAAAAACCGGCAAAGAGACTGTCCATCCCCTGTGCTGGAAAACCAGCTTTCCATTTTCCAAGGAGCAATGTTTCCTTGTTTGCACTGACAGGTTCAATACGTTTTTGCTGACTGAGCAGGTAATAAGCACCCGCCCCGGCTGCCAGGATCAGCAGCCCGATGAAGATTTTTTTCATGGCTATACTTTTTTTTAGTGAAAGAGGCTAACAGTGATTGATACCGGAAAGGGGGAAAAGGTAACCTTGGGGAAATGTTAAAGGTCTTATAGTAGAAGAAGTCTTAAAGTTGGAATCAGTAATCAGTAATCAATAATGAGTAAGTGTGGAAGACGCTAATAATAAAGCGCCCTCCGAAAATCGGAGGGCGCTTTATTATTGTACAATTCGATCAGCTACTCATTACTGATTACTCATTACTCATTTTCATCACTATCTCCCACTCCTCCTCCTTCACCGTTTGTACCGACAACCGCCCGAGGCGGATCAGGTCCATATTGGCGAGACGGGGATCGGCTTTTATCTGTGCGAGCGTGACCGGTTTTTTCAGCTTTTTATAAGGTTTGAAATCGACAGCTACCCAGGCTTCTTCTGGTGTGGTCGGGTCCTGGTAAGCTTCTTTGGCCACTTTGGCAATGCCGACTATTTCGAGTCCTTCATTACTGTGATAGAAAAAAGCAAGGTCCCCTTTTTTCATAGCCCGCAGGTTATTCCGGGCGGCATAGTTGCGCACCCCGTCCCAGAAAGTTTGTTTATCCTTTTCGAACTGATCCCAGGAATACTTAAACGGTTCGGATTTTATCAGCCAGTAAGCCATGTGTTAATTTTTGTGAGCCCAAATTTAAAGCAACGGGAATTAAAAAAATAAGAATTACGGCAATCCGGATCAGCTTCTTTTACCGTATCTGTTTTTGTTCATGCATGAATCGTTAAACCGTTCCCTTCCCGATACATATCCATTAAAAATTAAAACAAAAAATCAAACATGAAAAAGTTACGCTTGGCAGGGCTTGCACTTGCCGCAGTATTATCTATGCAGTTTTCGTATGCGCAAAATGAATCGATGAAAGAAAAAACCGTTGAAGTGGGCGGCGCTCCCATGTTTCCTTCCAAAAATATCGTGGAGAATGCAGTGAATTCTGCTGACCATACTACATTGGTTGCCGCCGTGAAAGCAGCTGGCCTCGTGGAAACCCTTCAATCCGCCGGTCCCTTTACGGTATTTGCGCCCACCAATGCCGCTTTTGCAAAGTTGCCAGCGGGTACGGTAGAAACCCTCCTGAAACCGGAGAACAAAGCCCTGCTGACCAGTATTCTGACCTATCATGTAGTGGCGGGTAAACTTGATGCAAAAACCATCGAAGCAAAAATCAAAGAAGGAAAAGGAAAGGTGGAACTCACTACTGTGTCCGGTGGTAAATTATGGGTGATGAAGAAAGACGGTAAATTCTGGCTGAAAGATGAAAAAGGCGGAATGGCCACCGTTACAATCGGCGATGTGTACCAGCGCAACGGGATTATTCACGTGATTGATGGAGTGGTACTACCAAAGTAAGTACGAGGTACGAAGTACGAAAAGCATTACGTAAAACGTGATGCTTTTCGTTTTTATAGTAACATGATCCTGAGAAGTGTTGAGGATATTGTAAGATAAAAGTCTGTTGTTCTATTTGCTAATGCTGTAAGGATATTTCGTACTTCGTAC
>DAORKK010000009.1:9761-13998 GCA_035439525.1 Chitinophagaceae bacterium
TTTACCATCCCGACGCGAGCACATCCGCTAAATGCATCGTCTTCAAAGCATGTCCCTTCTGCTTGATATATCCCTGCAAATGCATCAGGCAGGAAAGATCGGTGGAAATCAGGTATTCTGCACCGGTAGCCAGGGCATTTTCCACTTTCTGCTCGCCCATGCCTGTTGAAATTGAATCAAATTTGATTGCGAAAGTGCCGCCGAAGCCGCAACAGGTTTCCACATCGTTCATCTCGGTCAGGGTGAGTCCTTTTACATTCGCCAGTAACTTCCGCGGACCTTCCTTGATCTTACATTCCCGGAGTGCCGCACAGGAATCATGGTAAGTGGCTTTACCGGGTAATTCCGCGCCGAACTGATCCACTTTTAATACATCAACCAGGAATTCAGAAAATTCAAAAATGCGTTTATTCATATCCTGCACCGCATGGTGCTGGGAGGAATTCTCAAATAATTTACCATAATAATTACGAACAAAGCCCACACAACTGGCACTCGGGCCTACGATATACTCAGCACCGCTAAAATCTTTCAGAAACTTGGAACATACCGATTTGGCATCATCCCAATAACCGGCATTGAAAGCAGCCTGGCCACAACAGGTCTGATTCGTATTATAAGAAACCGTGCACCCTGCTTTCTCCAGTACTTTCACCATATTAAACCCGGTTTCCGGGTATAACTGATCAACAAAGCAGGGAATGAATAGCTGTACGTTCACCGTTTATTTTTTAAAGGATTCAACGAGACTGATCATCTTCAATGCGGTCAGGGCGGCCTCTTCCCCTTTATGACCGTGTTTCCCGCCGATCCGCTCCATGGCCTGTTCTTCCGTATTGACGGTCAGTACCCCAAAGATAGTGGGTACCGGCAAGGAAAGATTCAGTTGGCCCACCCCGTCTGTTACCAGCCGGCATACATAATCAAAATGCGGGGTATCCCCTTTAATCACACAACCAAGGGCTATAAAAGCATCCGGTTTATCTTTTTTTCCTGCATGTTCCCAATAACTTTTGATCGCAAAGGGGATCTCAACGGCTCCGGGAACGGTAAGGACGATCACGGCTGCCTGGTGTTTTTCCAGTTCGGCGATACAGCCACGTTCCAGCTGATCGGTAATAGCCGCATTCCAGTCTGTTTTAACCAAAACAATACAGGCATCCTTTTTAAGAATGCCTGTAGTGAGATCGGTCAGTTTACTTTTCGTAACGTCTGCCATAATTAATTTTCTGTATTATAAACCCCCAGTTTGGCCAGGTAAGTGTCCGCATCACGGGCCTGCTGGCTTTGAGGAAAATCTTCTTTGATTTCTTTATAGAGTTTCACCGCTTCATCTTTGTTCTTCATTACCTGATCTGCAAAATATGCGGCCATAAAAAGGTATTCCGGAGAATTGGCTTCGTCTTTTGTAAACTCACCAGCCGCCTTTTTGTAACTGGAAAGCGCATCCTCGTTTTTACCAAGATCAGCATAAGCATCTCCCAGTAACTTGTAAGCACGGGCCTGTACCAGGTCAGAACTGCTGCTGAACCCTTTCAGGTGTTTTACTGCTTTATCGGCATTGTTGAGACGGATATAACAGGCTCCTGCATATAAACTGGCCAGCTCGCCGGTTTTGGTTCCACTGAATTTATCTGCAATTTTTTCAAAACCCAGGTTTTGTCCATCGCCATTCAGGGCCAGGTTCAGGGAGTCCATACGGAAATATTCCTCAGCGCGGAAAATCGCTTCCACGGCTTTTTCTTCTTTCGGTTTTACAACGAAATGCTGGTAGCCATACCAGCCACCAATCACCACGATCAGCAATACGGACACAATCATCAGGGGTTTGCTGTATTTATCCCAGAAACCTTTTGCTTTTGCCAGTGCGGCTTCACTGCTGTCTGTAGGCTGCACCTGTTTGTTCTCTGCCATAATATTGGTTGTTACTTGTTTTTTTGTAATGATTAGTCAACAATAAAAGGATAGTTCTGGTCAATATACACGTCTTTCAGCACCTCGCTGTCATCCGGCCAGGGACTTTCTTCCGCAAACTTCACCGACTCTTCCACGATGGCATCCACGCGCTTGTTGATCGCGTCAATTTCTTCGGGGGTGGCAAATTTATGATCCAGGATGGTTTGCAACACCTGCTGGATCGGATCTTTACCGCGGTATTCGTCCACTTCTTCCTTGGTACGGTATTTTTGGGGGTCACTGATAGAGTGTCCTTTATAGCGATAGGTTTTAATTTCCAGTAAGGTCGGTCCACCATTCTCGCGGGCTCTCTTCACTGCACGGCTTACCCCTTCATGTACGGCTTCGGCACTCATGCCGTCAATTGTATCGGCCGGCATTTCATATGCATCCGCCAGTTTGTAAATATCAATCACATTGGAAGTACGTTCCACCGAAGTACCCATCGCATAGTTATTGTTCTCACAGATAAATACCACCGGTATTTTCCAGAGCATGGCCAGGTTAAAGGTTTCATGCAGCATCCCCTGGCGGGCGGCTCCATCCCCGAAATAAGCCAGGGCCACATTATCCGTACCCTTGTATTTTTCAGCAAATGCCAGTCCGGCACCGGTGCCGATCTGCGCACCCACGATTCCATGACCACCAAAGAAATTGGCTTCCTTGCTGAAGAAGTGCATACTGCCACCCTTGCCTTTGGCACAACCCGTTGCTTTACCATAGAGTTCCGCCATACAGCTGTTCACCGAAACCCCTTTGGCAATGGCCAGACCATGGTCACGGTAGGCTGTGATAAACTTATCTTCCGGACGGGTGGCGGTCATACAACCGGCCGCAATGGCTTCCTGGCCGATATAGGCATGGAAAAAACCACGGATCTTACCCTCCATTTTGTACTTCTCTTCCGCCATCAGTTCAAACTGGCGGATCAGTTGCATCAGCTCGTACCAGTACAGGTATGTTTCTTTGGAAAATTTAGCGGCCACAGGCATTAAATTTGAGCCGCAAAAATAAGGGGAAAAAAGGAATTTTAATACGGTGATTTTGAGGGGATAAACCGGGAGAGACCCGCTTTTGCCGTCAGGGGGCATTTTAACGGCTTTCGGGGGCTTCCGGGGCCTTGTTCCGTCGCCCTTCCCCCCTAACTTGCAGCCGGAATGCTCCGGTTATCTCAAATATCAGTTTTTCAGTTCAAAAACTACCAGAACCGCAGTTTTGCGTTCAGGGAACGGGTGGTAGGCATTTATGGCAATAACGGCGTGGGTAAGACCAATCTGCTGGATGCCATCCATTATCTGTGTTTTACCAAAAGCTATTTTACCCGGCAGGACAGCAATAATGTGAAACAGGGCTGTAATGGTTTCCGGGTGGAAGGACAGGGCGAACTCAACGGAAAACCCGAAAAAGCGGTTTGCATTCTCCGGGAGACCGGCCGGAAGGAATTTTCGGTCAATGATGAGGCCTATGAGAAATTCTCCCTTCATATCGGCCGGTACCCCTGTGTGGTGATTGCCCCGGATGATGCCGAACTGATTACCGGGGACAGCCGGGAAAGAAGAACCTTTCTCGATGAGCTTCTCTCGCAGCTGGATGCGGATTACCTGCAGGACCTGATCACCTATACCCGGGTACTGCAACAGCGGAATTCACTCCTGAAGCGTTTTGCCGAAACCAATACCCGGGATGAAGCCCTGCTGGATGTGCTGGATGAACAACTGCTCAAACCCGGTGAAATCCTGTTTGCCAAACGGCGGGATTTCCTGCTGAGTTTTTTACCGGCCGTGAAACAGCTTTACCTCGAAATAGCCCGGCAGCCCGGAGATCTTGAACAGGCTACTCAGTCGCCCCCATCCGAACCGGTGCAACTGGTGTATGACAGTGAACTCTTACTTAGTTCCTTCCGCGAATTGTTAAAAGCCAACCGGCAACGCGACCTTTTTTCCCAACGTACCAATGCCGGTATACACCGGGATGATCTTGAAATACAATTAGGTATACAAGCTTTTAAAAGTATTGCTTCCCAGGGCCAGCGGAAGAGCCTGCTCTTCGCCCTGAAACTCGCTGAAATGGAGCGGCTGAAAAAAGAAAAGGGCTTCCCTCCCCTGCTCCTGCTGGATGATGTGTTTGAAAAACTGGATGAAGAACGCATCTCCAACCTGTTACGGAAAGTTTGTATTGAGAACGAAGGACAGGTGTTTATTACCGATACTCACGAGGATAGATTGAAGGATCACCTGGAGAAACTGGGGGTAGGTTTCCAGTTAATTGGTTTATAAGTTGA
>DAORKK010000009.1:14098-46914 GCA_035439525.1 Chitinophagaceae bacterium
GGTTGACAGGGTATGCTAAGTAGATCTTCTAAAAAAACGACCCTGTTAACCTGTTAACTTATCAACTTGTCAACTAACTTTACATTATGGGCGAATACTCCATGCAAGAAGCTTTACAACAATTCCTGAACAGCAGCCGGATTAAGGGCGGTATACAGGCTATGCAGATCGAAGATGTCTGGGAAGATATCATGGGGAAGACCATTGCCCGTTACACCGACAAACTCCAGATCATCGGGGATAAACTGATCATCACCACATCCGTGGGTCCCCTGAAAAATGAACTGATCTATCAGAAGGAAAAAATAAGAAACAGGGTAAATGAAGCATTGAAGGCGAGAGTGGTGAATGAAGTGATCATACAATAGTGTATAACCCTTCAAGGCCAACCCCTTTTCAATCAAATATCTCCTCCCTTTGTTTCACGGCTTCGAGTAAAATATCATCGGCAGATATCACACCGACAAATTCGAGGTTTTCAAATATGGGAACATATTTAACATGATGCGCTTTCATGATGGTCATGCATTGATCCACCGTATTATTGATATCGGCGAAAGGCCATTGGGTGGTCATCAGGTCTTTTACCTTGGTATCATTCAGCGAACGGTTAAGAAACAGGGCTTTCCTTGCAATGTCTTTTTCGGTTAATAATCCCAGGAATTTATTTTTCCCATCCATAACGATGAGGTATTCGGTATTCAGGGTACTCATCCGGCAAAGGGCGTCCCTGATACTGGAACCCGGGGTGATGTTGATGAAATGCGGTTGCTGACGGGATAAAATCTGATTTAATTTTTCCATGGCTTACCGTTTTAATGAATAAGACTGAAAAGAACCGATACCAGTAATTTACTACAACTACCGTACTAAAAACATGACCTTCATTAAATGTGACGAAAAAATGTTCAGCTGAGCCTGACCCGCGGATCCACCACCCCATAAAGGATGTCGGCCAGGATATTGATAAAAATAAAAAAGCCGGCTGAGATCAAAACGGATCCCATTACTACCGGGTAATCCAGTTTCTCCAATGCATCCACGGTTATTTTCCCAATCCCTTGCCACCCAAAGATATATTCCACAAAAAAAGCACCGGCGAGCAATTCGGCAAACCAGCCGGTAATCGCTGTAATGACCGGATTCAGTGCATTCCGGAGTCCGTGTTTCCAGATCACTGTCCGCCGGCTGAGTCCCTTGGCATAAGCTGTACGGATATAATCCTGGTCCAGCACATCAAGCATGGCACTGCGGGTAAGCTGGGTAATGATGGCTAATGGTCTGATCCCGAGTGTGACCGCCGGCAGGATCAGGTTTTGCAACGAGAGTCGTCGCTGTCCTTCATCATCAATCGCAAACCAGCTGCCTGCAATATGCAACCCGGTCCATTCACTAAGTACAAAGCCAAATACATAGACCATGATAATGCCCATGAAAAAAGAGGGAGCAGATATGCCCACAATGCTGCTGAAGATCGCAGAGGTATCGATCCAGCTGTTTTGTTTTACAGCGGCCACGACCCCCAACGGTATCCCGATGGTAATTGCAATAGCCATTGCAGCTAAAGCCAGCATCAGTGTGCCGGGTAATGCCTGTACCAGGATGGTCCAGACCTCCCGCTTGCTCTGGTAAGATTTGCGGAGATACGGAATTTTAATGCCGAATTTTTTTTCTCCACCGGTGAAGAAGCCCCGCAGTTTTTTCTTTTCAATATCCGTGTTGCTATGAATGCATACCGGTGAAACATCATTGAGATAATAGAGAAATTGTTTGAATTTCGGGATGGGTGTTCCCTGTTCATCAATGAGATAAAGATCCTTCCGGATATTAGCCTGCGTGGTGGAATCGCCGGTTTGTCCCATAACAATCCTGGACGGGTCGCCAAAGCCCTGAAAAAGGAAAAAGACCAATGCGATCACCCCCAGTAAAACAAGGAGGCCGTAGGCCATCTTACGGAGGATGAATTTCAGCATACTTTTTATTGAATACTATCTGAAGGTTGTTGTTGAACCGGAGCCGGGGGCGGCATATCCGGCAGACCTGTCAGTACTTTTTCCGCTTTCTCCATATCGGTTCCGCTCCATTTTCCGGTGATCGTACCCTGCTGGATTATATACAGGGTTGGATTGGAGCGGGCAGCGGTACGGATGGTAACATTATCGCAGGTAAAGACCGGAACTGAAGCAAATGCAGTTCCACCTTTGATTTGAATTGCATTACCGGCCTGTCCGGTAATAATATAGACCGGAATATTTTTTTGTTTGCTTTTATTATAAACAGACGAAAAACCAGCTGTCCAGGAAACGGAAGGATGCTTCAGGTCTTCGCCTATCAGTAAAACGGAGATTGGCTGTTGCAGGATCTGCAGGGTGGAGTCGGCTCCGGATTGGCCCTTCAGGTCAAAACCTTTGATGGCCGCTTCTGCATTGCCTTTACGGACCAGTTTATCTTTCCGGCTGACAAACTTATAGGTATTGAGATCTGCCGGTAATTCGCTTGGGGCAAATTCAAATTCTTTTCCTTCCCTGCTGTATACAAAACGGATGGCAAAACTATCGGGAATCGCATCGGCCGGAACTTGTCTTTTCTCAATGATATTATTTCCTTTTTTAAACGGAAGGCAATCCACCACCGGCAGGTGCTGCAGGGTATAATATTGAAATCCAAAGCTGAAAATGATAACCAGGGACATGGTTAATAGCGCCATTTTAGCAGGCAGTATTGGCCTGACCATTTTTCTATTTAGAAGCAGGAAAAGAATCAATACGATCAATACCACATCCTTTAAAAAGGAGGTCAGGGAAGTAATGGGCAGGCAATCACCGAAACAGCCACAGTTTTTAGGCATACCGGTTATGTATGTATAGCCTGTAAGGAAGGTAAAGAAAACGATCAGTAATAAAAGCAACCAGCTCACCAGGCGGAACTGCCAGCCGATCAGCAGGGCAAAACCGGCAATGATCTCGAAGGCATTCATGAAAATGGATAAAGCCAGGGTGATATCATTCCATCCATGTAGCTGCCACACTTCAAAAAATTCCTGCATTTTATAACTCAGTCCGAGCGGGTCGTTGGCTTTGACCATTCCGGAAAAGATAAAAAGGACGCCGACCAACAGCCGGACAAAGGTGACAAGTGCTTTCATCAGATTAATATTAGTGCAAAAACGGCATAATTCAATATATCGAGGTAATTGGCATCAATGCCTTCGCTGATCAGTGTTTTGCCGTCATTGCTCAGGATCTGACGGATTCGTTGGAGTTTCATCAAAATGAGGTCGGTAAAACTCTCCTGGCTCATGCTGCGCCAGGCTTCTCCGTAATCATGATTCTTATCCTGCATCAGGGTTTTGGCGGTTTGTACTTTCTGTTCGTATAAAGCGGCCACTTCTCCAATCGCCAGTTCTTCCGGTGCATCAGGCGGCAATTCAAGCTGGATCAGGCCGATCACACAGTAATTGATGATGCCTTTGAATTCAGCCGCAATCCCGTCAGAAACCTTTTGTGCTCCTTTTTCCTGTATGGTCCGTATCCGTTGCGCCTTGATAAAGATCTGGTCCACGATGGAAATGGTACGGAGTACACGCCAGGCCGTGCCATAGTCGGTGGCTTTTTTTATAAAAATATCCCGGCAGCCGCTGATCACCTGATCGTATTGTTGATTCGTATTACCCATATGGAAGAAAATAGTAAATGGTAAATAGAGAATAGGGAGTGTAGCGCGGAAAATTGTTTTCCGTTGGTTAGCCGCTCTCTGTTATCTTAGCTTCAAAATTAACAAACAAGACTGATGTTTTCGCTCAACTGTAAAGGAAGATTGCTGGTTGTGGATAAGCCGCTGGTGATGGGTATTCTCAATATAACACCCGATTCCTTTTACAGCGGCAGCCGTACCCAGACGGTGGATGAAGTGCTTTTCCGGGCTGAGCAAATGCTGATGGAAGGTGCTGCCATATTGGATCTAGGCGGCCAGAGTACGCGTCCGGGCAGTGAACAGCTGGATGCAGACAACGAGTTAAGCCGGGTGATCGTCCCGCTGGAAGCCCTGCACAAACGTTTTCCGGAGGCTTATATTTCTATCGACACCTATTATGCAAAAGTGGCCCGGACTGCAGTGGAAGCCGGTGCCTGTATCGTCAACGATATCAGTGGCGGCAGTCTTGATCCTCAATTGATCCCTGAGGTAGCTGCACTGAAAGTGCCGTATGTGCTCATGCACATAAAAGGCAATCCGCAAACGATGCAACAACAGGCAGTTTATGCGGATGTAACAAAGGAAGTACTGGATCAGCTGTCGGATCGAAAAGCAGTCATTGAAAAAGCCGGTATCCGGGATTGTATCATTGATCCGGGTTTTGGTTTTGGGAAAACGGCTGCCCATAATTTCAGGTTGATGGAGGACCTTCCTGTGTTTTCGCTTTTCCATGCCCCGGTCCTGTTGGGCATTTCCCGGAAATCTTTTATATGGAAGACCCTGGGTACAACACCGGAATCTGATGACACGTTGCAGGGTACCACCGCCTTGCATATGGCCGGACTGATAAAGGGCGCTAACCTGTTAAGGGTGCATGACGTTAAAGCTGCCGCCGCTACGATTAAGTTATTCCTTGAAATGAAAGGGGCCGGTTAAAAAGCGGTGTTTGACTACGCTTATACAGGATAATCAGGGATTATAAAAAAAGTACCCGTCCTTTTCAGCGACGGGTACAAACTTGCACCGGTTTAAATTCAGGTGCGGAATTATTTTAAGTAGCTTATTGCAACTTGATCTGGGGTTGATCCGGTGACGGATTTGCCGGTGGCGGTGGCGCCTGATCTTTCACATCAATCACTTTCACTTCAAACATGAGATTTTCGAAAGGTTTGATCTTTGAACCACGGGGCGGGTTTCCGCCATAAGCCAGCATGGACGGAACGTACAGGCGGGCAGAAGCACCATTGCGGAGTGAAAGCATAGCCTCATCAAATCCTTTGCTCATACCAGGCGATCCCACGGTAAAAGACATGGGTTGAGCATGACCAAATGCGGGATCGATATTGCTATCAAATTTCTCACCTTTGAATGTGGTGCCGGTATAATTCACTGATATGTATTTTCCGGAGTCGATCAGGTTACCGGTACCGGGTTCAAGGATTTCTACATAGGCACCTGACGGTGTACGTTGTACAGTCGCTTTTTTGGACTTGACAAAATCTTCCACCACTTTGGCTTCCCTGGCAGTAAATGCGTCGCGGTCTTTGTTTTCTGCGACGGTTTTGATACTGTCATTTGCATAGACAGCCAGCACTTTTACATAGGTCATTACACGATCCCCTTTCTTGAATTTAGGATTCATTTGGCCGGGGGGAGCGCGTTTGATAAACGTATCCATCATTTGGGTAGCTACCACACTGTCGCCGTCATGCAGTAAGGTCCAGAGTTCAGTCACATCGTAAGGATTACTCTGTCCATTTACCTCAATATAAAGTGGCAGAGATCCTACTGTGGAAAAATAGGTACTGTCATTAATTTTCTGGGTAAATTCCAGTTTCAAAAAATTGCCGACTTTTACTGAAGTGGTATCCTTACCTGCAAAAAGCTGGTAGGGCATGCCACCCGGTGTTTTTCGGTAAGCAGCTTTATCACAGGAAACCAGCAGGGTTCCGGCGATCAGCAGCAAAAACAATGGTTTCATCTTGTTCATACTTGGGTTTTAATTATTGTAAAAGTGTTGCATTTTCTTTCAGGACCGCTTTGAAGCGTTCCACTGTCTTTTCAATGGATTCGCTGCTTCGGCCTCCGGCGGCATTATAGTGACCACCACCTTCGAAATAGTTGCGGGCAAAGGTATTACAATCAAACTGACCTTTGCTGCGAAAACTCCATTTTCGTTCCTCGTCACGGTCAATGACCAGGGCTACCAGCTTGATTCCCTGGATGGATTGGGGAAAATTAACCAGCCCTTCCGTATCGCCGGTCCGGATATGGAACTTGAGAATGTCATTTTTGGGAATGGCGATCAGGGCTGCATTGTATTCGTAGAGAATCTCCATCCGGTGGAGTAATACATGCC
This sequence comes from Chitinophagaceae bacterium, assembly GCA_035439525.1. Classification (GTDB taxonomy): domain Bacteria; phylum Bacteroidota; class Bacteroidia; order Chitinophagales; family Chitinophagaceae; genus JJ008. Next base: position 20,151 of record DAORKK010000009.1, read on the forward strand.
CGATAAAGCGCAGCCTGTTTTCCAGGAAATTATCAAATAATCCTTCGTGGATCTTACCATGATTCAGTCCCCTTGTTTTCAGATCCGCCACCAGGGTATGTACCCCGGCATGGGCTGATGAGAAACGGAAGGAGCCGGTATCCCCTACCACACCTGCATAAATACACTCCCCGATTTCTTCATTGATTTTATCCCTGTTTCCCGAATCCACGATAAAATCATAGATCATTTCACAGGTGGAACTTTTTGATGTATCACTAATGCCATAGTTAAATGACGGAATATCAGGCTCCTGATGATGATCAATTAAGATTTTAGTGCAGGTTAATTGTTTCAGCTTTTCGGTGAGGGATTTAGTCCGGTGGAAAATATTGAAATCCAGGCAAAACAGCCAATCGGCCTGATCAAGGATCGCATCTGCTTTCTGCCGGTCTCTCTCATAGTCCATCACTTCCCGGGTACCGGGCATCCAATCCACCCAGCCAGCCCAGTTGGTGGGGGAAATAACGGTTACAGTATGGCCGAGCTGGACAAGAAAATGACGCAGGGCCAAGGATGAGCCCATCGCATCCGCATCCGGCTTCTGATGGGTGGTAATAACGATCCGTCGGGGCTGATTTAATAAGGGAAATATATCCTGTATAGGTTGCATAAGAAGTGTGCGAAGGTAGGATTTTTAGTTCGTAGTTAGTAGTTAGAAGTTGGTAGTCTTGTACTCCCGGACTTTTCCGGATTTACGAGATTTTCAGGTTCTTCAGGTGAATCAGACGACTAACTTCTAACTACTAACTCCCGACTATTTTCCCTACCTTTGCGGCGCAAAAACAACCCAATATGAGTAACAGAACTTTTACCATGATCAAGCCGGATGCAATGAAAAATGGCCATGCCGGAGCAATCATCGATCGCATTATTAAAGAAGGGTATCGTGTGGTGGCCCTGAAACAGACCAAACTGAGTGCAGAAAAAGCCGGCGAATTCTATGCCGTACATAAAGAAAGACCTTTTTACGGGGAACTGGTTGAATTCATGAGCAGCGGGGTTATTATTGCCGCAATCCTGGAAAAGGAGAATGCCGTGGCTTCTTTCCGTGAACTGATTGGTGCCACCAACCCGGCCCAGGCCGCAGAAGGAACCATCCGTAAATTATACGCCACCTCTTTAGGTGAAAATGCCGTACATGGCAGCGACAGCGACGAGAATGCAAAGATTGAAGGAGCTTTTTTCTTCAGCGGACTGGAGCAATTCTGAGTCAGTTAGTAGTTAGCAGATAGTAGTTAGTAGTCGCTGCACACGGACAATACTTTATAAAAGGGGATTTCTCATTATTTGAGATATCCCCTTTTCCTATTTATAGATGCTTAATTAAACTTCATCAGTCGGCAGTCGGCAGTCGGCGGTAGGCAACTCGTAACTCGTACCTCATACCACGTAGCTTGTATTCTAGTATCTCGCCCTGATCTCACGCAACGTAAGTACCCCCGGTTTGTGTGCGAAACTGGCCCGGCTCCAGGAGGGCGGACCAAAAGCCCCTACTACATTATTGGAGAAACCATAACCTTCTTTGGGAATACCGAGGGCGGTTTTATTCATTTTCTGATCATCATTTTCATCATGCAGGATGGATACCGCATAATTTCCGGCGGGTAAACCGGTAAATAAAACCGTCGCCTTTTTCCCGCTGATATCGAGTTTGATTTTCCGGAATGCTTTGTTGGCATCATCAGGATAGCCTGTACCATCTTTGAACAAACTGACAAGTACATGGCCTTTTTCATTATGAAGCTGGGTGATCGTGATCCGGATGCCCTCTTCCACTAACGGTTTACCGGCACCGATGAGGGTCAGGCTTCCCAAAAGTATAATAAATGCAATGAAAAAATTACGCATGAAATGTATACAAATCCGGACTCGTTAGGTTCAGTAACAATCAGATGATTTTTAATCGGGATGAATCAGATCTCTTTTGTACGGATCCGCTTATTTTCCACGGGTGTTACAGTATACCCGGCTTTACGGAGCAGGCTGATCACTCCTTTTTCTCCGGGCAGGTGTCCGGCCCCTACCGCTACCAGCAAGGATTTGCCGGCCATCAGGGTTTTTAATTTCATTACCCAGTTGGCATTGCGCCGGTAAAGCAGGATGTCAGAAAAACTGCTCATCCCCGCATCACTGTCCAGCATCAGGTCTTCCAGTTTTTTCAGGTCCTGGTTCCGGTACGCATCAAAAAGCTGGTTCATCATCGTGCTTTCCCCGTTATCCGTTCCGGCACTGTCAATATATTTCACCAGTTCTGCCGCCTGGTATTTGTAAGGAATACTGTCCAGGAAACCGGCCTGCTGAGCCATCGTTTCCAGACCTTTTATTTTTTTGCCCTGCTGCTTTGCCGCTCCCATAATGATCTGTTCCATGGAAGTAGCTCCTTCACATGGCAGATCGCCTTCAGATAACAGGGAAGACGCCATCATGGGCTTATAGGTTTCGAGCACGGAAAACGGAAGCAGGGTGGATTTTTCTTCAAAATAAGCCTTCACTTTTGAATAATCTTTTTCAGAGAGCAGGTCACGGAGCGTGGTGTCTCCGGTCATCTTGAGTTTACTGAAGGCCCCCATCATTTCAAAAATATTGTCCAGGTCCATTTCCATATATACCACATCACAGTCGCGGATCACCTGACGCATATTGTCACTTAATACCGCATCATCCTTACAAAGCATGTGAATGGTGCCAAAAATCCAGCTGGGTTTCTCCAGGCCATTGCCTTCTACCTTCCACAACAGGGAATTTCCGGGTGCCGGTTCGTCTTTTAAAACCTTTTGCTGGGCACAACTGACCATGGCCAGCATGGTCAAAACAATAACAGAACCTGCACGTATCATTCGATTCAAATTTTAATTTCAGGAATAAGATGTGGGTTTATGGGATTTGGTTGTAAATCAAAACCGATCTGTCTGAACGATCAAATATCTTTCCAAAGCACGTACTGTGCCGTTGTGTCAGCCTTCAATGAAATACCTCTGCCCAATATCGGGTAAACTGAACTCCCCATTTCACTTCCAGTTCATTTGCCGGGATTTCAATTCCGAGGGCTTGCTTAACAGCCAGAACGGGCAAATTAATTCCTGCACCCAAACCGGCAGCAATCGTTCCCTGCACCCTTGGATTGATTTCAAGTATAAGAAACTGACCGTTTGCCCCCTGTTTTACCTGTATGCCGATATTCCCGTGTAACTGCAACTCTTTTATAATACGGGTACAGTAGCTGATAATTTCCTCCTGCCTCACAAACTCGCCTTCCACCGATATCCCGTTGATCATTTTTTTCCGCAACCTGGGCATAACGATTACCGCCACCCCCCTGTTGCACAGGCAATCCACAGAATATTCAGGTCCGGGCAGGTACTCACTAACCAACAGTTCAGGGAAGGGAGCAGCGGATAAAATACGGACCGCTTCATTTTTCCGTATCCATGTTTGTGTGGGTTTGTGATTAAATAACAAATCTGCTTCGTCGAATTGTTCACTGACTATGCGGAATCCCCGGCTGCCATTCGATAGCGACGGCTTAAAACAAACATTGTTTTCCGGATAACCCAGTTCTTCCAGGGCTCCGATGAATTGCTCCGCTGTTTCCACTATACGGAATGCCGGCACCTCAATACCCCTCCATTGCAGAAATTCATACAGCTTACTTTTATTGATTGCGATTTCAAGAGAAGCCGGTGGTGTAACGATGACGTGGGTACCTGCCATTGCAAATTCATTCAGCCGGTTGGCAAAATGCATTAGTTCCCGGGTAACCAGCGGTAAGACCACATGTATATTATGTTCCCGGCAAATCATCAGCAGGGTTTCTGCAAATGCCGGATCGCCGGCGTTGGGTATTTGTACAAAATGTTTATTCAGGTAATGTCCTGCAGATGCAGGATTAGCATCAGCTGTCAGCACCTGTATGCGTGGATACTGTGCCAGGCACTTTAATATGCCTGCGGCTCCCGGAGCACCGGCACCGGTCATCAGCACACGGATCGGGCTGTTATCCGGCAATGTATTGGCAGGTTTGAGTGATGATGACATAAATGCTGCGTATTAACTCACAATGGCTTCTTCCCCGTACATCTGATCTTTAAATTTAAGGGAAGGTGATGGAATAAATTCGCCCAATCCAAGCTGATTCCATTTTTTATCGACAGCGGCTATCGTTTCATCATCGGCCACAATTATATTGGGCCAGTCACGCTGGAAATGATCGAACTCCTTCGTCTTGCGGGTTCCATCCAACCCCATACAGGCGGTATAACCCACGGAACCCTGTACATTTTCCTTATACAAATGGAAATCCCGTTTGGGGTCCAGGTTATTGCAGAACCGCCAGAGCGCCACGGTCAGGTCACGGGGATCCACGGTATGTTCCACATACAGGATCATTTTTATTCCCTGTACGATCGGGGTGGCCGCGATCTGCGGATGAAGGGCGGCAATATGTCCAACCCTGTTTTTCTGAATCGCGATTACAAGACAGGGAATATCCTTCAGGAGCAGTGCTGCATTGATGGCGGACAGTTCGGGAAACGTTTGTTTCAGTTCTTTTTCGATCGCGGTTGTATCCTTGTTTACCGGTAACTCTATATACAGTTCATCTCTTTCCTCATCCGTTTTGAATGTACCATCAATGCACATTTTTCCGCCAAACCCCATTTTGCTGCAACTGTGATCGAGCACATCCATCGGTCCGGTTGAGAAATAAATATCCGTTGCCGGATTCAGGTTTTTAAACACATAAGGTGTAAGTGCGGGATAATCCTGTATCGTACAGTGCTGATCAGCCAGTACCAGTATTTTATTAAACATCATCTGTCCGGCCCCCCACATGGCATTCATCACTTTTTGTCCCTGCCCGGCATACTCTTTTTTAATTTTTGTGATCACAAGATTATGGAACACCCCTTCAATGGGCATATCCATATCTGCTATTTCGGGCACCATCGTCATTTTGATCGGGGCCAGGAATATCCGTTCAGTGGCTTTTCCCAGCCAGGCATCTTCCTGCGGAGGGATACCAACGATCGTAGCCGGATAAACCGCTTTCTTTTTATGTGTGATGCAGGTGATATGGAATTTCGGATACCAGTCAGGCAACGAATAATAACCAGTATGATCCCCAAAAGGACCTTCCCAGATCAGTTCATCTGCCGGATCCACATAGCCTTCAATGATAAAATCCGCATCGGCCGGTACTTCCACTTCGGGCTGACTGATACATTTTACCAGCTCCACTTTTTTCTTACGCAGAAAACCGGCCAGCATATATTCATCCACGTTCTCGGGTAATGGTGCTGTGGCGGAATAGGCATAAACCGGATCTCCACCCAGGGCCACCGCCACCGGCATTTTCTTATTCAGTTTTTTGTATTCAGCAAAATGTTTGGCACTCACTTTATGTTTGTGCCAGTGCATACCTGTCAGGGTTGGACCAAATACCTGCATCCGGTACATGCCGACATTCCGGGCATTGGTGTTCGGGTCCTTGGTATGTATTACCGGCAGCGTAACAAAGGGGCCTCCATCCTTTGGCCAGCAGGTGATCACCGGAAGTTTGGATATATCCGGATCAGCCATCACCACTTCCTGGCATTCTCCCCTGCCCTTTCTGACTTTGGGCATCCAGCTGGCAAACTGACCGAGTTTGGGTAATAGTCTGAGCTGATCCAGCAGCCCTTCTTTGGGCGAGGAAAGCAGGTGGAATAATTGTTCAATCTCGCGGGCCACATCATCCAGGTGATTTACACCGAGTGCCATACACATCCGCTTATCACTGCCATATGCATTCATGAGTACCGGGAAATCCAACCCGGTATTTTCGAAGAGCAGGGCTTTACCCCCCTGACCGGATTTGCTGATGCGGTCCGTGATCTCGGCAATTTCCAGCCTGGGATTTACATATTCCTTTATGCGGACCAATTCTCCGGCATTTTCCAATGCGTCAATAAAAGCTTGCTGATTTTTCCAGGCCATAGTCGTATTTGTAGCGGTGCAAAGGTACAACACCGCCTGCCATCAATGGTTCGCAAAAATGTATTTCAGTAAATGTTTACCGGACAACCATTGCGGTTCATCCGCATGGGATCACCGCCCCTGGCAGGAATAATCCGGTAGGTCAGGTGTAACACGCCAAAGTAGTAGAAATCTTTATATTTCGGACTGCCCCGTTGCGCTCCTTTATCCGGGTAGATGAAACTGCCTCCATTTAGTTCATCTCCACGGTATGACAGATCAACTGATAATGCGCCTTTTGCCGCCAGCAGGTCAGCTTCACTGGCATAAGATCCGCTCACATCATCCAGGTAATCGGTAAAGAGTTTACGGAAACCAAGTTCCAGCCCGATCCGGAGATTATTATTTATCCGGTACTTTACTCCACCACCAAAAGGGAGTGCAAGCTGAGTCAGGCTATAGGGTTTTGGGTAACCGGCGATACCCTGTCCTTCTGTGCTCAGCGGTTTGAGAAAAATCCGTTGACCGCTGGCATCATACGCATAAGGGTTAAATTTAAAAGCAGCCAACCCGCCAAAAACATAAGGGGAAAGTTTATGACTATACAGATTTCTGAAATAATATTCTCCTACCAGGCTGAGTTCAGTTAACGAAGTTTCGAATGAAAGATTTCTGGCCAGCAGGTCCGCTTTTGTATTATACCGGTCAGCTCCTCCCAATACGGTATAGGAAAGTCCGGCGCGAATCATAACCTGATCACGCAATTCATAATTACCCGTGATCCCGATCACCCCGTTGGTGAGTTTACCGGGCATGACAGTTTCAGTTAAATCACCGTTGTAGGCGGAAATCCCACCCATAATACCAATGTGTAAACGTTGTGCATTTACCTGGATACAGGCAAATGTGATCAGTAAAAAGAGGCGGGCTTGTTTCATACTCATGCACAAGATTCTATCAAATATAAGGCCTTAATCAGCTTATCAGCTTCTTAAAATGGAAAAGATTTACCACCGGTTGCCCCGTATTTCAAAAAAAGAAAATGAAGGTAGTGCCTGAAAACCGGGAACAGCTCCCATCAATACGGCTTATTAAAAACAAGGATAGCCAGTCTTTCTGTTTTTAGTTTTTAAAGTACTGATAAACAGAAAGATAGATTAATAACGGTTTATTTACTGTACAGACCGGTATAAGTAATACCCAGACCGGGCTCCCCGGAGTAACTGATTTTTCCAAAATCATAACCTATGCCGGAGGCAAGGTCTTCTTCCAGTAAAAGTGGACCATCCATATCCACATGGTCAATAAACGGCAGCAAATGGGCTATAGCGGCAGCACCCACGGTAGATTCGTTCATACAGCCGACCATGACCTTCAGGTCAAGTTCACGGGCCCGGCTGATCATCCGGCGGGCCGGGGTAATACCGCTGCACTTGGTCAGTTTGATATTGATCCCATGAAAATGATCCTTACAGCGATCCACATCCCCTTCCAGCACACAGGATTCATCAGCATACAAGGGTAAGGAAGAGGCCTGGTACAAGACTTTCATCCCTTCCCAATTGTCTTTGGCCAGTGGTTGTTCTACCAGTTCAACCCCCAGTGCTTCCAGTTGCGGAATCAGTTGTAAGGCGGTTTCAAGATCCCAGGCGGCATTGGCATCCACGCGTAAAGTGGCCTCCGTATTCTCGCGTAATGCTTTTACAATAGCGATATCATCTGCAGTACCGACTTTAATTTTATAAATAGGCCAGGGTTTTTCTTTCATCTTGGCCACCATTTTCTCTACCGGATCGATACCGATCGTATAATCACAAATGGGATTTTTAGATGGATCTCCTTTCCATACTTCATAGAGTTGCTTTTTCTTCAGTTTACCCCAGATATCCCAGGAGGCGATATCCAGTGCGCAAACGAGGAAATTATTCTGGGGGAATAAATGATGCAGGTAATGCCAATAGCGTTCAGGATCCGTATAAGCGAACTTTTCCACCAGTTGCCGCTTGCTCTCCAGGTCAGCGATCATTTTGTCCACCGGGATATTGTAATAGGCAATAGCCGGGGCTTCCCCGTAACCTTTGATCCCCATATGTTCGAGTTCCACTATCAGGGTTGGCTGATGGGTTTTGGTCCCTTTCGAAATCGTAAATGGGTGTCTGAACTTTAAGCTGAATGGCCAGTATTGCAGTTTCATATTAACAAAGATATTGGAGAACAGTATGTAAATTACAGGGCACCCTCATCAATTATTAAAACCATTTTTATGAAACGATTCTTCTTTTTGTTGCTGGGTATTACCTGGCTGAGCACCGTGTTTGCACAAACCACCAATTCATCCAATCCCTTTCCCAAGACAATTACCGTAACCGGCAGTGCGGAAATGCTGGTGATACCGGATGAGATCTATGTAAACATCATACTCCGGGAATACCAGAAAAAATACCAGGATAAGAAAGAACTGGAGTCGATAAAGACCGATTTTCTGTCTTACTGCAAAGCAGCCGGCATTGCGGACTCCAGTATCAGTATTCAATCCTATACGGGTTACAGTAACTATTATTGGTTGCGCAAAAAAAAGAAAAGGGATCAGGATCTGATGGCCTCCATCACCTACCAGGTAAAATTCAGTCATTCAAAAGAAATGGATCAGCTCATCGAAAAGCTGGACGATGATGCCACGGTTAGTTTTGATATTGCCTACACCAGTCATAGTAAACTGACCGAATACCGCCGCCAGTTAAAGATACAGGCCGTAAAAGCGGCCAAAGAGAAAGGAATCTATCTGACAGAAGCCATTGGGGAGAAACTGGGTTCTGCCATAACGGTTAAAGAACCTCAGGAAGAAGCAATTGGTTATATGGCCAATAGCAATATCCAGTTAAGGGGAATGAATTCACTTACCAGCAATATCAGTTATAATGGTAAGGATTTTGATAAATCGGTGGACGTGGAATTCAAGAAAATGCGGCTCCGGTTTGAAGTGGAAGTTATCTTCGCCATCCAGTAAATACAGTCGGGAGTCGGGAGACAGGAGTCGGGAGTAGGGAGACAGGAATCAGAACTGGTAATCGATTGTCGTTAGTACGGGCTGTTTACTCCCGGCTACTAACTCCCGACTTCCGACTAATCCGATCTTCCGCTATTTTCAACATACCCTCTCAACTCCTCATTGAAGGCATCTTCCTTCAGCAGGTCTTCAAGGGAAATATGCATTCGGTACTGCCAGTAGTTCTTGGGATTGGCAGGGATATTAATGCGTTCATCATGTGGATTTTCACGACGCAGGGTCTCGCTCATGCCGAGCAGATCCTGTAGCTGAAAGATGCTCCACATGGCGGGTGAATACAGGTGCTGCATAATGATGGCCCGGTTGATCCAGGCTTCACAAAACTGTGGAGCTTCTCCCCATTGACCCATGACCTGGTTATAGAAATGCTGCGTTTTTTCCCGGTTCTCTTCCCACCAGCCACGAACCGTACTCATATCATGGGTAGAGGGTGTTATGACTGATAAATAAGGGGCATCATTGGGATGAAAAAATTCTTTTTCCGGATCCTTGGGCATCCGCTGGATCTCCAGGCTCAGAATTCCGGTTTGCTTCATCACATCGGGCACACAGTCCGGTACCATACCCAGGTCTTCACCGCAGACCAGCATATTGGTGGCTGCTTTGAGCATGGGTAGTTTATGCATCGCTTCACGGAACCAGAAATCATCCTGGCGACGGAAGAAATAATTCACGTAGAGTTCTTTCATTTTTTCCTGTACATGCGGAATCAGGAAACGGAATGAATGGGTTTTTTCCATGGCAATCCGGAAATGATATTTCTGCCCCATGGACCCCGGCTCTTCAAACAACAACACATTTGAAGTAAGATCAAATAAGCCCAGCTTGATTTGTTCGTTTTCCTGTGTTTGTTCCAGCGTACTGAAACAGGCCTCGATCTGTTGCTGGGTGGAATAATCCGGTGACAGGTCATAACTGCCAAACTCGTTGGGCACCAGGAACGTTTCTTTTACATAGCCGGTCTGGTCGCCAAACAAATCATTCAATACTTCATCGATAATAAAGGGTTTGCAATACCGCTGGTAATCGAACCAGATCCCGTTTTCGCCAAACTCATTGATATGCACCGGAACGCAGGGCACAAAATGCCCCATGATTCCCTGGATGGAATGAGCGGGAATACTCCAGATCCGGAAGAAACCAAGTATATGATCTATACGGAAAGCGTCAAAATAAGCAGACATCTGTTCAAAACGCTGTTTCCACCAGGCAAATCCGTCTTCCTGCATGCGTTTCCAGTTGTAAGTCGGGAACCCCCAGTTCTGACCCACTGCGGCAAAATCATCCGGAGGTGCACCGGCCTGCCAATCCATATTGTACAATTCCGGTTCCACCCAGGCATCACAACCATGCCGGTAAATGCCTATCGGAATATCACCTTTGATAACAATGCCCTTTTTGTGCGCATAATCCACCGCTTCTTTGAGTTGCAGGTGCAGGTGATATTGTATAAAACAATAAAGTCCCAGTTGTTTGGTCACTGCATTGCCATTGGCAAACAGTTTTTCAACAGCGGCTTTATTATAGGTGCTGTTTGTTTTCCATTCCCCGAAACGGGACGTGCCATATTTATCACGGAAATAACAAAAAGCGGCATACGGTTGCAGCCAATGCCGGTTGGTATTGAAAAATTCCTTGTAATCATCCGTGGCAAAGCAATCCTCCCCCATCACATCGTACAGTTTTTTCAGTACGGCGTTCTTCAGCTTCATGACTTCCTCGTAATCCACCACACTGTTTTCATTCAGCTGCTGCTGTTTTTTCTTCAGGCTGTTGAGTTGTGTGGCATATTCCTTTCCTGCCACTTTGGGCAGATTGATAAAAACCGGATGCAGGGCAAATGCCGAAATAGCGGCATATGGATATGAATCAAGCCAGGTATTAGTGGCCGTGGTATCATTAACCGGTAACAACTGAACCAGTTTCAGCCCGGTTTGTTTTGACCAGTCAACCAGCAGTTTAATATCATTGAATTCACCTACGCCGAAACTGTTTTTCGTACGCAGACTGAAGACGGGAATGGCCACCCCGGCTCCTTTCCAGGTAGCATTGGGAAGGTGCGCAAATCCATCATGCTGGATACTGATACGCTGCGGATTGCCTTCCGGTATTAATAAGCGGTTATCGCCGGTTTCAAAACGTATTAACTGTTTTTCTTTTGTGTTCCAAACAGCATATTTGTATGCGACCGGAAAATATTGATCGGACAAATCAAGCCGTACTTCCCACCAATCCCCGTTACGCTCCATTTGAAGCGGATCGGTTTCTGACCAATTGCGCAGTTTATCACCGGCACCAGTAAGCGCCATTACCTGGTGTTTCTGCAGCAACGGGGCTTTAATCCGGAAAATATGGGTAAATGATTTATCGGAATCCCCCTTTCCTTTAGTATGGTTAGGTTTGAGCAGTACTTCGGCAAAAGGGGCCGTGAAAAACGTGTTTTCAAATTCACCGGCATGATTCCAGGTATCGGTAACCACCAGTTCAGTGGTTGTTTTATGCCCTTTGGCCAGCAACCGGTCATTGCCCCATTCGGTGATGGATTCGCCATCATCATTTTTCAGGAAATACTTGTATCGGATGTCGGCCAGGTTGGTTCCGGCAGCTACTTCAAGACTCGCTTGCCAGAATTCCTCATTTAAATAATGCATGGCCAGTGCCTGGGCTGGATCGTTATTTCCCAATGCAGCTAAATTCCCCATAATATGGAGACTCTGTCCATAGCGGGTACTGAACCGTATGTAAAACTGTAACTTTATCACAATCGTTAGGTGTGGGATTCAGAAAACAAATTATTGTGTTTCACACACACATTAATACGAAAGTAGTTAAAATCAGCATTATTCATATTAAAATTGACGTGTTTTTTAAAATTTATGTTACACAAACCTGTGATTTTAAGCTATAAAGGTTGGAGAAATTGGTTCCTGTTCTGCCTGGGGCTTTTTATTGGGACTGCGTTTTGTATGAAATGGCTGGAAACCCGGTTTTATTACCAGGGAGAGCTGTTTACCATCATCGGGTTGGAGATTTCATATCCGGCAGCCCGGGTAATGGATATTTTATACCACCTGGATCCTGCCATACAGCCCCTGCTGAAGGCCCATTTGTATTTTGACTATGTCTTCATGGCCGGGGCTTATGGTGGTATTGCCAGTCTTTGCATGATGGCCCGTTACAAAGCGAAAAAGGCTTTATTGCGAAATATTTTATTGGTACTGGCCTGTCTTCAACTGGTAGCCTGGGGCTGTGATATCCGTGAAAACGGGTTTTTGCTTCATTGGTTGTCCGAAAAACCCGATATCAGTTCATCATTTACGATATATCATATTTATGTGATCATTAAGTGGAGTCTGGCGTTAACCGGCGCCCTCCTCTCTATCCCGGTTTTGCTTTGGAAAAGAAATGGTTGAATTGAAAAAACTGTTTTTTGTTTTACCGTCCGGACCTTATTTTTGCCTAAAATTTTGAATATGGAGCAGACAAAAAAGTATAGAGGCCTTTGGTGGCTTGTTTTCCTGGCTTCTACGGCCGGCCTTCTTTTCGCTATTTACGCCCACTGGGAATGGCTGACCCTGATCCTCCCCTTCCAGACCACTGCTTTTGTGAAGGCGATGGATATCATGTAAAATTTAAGAATAACTATATATGATAGTCCCGCCATGCGCGGGATTATTTTTGTGAATCCGGCATATTTTTCGTGACATAAACCTAAAATTGTAGTGTATGAAATCTGTTTTACTTTTTATTCTTGCTTTTTTGCTTGTAAGTTCTACCCCGGTGGCATCCATGGCGTCAGTGGTCGTTCCGGCCACCACCACTACTGAACCTGACCCGACCAAAGTAAAATCTGCCCTGGATGAATTCAACAGTCTTTCACGTAAAGAAAAAAGAATGCGTGTAAAGGAAGTGAAGAAGGAAATGAAAGCTTTTAAAGCGGCCAAAAAAGCCGGAAAGGAAGCCGATACGGATACGCTCCTGCTGGTGATCCTGGCGATCCTTCTCCCCCCGCTGGCTGTGTATCTCTACGAAGGAGAAATCAATACTCGTTTCTGGATCAGCCTGATTCTGACTCTGTTGGGATGGTTACCTGGAATTATTTATGCGTTGGTGCTGATATTGGGACAACACTAGGAATGAGTAATGAGTAATGAGTAATGAGTAAGTGTGGTAGACTCTAATTATAAATGCGCCCTCCGATTTTCGGAGGGCGCATTACTTTAGGTACTGATTACTCATTACTCATCCTTCTCTCATCCTCCTTCTACTCTGTAGTTCCCTTCCCGGGCTACTCATTACTGATTACTCATTACTCATCCTTCTCTCATCCTCTCCCTATCCTGTAATTCCTTCTGGTCTGCTTACGCAAAAGGCCCGGAACTTCCGGGCCTTTTGCTATAACTACGTTGAAGAATTACTTCACTGAATTCACCAGACTCTTGAACGTCTCGGGATTGTTCATGGCCAGGTCGGCCAGTACTTTACGGTCCAGTTCGATGCCTTTGGTCTGCAGTTTGTTGATGAACTGAGAGTAGGTCATTCCTTCTTCACGGACAGCCGCATTGATACGGGCGATCCACAACGTGCGGTATTCTCTTTTCTTCAGTTTACGGCCTACAAACATGTAGGTCATCCCTTTTTCAACTACGTTTTTCGCTACCGTTAAAACGTTTTTACGTTTGCCATAGTAACCTTTGGCTTGCTTTAATATTTTTTTGCGGCGGGCTTTGGAGGCCACAGCATTTTTTGAACGAGGCATAGTGTATAATTTTTAGTCAGCAGACTGACTGATGAATAAATGTGTTGAACGTAAGGTTTATTTCAGACGCAGCAGGCGTTTAACAAAATCCACATGTGATTTTGCAACTGTTCCGTCGAGGCGCATGTTACGTTTACGTTTTTTTGATTTCTTCGTCAGAATGTGACGCTTGAATGCTTTCTGATGCATGATCTTCCCGGTGCCCGTTACTTTGAAACGTTTTTTGGCACTGGAGTTTGTTTTTACTTTAGGCATGTTACCCAGTATTTAATGATTATACCCTTGAGGCATTCCCCACCGGGGGACCTTTTTCGAACCTCTTCGGCAATAGTTGTCTGCCTGGCAGACTGTAAGAGAACTACCGTTTTTCAACGGGTTGCAAAGATACTGGGAATCAGGGAAACAGCAAAGAAGGGGCTAAAATAAAAATGGGCCTCCGAAGAGGCCCATGATTCTATGTAAAATAAACAATTACTTGTTGGGATTCAATGCTTTATTGATTCTTTCGGCCAGATCCTGCAAGTGGTATTTAGTCATGTTATCTGTACTCCTGGCAGCACTACCTGAGATTTCGGCCCGTAAGCCGGTCAGGTAAGCCCGGATAATACTCTTTGCATCGGCTTTGTCATTGAGTCCGCCACTGCTGACGATGTTACCTGTGGACAACATTGTCGTGGTAACTGGTGCAAGCAGGTTGATCAAAGAAGATACATATGATTTTTGAAGGTTCCGGCGGTAAATATCAACCGGCTTTGCCGATGTCAGTTCAGTGAAAATTCCTTTTTTCAGATCGGCCAGCAATTCAGTTACCTGGTAGGTTGAGTTACCCAGCACGGCTTCCGCATCCGTCAGTTTGCCTAAAACCCGTGCATTCAGCAGGCGGCTGATCACTGCATCCTGTACCTGGCCTACTACGCTTGTTCCGGTTAATCCTGTACGATTGAAAATATCGTTATTGAGCAACCAGGTAGGCGTGGCAAAAATGTTCTTGTTGAGGAAATCCACGGCTTCCCGCTGTTTTGATTCGGTATTCATTTCATAAACCGGACCGCTTTGTTCCACCATTTTCGGAGTCAGCATCTGGCCGCCAACATTACGGGCAATATGCACCATATAACGCTGGAACTGTCCTGTCACCTGCTCATACATATTTTCGAGACCGGCATAGTCTTTATTCTCTTCCCGGGTCCATTGCAGCAAATTGGGTACAATACGTTGCAGGTTTTTAATTCCATACATACCGGCTTTCATGGCATCGTCGCCCAGATCTTCAGTCTGGTTCCGGGAATCTTCCTGGTTCGCTTCTCCATCGCCCCACCAGAGACGCGGATTTTTCAGTTTGTCCATGATCCAGGCATTCAGTTTTCCTTTTTCAGCGTCTGCCGTTTTATACTCAGGAAACAACCGGTAGCCCCATTCAATGGCCCAATGATCATAGTCTCCGATCCGGGGAAAGAGTCCGCTACGGCCGATCTTATCTTCGGGCTGAGCCACATAATTGAAACGGGCATAGTCCATAATCGACGGTGTATGACCGTTGGCTTCTACCCAGGCTTTATCCCTCAGTTTCTCAACCGGAACCGTGGAACTGGATCCGAAATTATGACGGAGTCCGAGGGTATGACCTACTTCATGAGAAGACACGAAACGGATCAGCTGGCCCATCAGTTCATCATCAAACACCATTTTACGGGCTTCCAGGTCAGAGGGTGCACACTGTATAAAGTACCAGTCACGCAGTAGTGACATGATATTATGATACCAGTTGATATGGCTTTCCATGATTTCGCCACTGCGTGGATCTGCAATACTGGGTCCGCTGGCATTGGCAACATTAGAAGGTTTGTAAACAATGGCTGAATTGCGGGCATCATCAAGGCTCCAGGTACTGTCTTCAGCTTTGGTGGGCGCCATTTTACCCATGATCGCATTTTTGAAACCCGCTTTCTCAAAAGCAGCCTGCCAGTCATTCACCCCCTGAATCAGGTAAGGAATCCATTTTTTGGGCGTAGCCGGATCAATGTAGAAAATGATCGGCTTCTGGGGTTCCACCAGTTCGCCTCTCTTGTATTTTTCCTGGTCTTCTGGTTTGGGTTCAAGTCTCCATCTTTTTACCATAATCACATCTTCCACACCCTGTGGATTGGCATCGTAGTCGGTATAACCGGTGGCAAAATAACCTACCCTTTTATCATAATACCGGGGCTGCATGGGCACTTTCGGGAGCAACACAAGCGAACTGTTGATTTCAACAGTCAGGTTCCCACCCGGGGCAGCCTGGGATCCACCAAATCCACCTGTTGGCGGAGCGGGCATCCGGCTATACGTTTTAACGGTTTTGATTTCAATATTGATGGGGAAAGAACGCAGGTTTTCTATATAGGATTTATCGGACTGAAGTGAACCGATCCGGTATGTGGATTTGGTTCCACTGCTGAAAAACAGGATATCATTGTCTCCGCTGACATAATCCGTCATATCAATCACCACACCGCTGGAATCACGTCCCAGTGCTTTAATATCAAAAGACGCAGCAATGGCCTGAACATTCGAACGGACTACCGCACTGTACATGGAGGAAGTGGAATCCTTCGTATATTCTGCAAAGGAAATTGTGCGGAGAAAAATCTTGTTATTAGGTCCCCGTTGAAACTGGATTACATTGCGGCTGATATCATCACCGGCAAATCCGGCAAATCCACCTACCCGCATATTGGCGCCTGCCTTACTCAGACGGTTGACCACCAGGATATCCCGGTAAAGCATGGAATCAGGAATTTCAAAAAAATATTTCTCCTCTACTTTGTGAATCGTGAACATACCCGCATCGGAAACGGCTTTGGCAGTGATCACATCTTTATACGCTTTGGGGCCGGTCGAGGGACCACCTGGACTAACATTCCCCGGACGACGGGTGGTATCCGGACGAGGCGCCCCGTTGTTCTGGGCTGTTGCCGTGAGAGAGCAGCCCGCAAGTAACAAAAGAATAAAACCATGTTTTTTCAAAAATTGCATAAGGATCATTTTAAGTGGCTCAATATACAGAAAGACCGGTTCTGTATGGAATTTCTGTGACGTTTTATCAGACGTTTATTTAGTAGTTAACCTTCCCCATTACAAATAAAAAACCCGTCTTGTTGACAAGACGGGTCAGGTATTTTTGAAAAAACGTTACGCTTTCTTTTTTCCTTTGGGGGCAAACATGGCCAGCATTCGTCGACCTTCCATTTTAGGCATGTTTTCCAGTACACCGATTTCTGCCAGGCGCTCTGCAAATTTCAGCAGTAAAAGCTGACCGCGGTCCTGGAACTGAATAGCCCTTCCTTTGAACTGCACATAGGCTTTCACCTTATTGCCATCCTTCAGGAATTCGATCGCATGCTTTGCTTTAAAATCAAAGTCATGGTCATCCGTATTGGGGGTGAAACGGATTTCCTTTACTTCAGAGACTTTGCTTTTGGCTTTCATCTCTTTTTCCTTCTTCTTCTTGTCGTAAAGGAATTTATTATAGTCAATGATCTTGCAAACCGGCGGATCCACGGTGGGTGAAATTTCCACCAGGTCCAGTTGCTGATCCTGCGCCATCTTTAATGCTTCCTGTGTGCTGTAGATACCTACTTCCACATTCTCGCCCACCAGTCGTACCTGGGGAACCCGAATAAAATGATTGATGCGGTGTTCTGCCTCTTTACGGGGAACAAACCGTCCCCTGAAACCGCCTTTGTTAAATCCGCCACCACCGGGCTTTGAAAATCCGCCTCCGGGTGGTCTGTTGAACCCGCCTCCGGGTTTTTGTGGTACTGCCATTTAGATACTTTAAGTGAAGCTCCCTCCCCTGCAGATGAGCATGTTTTTCTGGTTAACTGGTATTCCGGTCAGGATCCGGAATTGCTAAAATACGGTTTATTCGCTTTTACGTTCTTTAATTTCTTCAACAGCACCGGCCAGGAACTCCGCCACGGTTTTTACACCGAGATCACCCTTACCTTGCCGGCGGATGGCCACCATACCTTCATTCATTTCCTTTTCACCTACCACCAGCATATACGGAACCCGCATCAGCTCAGTATCCCGGATTTTCTTGCCGATTTTTTCATTCCGGTCATCAACTTCCGCACGAATATCTGCTTTTTTCAGCTGATCGGAAACCGATTTGGCATAGTCGATGAACTTATCACTGATCGGCAGCACTTTGACCTGAACCGGGGCCAGCCACAAGGGGAATTTGCCGGCATAATGTTCCAGCAGGAAGCCGATAAACCGTTCGTGTGTTCCCAGCGGGGCACGGTGAATAATCAGGGGTACTTCGGGCTGATTCTGCTGGTTGGTAAAACTCAGTTTGAAACGACGGCCCTGGGCAAAATCCACCTGGTTGGTGGCCAGGGTAAACTCCCGGCCAATGGCACTCCATATCTGCACATCAATCTTGGGTCCGTAAAACGCGCCTTCACCTTTTACTTCCACAAACGGCACATTGGTTTCAATCAGCACTTTCCTTACCAGTTCTTCCGTTTCCAGCCAGAGTTCCGGCTCATCAATATATTTCTGTCCCAGTTTGGCCGGATCATGCAGGGATAAGCGCATGACATATTTTTCAATCCCGAAGATCTTAAAATATTTCAGGTACATTTCATTCACCGACCTGAACTCCTGGGCAAACTGTTCTTTGGTGCAATAAATATGCGCGTCATTCATGTGCAGGCAGCGTACCCGCATCAGTCCGAATAACTCACCGCTCTGTTCATAGCGGTAACAGGTCCCGTATTCGGCCAACCGCAACGGAAGATCTTTATAGCTCTTGGGTTCTGCATCAAAAATTTTATGGTGATGCGGACAGTTCATCGCCTTCAGGTAGTACTTCTCTCCGTCCATATCCATAGCCGGGAACATGCTGTCGGCATAATAAGGCAGGTGACCACTGGTCAGGTACAGATTTTCCTTGGCGATATGCGGGGTCACCACTCTTTTATAACCGGCTGCTGTTTCAGTTTCCTTGGCGAGGTTCTCCAGCTCCTCAATGATTACGGTCCCGTTGGGCATCCATAAAGGAAGGCCCGGTCCCACATCATCATCCATCGTGAAAATGCCGAGTTCTTTACCGAGTTTACGGTGATCCCTTTTTTTGGCTTCTTCCAGCATCGCCAGGTATTCATCCATTTCCTTCTGGGAAGGAAAGGTAACACCATATACCCGGGTCAGCTGTTTGTTCTTTTCATCTCCTTTCCAATATGCGCCGGCAATGCTCATCAGTTTGATGGCTTTGATAAAACCGGTATTGGGAATATGCGGACCACGACAGAGATCCGTAAAACCGCCCTGGGTATAAAAAGTGATTTCTCCATCGGTCAGGTTACTGAGCAGATCGAGTTTATATTCATCCCCTTTTTCTGTAAAATACTGAACAGCCTCTTCTTTGGGCATTTCTTTACGCAGATAAGGATTGCCTTGTTTGGCCAGCTCGTTCATCTTCTTTTCCAGTGCGGCAAGATCTTCCTCTGTCATTTTGCGATCGCCGAGGTCCATATCGTAATAAAAACCTTTCGGACTTTCCAATGCAGGTCCTACCCAGAATTTAACCCCCGGGAAAAGACTTTCCACCGCTTCTGCCATCAGGTGGGCAGAAGAGTGCCAGAAGGTTAGCTGTCCATCCGTATCAGTCCAGGTAAGTAATTTCAGGCTGGCATCTTCAGCAATCGGACGCGTGGCATCCCAAACCTGTCCGTTCACACTTGCGGCCAGTACTTTTCTGGCCAATCCCTCAGAAATGGATTTAGCAATTTCGAGCGCAGAAACGCCTGCTTCGTATTGCCTGACTGCTCCATCCGGCAGGGTAATATTAATCATCTGTTTTCCTTGTTTTTAACGAAGGGCAAAGGTAACGAATAATGCCTAAAGATGACGCAGAATCAACCGGTCGATTCTTTCTTTATGCCGGGCGGTTTTTCGTTTCAGCCTTGCTTCTTTTCCAGGCCGGGTTTTGTGCAAGACCGCCAGTCTGTATTGGCGTTTTCTCCATTGATACAACATTACAGCACCATAGGGCTTTGCCAGACCGAACGTCAGCTGATGCAGCAGCCGGGTCAGGTGGTTTGTCCGCCTGTTTTCCTCATAAAATACCATAAACTGTTTCCTGAGACCAACCTGAAACCGGAGGAATGTTTTTTTGTGCACTTTTAATTCTTCAAGCGAAAACCCTTCAGTCAGGGTAACAGAAAGATCGGCATTGATATGGGCATTGATTCCGAGTAACTGGTATTGCAACGGACTCAGGGTGCTGTCATGGAAATAGGCCTGCCAGGCTTCTGTCCCGGGGCCCCGTCCCCTGCATGCGGCTGCGCGGAAAAAGTAACCGGCAAATAAATGTTCAAACCGGCGGATAAAATAGAGTTCACTTTCTGTGGCCCCCTGGTAATGTTGAATTGACCGCAGGACTGAAGTGGTATAGATCTTTGCAAAATGATGATGTAAATCCGCGGTTGTGGCCATCGAATCCAGTTGCATCGCCAGCCGGATGTCCGGATCATTTTCCTGGGCATTCAGGGATTGTCCACTATTGAAAAAAAGCAGTAAAAAAAGAAGTCGGGGTGCCAGCATAAGTTTTAAAAACCTGTTAAAATTAACAAACAATTGAATGGAAAACCTGTTTCAATCCATCTTCCTTTCTGTAAATTTGACGCTTGATGAAACCGATGATCAATAGATTCTTTTTTGCGCTGTACTGCTGCCTGATGATCAGCACCGTTTCTGCACAGGATATGTCTGGCATCTGGCGGGGCTATTTTGTGACCGACAACTATGATCATTACAAATTTGAGTTACAGATCAAACAATCTGGTAATTCGGTTTCCGGTGTTTCCTATTCCTATCTTTCCACTGTTTTTTACGGGAAAGCCACACTTACCGGGAGTTACAATAAAGCGGGAAAAAAAATACTGATCCAGGAGATCAGGACCGTTGAATTACGTATGTCGGATGGTTCGGCTGCCTGTATCATGAAATGCAATTTTGTGTACAGCCGGTCCGGAAAGGAAGAATTCCTGGAAGGTACTTATACCAGTAAGTTTGAAAAAGACGGTTTACTGAATAAAAAGGGAGGTGACTGTGGAGGAGGAAAGGTATACCTGCGCCGCGTGGCCAACTCTGATTTTTATATTGAACCCTTTCTTCGCGGGAAAGTGAAGCCGGGACCTGTTTTGATCAATAAAGCACCGGTTAAAAATAATCCGCCGGATAAAAAAACCACCCCGGTGGCAGTAAATAAGGCCCCGGTTAAAAAAGATACCGCCAAAGCTAAAGTCAGTCCCCCGGTAGTAAAAAAACCTGTAGCAGCCCCAAAACCGGTGATCCGTAAAGACAGCGCGGTGGTTAAACCGGTGACCGGTAATATAGCCAAGAATGATTCGGCGATCCGGAAATCAAAACCAGTTTTGATCACTCCGGCCCCACCGGATATTAAGAACCGGATCAATGAACTGGTAAAAACACTGACCATCAGCAGCAGCCAGGTTACGGTTAAGTTATTCGACAATGGTGAAATAGACGGAGATACGATTTCTGTATACCTTGACAATAAACTGATGCTGGCCGAGAAAAGACTGACGGCCTCCCCGCTCATTTTGCGTTTTGAATTGAATGAGCTCCAGGACGAGCATGAACTGACCATGGTCGCAGAAAACCTGGGCACCATTCCTCCTAATACATCCCTCATGATTGTGGAAGCCGGGACGCAACGTTTTGAGGTCCGGATCACGTCTACCGAACAAAAAAACGCGGTGGTGAAGTTCAGGTACCTGAAACCGGATAAACAGTAATTCCGGGCCGCATACCAGTTCATAAAATTGCCGTTGCTGTATTTTTTTCAGGACCGCTTCTTTTTTCCTTATTTTTCCACTGTTATGGCAAGGCAGTTTTTAGTTTATATATTAGTATTTACAGGTATTTCATTGTCCGCCCAGAATATTAACGGTATCTGGAAAGGTAAAGTGGTAATGGCCCCCAGTGGTTGTTTTCCCGTTTATCAGATAGAACTCCAGTTACAGATGGCCGGCTCCCATATTACCGGTACGGCCTACCATTTTTCAGATTCCTCCAATTATTTAAAGGAAAATTTTGAGGGAACCTATAACCGAGACAGCAATCTTATCACGATCCAGGAAATCGGTATTGTAACCTTTAAGATCAAAGAGGATTGTGTGCCTTGTATTAAAACCTATAAACTCAGTTTTCACCGGGGTGGCGGAAATGTGGTAACGGAGGAACAATTGCGCGGCACCTGGTCTACCCCAACCGGGAAAGCTATTGACGGCAAAACCGTATGTGAACCAGGTTCAATCGTACTGACCCGCTTTGATAAATCCATTTTTAAACCGGATGTTAAATTGCCTCCCTCACTGACGAACCGGAAAGCTGAACTGGTAAAGGAAATAAAAGTGGATACCGGGAATATTAAAATTGATTTTTATGACAACGGGCAGATTGATGGGGATACGATATCAGTTTACGTGAACAATATGCCGCTTGTTTCCAACCGGATGCTGAAAACACAACCGGTCTCCGTGAACATCCGCGTGGATCTGAAAAAAACAACACAGGAAGTCATTATGGTAGGTGAAAATCTCGGATCCATTCCGCCAAATACTGCATTGATGATCATAACAGCCGGGACTAAACGCTACCAGCTTTATCTAACTTCCGATGAACAAAAAAATGCAATGGTGCGGTTTATATACGAGCAACCCGCACCGGGTAAACTTCCCTGAGGATCGCTTGTCGTAGAAATACTACAAATTCAGCATTTCGTTAATAGTTAACGATTAAATGACCTGAACTAAATGTAAAAACAACACTTATTTATTGGTGGGGTAATGTATATAAACTAACTTCATTGTGCAAACAATTTTAATTTCCTCAATTTATTTGACGCAGGAAAGCTCCCTAACCCGGGGCTTTTTTGTTGCGGGTACTTCATCAGAATTTGAAGTTCCAGGTGACGGCCGGCAATACGGGGAAAAGTGAAACCTGTTTGGTAGATACCTGCAGGTCATTGGTGGCAATACTGCCTTCCTGATCAAAATAGAGGAAATAAGGATTCAGCCGGCTGTAGACATTATAAATACTGAATACCCAGGAACTGCTGAAGTTTCTTTTCTTTTTGGGAACCGGTGTATATGTGGCGGAGAAATCCAGCCGGTGATAAGCTTTCATCCGGTATTGATTCAGGGAGCTGTATTCCTGTGTCAGCACGCCATTGATTACATAAAAACGCTCAGGTAATGTAATCGCATTACCGGTACCAAATACAAATACCGCACCCAGTTTCCACTTTTTTCCTGCATCATAATTACTGACAACGGAGAGGTCATGTCTCCGGTCATAACGAGCCGGATACCGTGCGCCTTCATTCAGCTGTTCGAATTTTCGCCAGGTCCAGGACAAGGTATAGCCCACCCATCCGGTCAATCGTCCTCTTGTCTTATTCACAAAAAACTCGGCTCCGTAACTCCAGCCTTTTCCAAATACAAATTCGTCTTCCGGATCAGTCAGTGAAGGGGTATAGCCTTCCTTATACTCGACCTGGTTACGCATGTCCTTGTAATAAACTTCCACGGAGGTTTCAAACCGGTTGTCGGAAAAATTCCGGAAATAGCCGGCTGAATACAACCAGCTCAGTTGTGGCCGGACAATATATGTACTGGGTACCCATAGGTCGGTGGGCAATGTAGTACCCGCATTGGTTACCAGGTGGATATATTGGTAATTGCGGGTAACGGCTGCTTTTATAGAAGATTCATCATCCAGGGCATAGCGGATCGTCATCCTGGGTTCCAGACCGCCATAAGATTTTACCGTCTTCATCCTGGAATAAAAAGTACTATCCAGCTTATTTCCATTTGCATCACGGGTATAAAGCATATAGGGCCCCACCTGGTTGAAACTGCTCCAGCGTACTCCATAATTGATTTTAAGTTTTTCACCGATCTCCCAGTCATCCTGTATATACAAGGCCGCTTCCATGGCATATTTGGCACCTTCATTATTCGGGCTGAATACGACAGAATCCTGGCGGCCGGTCACCACATTGGGTATGAATTTATGATGGGTGATCAGTCCGCCGAATTTCAGTTTGTGATTGGGCAAGGGGTAATAATCAAAATCCGATTTGATCGTCATATCCCGGATACCGGAGGATAAGCCGATCTCAAAATTTTCCTGTGCTGCGGAGAACTTAAAGTTGTAATCATTATAGACGGCCGTTGTATTGGCGAAAAGGCGCCGGTTGAACACATGATTCCACCGGAGCGTTGCTGTTGAATTTCCCCAGGGTATATTGGTATTGAACGAACGTTTCGCGTTCCTGAAATCAAACACATCCCTTCCGAAATAGCCGCTCAGGTAAAGCCGGTCTTTATCCGAAAACCGGTAGTTGACTTTGGCGTTCATATCATAGAAGTAATAGCCTGATCCATAAAAGCTGCTGCTCTTGCTGACAAACGGTTTTACGAGGGCATCAATATAAGTTCGCCGGGCGGAGATAATAAAAGACGCTTTTTCCTTTTGAATCGGGCCCTGTACCGAAAAACGGGAGGCAATTAAACCAATCCCTCCTTCCGTTTGAAACTTATTAATGTTTCCTTCTTTCATCGTCACATCCAGTACGGACGAAAGCCGGCCTCCATACTGGGCCGGCATTCCTCCCTTAATCAGGGACACATTTTTGATGGCATCCCCATTGAATATCGAAAAGAACCCAAAAAGATGACCGGTATTATAGACCACCGCATCATCCAGCATGATCAGGTTCTGGTCAGGACCGCCGCCGCGGACATAAAAACCGGCATTCCCCTCTCCCGCACTCTGCACCCCCGGCAATAACTGAATGGCTTTGAGAATATCCACTTCACCCATAAATGCAGGAATCGCCCTCACCTGGTTCATGGTCAGATCAATTTTACCCATCTGCGCATTCTTCACATTACCATCTCTTTTTTTACTATATACCACGACTTCATTGATCAGGGCTGATTTGGAAAGTAAACCGAAATTCAGTGTCTGGTTGGCCCGAAGACTGACCGGTATCACACGTCCTGTATAAGACACATGCGAAACCTGTATCTCGTATTCCCCTTCATCGAGGGTAAGAGAATAAAAACCATATTGATTACTTGTCACTCCTCTTGACTGGCCATTCACGGATACCGATGCGCCAATAATGGTCTCCCCGGAAAGACTGTCTTTCACATACCCGTTCAGGGTAAAGCGGTTTTGGGCGACTAAACCGGAAGACAGTAGCAAAAGGGGAAAAAAAAGTAAACGGAACCGGTACATATTCACCACAACAAATTATTTAATGATTGGTTGTTCAGCCTTACTAATCCGTTCAGCCTGGCTGCAACCGGTAAGTCCATAGGGATTCAATGCTTCAGCTGTTTTCCCGATCCACCAGCCTTCTTGCCCTTTTCCAAACGCATCCGGACAAATCAGCCGGTAATAGGTAGTCCCGGGTATGTCAAGCAATGTCAGTACTGAAATCACTTCCCTTGATAAAATATTAAAAGAGGCTCTTTTTTCTGCCAGATCCGGGTCTGCCACGATCGATATGGTTTCTGCACGTGCATTATCGAGTGACAGGTACAACGCATCATATTTAACGGTATCTGCCACGATTTCTTCTATATTAAAACTATCCAGTGCCTGCTTCAGCCGGTCACCCTGCTTTTCTGCACCGGTTATATTGCCCTCAGCCAGTTCATCACCGATTGCAATAAAGGAAGTGGTGATTTCATCCATTGAGCGGGTAAACGCCTGACTATACTGAGGATGCTGCTGCAATGACAAGTTTGATGTCTCAGTAGCTGCATGTTCCTCTTTATCCGGGATCAGCCTGAAAACGGCCGTAAGGATGAAAAGCAGTCCCGTAAAGAGGCTCCAGCGTAGCAGTATGGGCTTTGCGGGTTTCCTCCGCCACAGGATCAGCAAAACCGCCAGGAGCGTAAGCAGGAAAATCAGCAGGATGTTCAGGATAATGGTCACCAACAGAAATTTATTGTGCAAAGATAAACGCACCGCACCGGAACGGCGAATCCGTTATTTTTGCAACCTGTTAAAATTTTATTATGCTCGCAGGATTTCAGAATGTGACTTTTGAGTTTGGTGCCCGTGCAATTGTGGAAGATGCCACCTGGCATATACAACCCGGTGAACGGATCGGTCTGATCGGCTATAACGGGACCGGGAAATCCACCCTCCTTAAGTTATTGGTGGGTCAATATCAGCCTTCAGCCGGGACGGTGGAAAGAAGCCGTACCACTTCTATTGGTTACCTGCACCAGGATCTGCTTAGTTTTGATACTGAGGAATCCATTCTTCAGGTGGCCCTGGGCGCGTTTGAACGGGTTTTACAACTCGAAAAAGAAATTGAGGAATTGGGTCATGAACTCGAAAGAACGGGTGATGAAAAGACCTTGCATGAATACAGCGACCGCCTGCATGAAATGGACACACTGGATGGTTACAGTATTCACCATAAAACCGAAGAAGTATTACAAGGGCTGGGATTTGCCAATGCCGACCTGCAACGGCCCTATAAAGAATTCAGCGGAGGCTGGCGGATGCGGGTTTTACTGGCCAAAATGATCCTGCAACAACCCGATCTGCTCCTGCTTGATGAGCCGACCAACCACCTTGACCTGCCTTCCATCGAATGGCTGGAAAAATACCTCCTGCATTACCAGGGATCAGTGGTGATCGTAAGTCACGATAAATACTTCCTGAACCGGATGGTGACCAAGATCGTGGAAGTGTACCAGCAACAACTGCACATCTATACCGGTAACTACGATTATTACGAGAAGGAAAAAGCGATCCGTGTAGAAATGCAGCAGAAAGCCTACGAAAATCAACAGGATTATATCCGGCAGAATGAACGCCTGGTGGAACGATTCAGG
>DAORKK010000010.1:0-36963 GCA_035439525.1 Chitinophagaceae bacterium
GTATTCCGCATAACGCCTTTGCAGGTATTTGTTATTGCGTTCTTCAGCCTGCTTAAATACATAATCAATAAGTACAATTTAGCGGATACATTACGCCAGCCCATGATCTATATCTTACTGGGAGCAGGCCTCGTTTTTGTCATTGCGGTCGGTATCAGCGGAGTGTTTGAAAATAAGCAGGCACTTACTGAGCCGGAAAAGACGAGGAAAAAATATGCTTCACTGGAAAAGCGTTTTTCCGGCGTACTGAACGTAGGTTTTGGAGTGCCTGCCTTAATAGCAGTTGCCTTATTTATTTATATGGTAGTTCCAACTACCTTACTGATGCTGTTCTTTTTACTGGTTGGTATCTTTCTAGGTAATCTTTTTGAGTATTTTAGAAATAAGCCCGAACAAGTTGATGAAATGTAGAACTAGTGACAGCGTACATTGATTTTTAAAAGATCAATAGGAACAGCACCCTCCTGAAGAATCAGTATAATTTACGAACTGATTTTTATACAAAACCCTCCATCATCCGGAGGGTTTTTGCTTTAAAAACTCTTCGATCTTTTACCTGCCTTTGCCGGCAGGCAGGCTCCCCATTCACCACTCACCACTCACCATTCCCCCTCACACCCCCTTCTGATGATCAATCACAAACTGTATCAGCTCCTCCAGCGTACAGTCGATCATCCCCACCGCTTCATTAATATCTTCCCGGCTCACCTGGGCGGCAAAAGCAGCGGTCTTTAAACGTTTCAACACACTTTTTACTTCCAGTCCTTCATACAAGGTAGGACGGATCAGCGCACAGGCATGGATGAAGCCGGAGAGTTCATCGATGGCATAGATCATTTTGTCCATCTTGTTTACCGGGGTAACGCCGAAAACGGAAGGACCGTGGGACGCGATGCAATGAATCACTTCGGGATCCACCTGCCGCTTTTCCAGTTCTTCAATGATGATCCGGCAATGGGCATCCGGGTATTTCTCCCAGTCGGCATCGTGGAGCAGACCAGCCTGTTCCCATTTCCGGGCGGTGAGCTCATCGGCGCCTTCTTTTTCAAGGGCCCAGGCCTTCATATTGGCCGCCACCTGTTTCATGTGCAGGCGCAGTTTTTCGTTGGGCACCCATTCCAGTAATAAGGCTTGTGCTTCTTCATCGGAGAGGAGGTTGCCGGCATTGGACGGGTCGCCGAATACAGAGCGGCCGAGATTACGATCTGACATATAGAAGAGTTTCGAGGTTTGAGTTTAGAGTTGAGGGTTTAGAGTGGTTCATTGGCTTCACGTACCTTTGCGGCACGGAAAGCAATATTATGGAAGAAAAGGTATTAAAGGGCATCATTTCATTTGTCAACTACGAAAAGCATTTTGCCACGATTGAGTACGAAGTGGGGGCAAAGAAGAAGTCGGTAAACTGCAAAACCGGGCTGGAAGAAACGGGCCGCAAGACCCAACATTTCCGGATTGGAGATACGGTGAGTTTCCAATTAAGACTGTCAGACCGGGGCGACAAGATGACGGCCTATAATATTAAGTTTCTCCATAATACCAAACTCGACCTGCTGATCCAGCGGGCGGCGATTGAGAACCGGTTTTCGGGTTATCTGAAGAAAGTAGATGAGGATTATTTTGTCAAGGAGATCGACAGTTATATCTTTTTCCCGATCCAGTTATCGCCCTGGGAGAAGCCGCCGGTGGAAACCGCGGAGAACCTGGCGATCAGTTTCCGCTTACTGAACCTGGAAAAACCCAATGCCATCGTTGCTGAACTCTTTTCACATAATTTCTCCCCCGCCTATAAAAAAGCCCTGCAGCATTTCAAAAATGAGATTGATGCGGAGGCCGTGGTCACCCGGATATCGCCGCATGGTATTTTTCTGGATTTATTTGAGGGAGGTATGCAGGCCAAACTCCCGCTGGAAAAAGGTACCGAGCCAGGAGTACTCGTAGGAGATAACCTGTTGGTTAAGATCACCCACCTTACCAATATGCGGGTGGTGGTGAAACGGGTGGAATCGGCTGAATAATGCCATTCCTGTCGGCTCTACACCCACAAGGTTTACAAAAGTCGTCAAAATATTTATTGATTATCATTGTCTTACAAAGGCTCCTTGTAAAAAAGACCTCCATTTCTTAGGTTAGAATATTTCGCATTCTTATCTTTGCACCCCCAAAAGAGCCCCTTAAACCGGGTTGGGATGGGGTCAGGCAGAGGGATAGCTCTGTTTGATTATTCACTAACCGCTGGAGGAAACGGCCTCAAAAACCGAAACTCACAGCTCAAAGCTTTTTCTAAATGAGCAAATTACATTTCACTACCAAACACGCGAACGAGGCTACCGTAAAACGCAACTGGTATGTTGTGGACGGTACTAATCAAACCGTAGGTCGTATGTGTGCTAAAATTGCCGCTGTATTACGTGGTAAGAACAAAGCATGCTACACCCCCCACGTTGACACCGGTGATTACATCATCGTGATCAACTGCGAGAAAGTTGTTTTAACCGGCAACAAAATGGAACAGAAAATTTATGACCACTTCACCGGATACCCCGGCGGTCGTAAAGAAGAAACGGCTTCCAACCTGCAGAAACGTCGTCCTGAAGTCCTGATCGAAAGAGCGGTAAAAGGAATGCTTCCTAAGAACCGTCTCGGACGTAAGATGTACAAAAAATTATTTGTATACGCCGGTGCTGAGCATCCCCACGGAGCACAACAACCCAAGGATCTGAAATTCTAACCCCCTAAATCCCCCTAAAGGGGGACTTGAGGTCGTTTATAAAACAAGAAACTAAATAATTCCAAACAAACTATAATGGAAAAGCAAACAACAGGTGTAGGACGTCGTAAAGAAGCCGTGACAAGGGTGTTCGTTTCTAAAGGAAGCGGCAGCATCACGATCAACGACAAAGACTACAAAGTATATTTCCCGCTGGTATACCTGCAAAACCAGGTAGAGCGTCCGCTGAAAACAGTTGACGTAGCCACTAAATACGATGTGAAAATCAATGCTGCCGGTGGTGGTCTGAAAGGTCAGGCTGAAGCCGCTATGCTGGGTATTTCCCGTGTACTGGTTGAACTGAACCCGGAATTCCGTCCCGCCCTGAAAGCGGCCGGTCTGCTGAAACGTGATCCCCGTTCTGTTGAACGTAAGAAATTCGGTCACAAGAAAGCCCGTAGAAGCTACCAGTTCTCTAAACGTTAATATCAGTTACGAGCTATTAGCGATGAGCTGCGGGTTAACCGCTCACTGCTCGACACTCGCAGCTCAGCGCTATTTATTCAAAATAATAACAACAACAGAAAATGGAAAATACATCCTTACAACAGCAGCTTCTCGAGGCAGGTGTTCATTTCGGTCACCTCAAGAAGAAGTGGAACCCCAAGATGTTACCTTACATCTTTGCTGAAAAGAAAGGTATTCACATCATTGACCTGAACAAAACCGTGGAATGCCTGCAGGAAACCGCAGCAGCCATGAAAGCGATCGCCCGCAGCGGGAAGAAGATCCTTTTCGTAGGTACAAAAAAACAGGCAAAAGATATCGTAAACGAAAGCGCGAAGAAAGTGAACATGCCCTTCGTTACCGAAAGGTGGCTGGGTGGTATGCTGACCAACTTCAACACCGTTCGTAAGAGCGTGAAGAAAATGCAGAGCATTGAAAAAATGCTGACTGATGGTTCTTTCGACAGCATCACTAAGAAAGAGCGCCTCACCCTGAGCCGCGATAAAGATAAAATGGAGAAAGTACTCGGTGGTATCGCCCAGCTGGGACGTGTACCGGCCGCCCTCTTCATCATCGATATCGGGCATGAGCATATCGCGCTGGCAGAAGCCAAACGCCTCGGCATCTCCACCTTCGGCGTGGTAGATACCAACTGCGATCCCAATAAAGTGGACTTCGCTATTCCTGCCAATGACGATGCGACTAAATCCATCGCGATCATCGTAAATTATATCACTGCTGCCATCGCTGAAGGACTTGCCGAAAGACAAGCCGCTAAAGATGAGGAAGTGGATGAAATGACCGATGATGAAAAAGAAAGAAAAGCGGCTAAACTGCAGGCTGAAGCTGAAGCAGAAGGTGGCCGTGGCGGAAGAGGTCGTGGTGCAGGTGGTTCCGGAGCCGGTGGTCAAAGACGCCGTTCTGGTAGTGGTACGCCCGGTGGACGTGGTCCTGGTGGCGGAAAGAGATAAACAGCAGTTCGGAATTAGCAGATAGTAGTTAGTAGTCAATACACCTGCTGCCCGGCCAATGTTTATGTAAGGAAGAATTGTATTGTTAATTATTAAAACCTGATTATATGAGCACCGTAACTATTAGTGCACAGGATATCAATAAACTCCGCCAGGCAACCGGCGCGGGTATGATGGATTGCCGTAAAGCCCTGACTGAAACCAATGGTGATTTTGAAGCAGCGATTGACTGGTTGCGTAAGCAAGGCCAGAAAGTAGCGGCTAAAAGAAGTGACCGTGAAGCAAAAGAGGGTGTGGTGATTGCACAAACAACCGCTGATCACAAAACCGGTATCGTGGTATGTGTAAGCTGTGAAACAGACTTCGTTTCTAAAAACGCAGACTTCGTGGCCTTTGGTAAAAGCATCGCTGATGCCGCCATCGCCAACAACGTAAACAACCTGGAAGAACTGATGGCCGTGAAAATCGGTGAACTGACTGTAGCTGGTCTCGTGGACGAGAAACTGGCCACTATCGGTGAAAAAATCGGGGTGACTAAATTCCAGCGCGTGGATGCTCCTTATGTAGCTTCCTATATTCACGGTGCTTACCGCATCGGTGTACTGGTAGGACTGAACAAAGAAGCTGCTGATGCCGGTAAAGACGTAGCGATGCAGATCGCTGCCCTGAACCCCGTAGCCGTTGATGCTTCTTCCGTACCTGCTGACGTGATCGCCCGTGAAAAGGATATCGTGATGGAACTGATGAAACAGGATCCTAAAATGGCCGGTAAACCTGAAGAAATGCTGACCAAGATCGCTGAAGGTAAAATGGGTGTGTTCTTCAAAGAACAAACCCTGACGGCCCAGGCTTTCGTAAAAGACAGCAGCAAATCAGTAGGCGACTACCTGAAAGAAAGCGGTGACGTAGTAGTTACTGAATTCAAAAGGGTGGCTTTAGGTTAATTTTTTTAAACCTATTATATAAAAAGGCTGCATCGGTTAACGGTGCAGCCTTTTTTAGTCGGTAGTTAGTAGTCGGTAGTCGGGAGTCAACAGCCATATCCCTCCCTTCGGTCGGGATTGAAGTTGTCATCTTGGTAGGTTGCCTTATCCCTCCTTCGTCGGGATGACAAAACAGCCCGTACCCAGGGATGATAAAACGGCCCGCGGTCTTCTAGTTAAACAAGTAAGAACCCTTGTCACCCCGAAGCGAAGCGAGGGGTTGTGACAAGGGTTGTAAAAGAAGATGTAGATTCCGAGTTTACCCTGAGTTGGCGAAGGGAAGGAGGAATCTTGTATTTCCTTTCTCCCCCTATAACAACTTGTCATTCCGCAGCGAGCAGCGAGCTTGTCTCGCTGCGAAGCAAGGAACCTTCTTACAGGGCTGCGGCTAAATGCACAACGAGGCATGAACCTTTGTTCATGGATGCAACTGCCGGAGATCACAATGCACCCCTACAGGGTGAAAGGGTTATGTGCTATACCCCTGTGCTACCAACAATGCACCCCTACAGGGTGAAAGGGTTATGTGCTATACCCCTGTGCTACCAACAATGCACCCCTACAGGGTGAAAGGGCTTTCTGCTATACCCCTGTGCTACTCCCCATTCCCCATTCACCATTCACCATTCCCCACTCCCCATTCCCCATTCACCCCTTGACCCCCGCCTTCTTCAATATCATCTCCAGCGGACAAAATTTCGTCAGCGACGATTGCAACAGATTCAGTCCTACAAAGCCCGCCAGGAACAACCAGTTGATATGAACCGTGGCGGCTAATGTTATACTGACTAATACCAGGGTGCCGGCAACGGCACGTATAATTCTTTCTCTCATATTTTTTGTTTATGTACCAGTGTCTCCGGAAGGGGACGCTGGTACTATTAATAACTAGCTTCCTCCACCGGCATGATAAAGGCCCGGATGGGAAATTTATTTCCCTTCTCTTTGTTATACTCCCGGATCCGCATCATGGCATCGGCCGCCGTTGCTTCGGGAGTGAAACTGAACAGGATCAGGGAATCATATTCGCCGTCCTTATTGCCAAACCAATCATCCAGCAGATCGGCATCGTGTTCGTCCTTCACCCCGGTGGTCTCCGTTACACTGAACACTTTCACCTTTGCTTCATGAAAGATTTTCATTACGTCTGCCTTGAAATCAGTCAGACAGGTTACAAATAAGAGTTTCATGTTACAGGGTTTTATTTTTTGTATGTTTTTTCTTCAGCATTTTATAGTAGAGCAAGGGCACCACCAGCAGGGTCAGGAAGGTAGACGTTACTGTTCCGCCCATCAGTGATATGGCCAGTCCCTGGAAGATCGGGTCAAACAGGATGATCACCGCACCAAGTACCACCGCACCGGCAGTCAGGAGGATCGGCGTGGTACGTACCGCACCCGCTTCGATGATCGCCTGCTTCAGTGGAATACCTTCATTCAAACGGATATCGATAAAGTCAATCAGCAATACGGAGTTCCGCACCATTACACCGGCCAGTGCTATGAAACCGATCATGGAAGTGGCGGTAAAGAAAGCACCCATCATCCAGTGACCCAGCACAATTCCCACGAGGGAAAGCGGGATCGCGGCCAGCATCACCAACGGCACACTGAAGTTCTGGAACCAACCCACGATCAGCATATAGATGATCAGGATGACTACCACGAAAGCAATACCAAGATCACGGAATACTTCAAATGTGATCTGCCATTCTCCATCCCATTTCACGGAATAGTTGTCTTCAAATTCAGGCTGCTGGGTATATTCTTCCTTCAATTCATAGCCTTCCGGCATTTTCAGTTTTTGCAGACTGTCGGAAATTTTCATCATCGCATAGGAGGGACTCTCCAGTTTGCCGGCCATATCTGCCAGCACATACACCACGCGTTTCTGATTCTTCCGGAAAATGCTCTTTTCCTTGATGACCGGTTTGATGGTTACCAGGTCACCAACGGGTATCGCCATACCAGACTGACTGATCACTTTCAGGCTCTTCAGGTCATCCACAGATGTTTTATCCGCATCATTCAGTTTCAGTACAATATTCACCGGGGTATAGGAGGATGGTTTGTTGAGATTGCCCGTTACCTGTCCGGACAGAGCGGCACGCAAAGTGGCTACAACCTGGGCCGGTGCCACGCCCTGCCGCATGGCTTTTTCCTTATCAATGATAAAGTCATATTCCGGTTGGTCGTCTTCCACCATCCAGTCAACATCCACCACATCATCGGTTTTATTCAGCAGGCCCTTGACCTGGTCAGCCAGTTTGATTTGCTCATTGTAATCCGGTCCGTACACTTCCGCCACAATGGTGGATAATACCGGAGGACCCGGTGGTACTTCTACAATTTTAGCATTGGCCTTGTATTTAGCCGCAATGGCCTGGATACCCGGACGCATGTCTTTTGCTATATCATGACTTTGTTTTTTACGGTCTTCCTTGCTGATCAGGTTGACCTGGATATCCGCCATATTATCCCCGCGACGCAGGTCGTAGTGACGCACCAGTCCGTTGAAACTGATCGGGGCGGAGGTACCGATATACAACTGGTAATCTTTAACCAGGGGTTGTTTGGCGACAAAATCAGCTATGTCTTTAGTTACGGCCGCTGTTTTTTCCAACGTCGATCCTTCGGGCATATCAATCACTACCTGGAATTCATTCTTGTTATCAAAGGGCAGCATTTTTACGGCTACTGTTTTTGTAAAGAACAGTGCCAGGGAAATAAGCAGGATAGCAACCGTGCTGAATATAAACGTGTATCGTTTCCAGCGGTGATTCAGTAAAGGCTGTATAAAGGCATAATAGATTTTATAAATTCCACTGTCTTCCAGCCGGTGTGGTTTGCTCTCTTCATGTTTACCACCCTTTTTCTCTTTCTCCCGCAGGAAAATATACCCGAGATAAGGAGTCAGGGTCAGGGCCACAATCAGTGACAGCATCATGGCGATGGATGCACCGATCGGCATGGGACTCATATAAGGACCCATCAGTCCGGATACAAAGGCCATGGGTAATACCGCTGCAATTACGGTGAACGTGGCGAGGATGGTCGGGTTACCCACTTCATTGATGGCATAGATGGCGGCCTGCATTGGCGGAAGCCGTTTCATCTTGAAGTGCCGGTGCATGTTTTCGGCAATGATGATGGAGTCATCCACTACAATACCGGTAATAAACACCAGGGCGAACAGGGTAATCCGGTTCAGTGTATACCCAAGGAAGTAATAAGCCAGTAATGTGAGTGCAAAAGTGACCGGTACAGAAAGGAATACGACCAAACCACCGCGCCAGCCCATGGCCAGCATCACAAACAAGGTTACCACCACGATGGAGATAAACAGGTGGAACAGTAATTCACTTACTTTATGCGAAGCCGTCTCCCCATAGTTACGGGTGATACTGGTATTTACATCGGCAGGAACCAGTTGTTTTTTCGCATGATCAACTTTAGAAAGGATCTGTTCAGATAACCGCATGGCATCCGCACCTTTCCGCTTGGCAATGGAAAGCGTTACTGCCGGGTAAGCAGATGGGTGAAGCTTGCGTGTGGTATCTTCCAGCCCATAACCAAACAACACATATTGAGAAGCTGTTTCCGGACCGTCATTCACTTTTGCCACCTGCTTTAAGAAGACAGGTTGTTGCTGATTGACGCCAACTACCAGGTTCTCCACGTCTTCCGCTGTCGCCAGGAAATTTCCCGTTTCCACCGAAAAGGCGGTATCCTTCTGCAACAGGTTCCCCGCAGTGGTCTGGGCATTGCTGCCTTGTATATGCTGACTGATGCTCAGGAAATCCACCCGGTTCTCCGCCATCTTGTTTTTATCCAGCACCACATTCACCTGGCGGCTGCGGCCTCCGATGATTCGGACATCGGAAACATCTTTTACTTTTTTAATTTCATTGGTCAATGCTTCCCCGATCTGGCGGAGGGCATAGTCATCATATTTTTCACTCCACAGGGTAACACCCAGGGCCGGCACATCATCAATAGCCCGGGTTTTAACCATGGGCATGGTTACACCCTGTGGCATTTTGTCCATATTCTTGATGATCTC
The DNA here is from genome assembly GCA_035439525.1 of Chitinophagaceae bacterium. Classification (GTDB taxonomy): domain Bacteria; phylum Bacteroidota; class Bacteroidia; order Chitinophagales; family Chitinophagaceae; genus JJ008. The sequence continues at coordinate 9,231 of DAORKK010000010.1, forward strand.
ATTGTAGAGTTTCACCAGTGACCGTTCCACATCTTCACCAACATAAAACTGGACGATGATCATGGCCTGTCCTTTCATCGATGTGGAATACACATATTCCACCCCCTTGATATTGGAAATCATTTTTTCCATCGGGGCACTGATCTTGGTCTCCACTTCTTTGGGGGAAGCACCGGGGAAACCGATAAAGATATCGGCCATCGGTACTTCAATCTGCGGCTCTTCTTCACGGGGGATCAGCAGGGTGCTGTATCCGCCAATCAGCAGAAAAGCCACCATCAGCAGAATCGTCAGTTTGGAAGTAATGAACGACCGCGCAATTTTACCTGAAATTCCTTCTTGCATATAATTCGTTTACTGGGTGATTATTTTTTCTCGGTTACCGGCACTCCGTTGTAGAGCTTGCCTTCCGCCTGACGTATAAATGTTTCACCGGCCGCGAGACCGGAAAGAATCTCAGTCTGATCGCCAAAGACCTTACCGGTCCTGACCCAACGGAGAATTGCCGTATTATTACTGCTGATGGTATAAATACCGGTCAGCTGATCATTCTGTACCAGGCTGGACGTAGGGACCAGCACAATGCCGGAAGGTTGTGTGGGCACGGTGGCACCGCTTACCGGAATAAATACATTTACATACATACCGGCATAGAGATCTTTTTTCTGTGCTTCAGGAATACTGAGTTTGATTTCATATTGACCACCCGTCATCTGGGAGGAGGGGCTGATTTCATTTACCATACATTCAATGGATTTTCCGGCCGCTTTGATTTCCACCTGTGCTTTACTGCCTTTTTTCAATAAACCTACCTGGTCTTCACTTACCGTTGCACTGATTTGTAACTGCGTGTTTTGTTCAACTACCAGTAAAGGCATACCCGGGTTAGCCATATTGCCTTCATCCGCCAGCCGTTGTGTCACCACACCATCAAAGGGTGCCGTGATTGTGGAATAAGCCGCGATGGCATTTACTTCATTCTGCATCTGGCTTGCTGCTTCCAGGCGGGCCTTCGCCGCATTGTACTGCAGGGTGACATTGTCGAGTTCTTTGGCAGAGGCACTTTGCTTATTATACAGATTGGTATAACGGTCAAAGTCCTTTTTTGCATTACTTACATTGGCTTCAGCTTCCAGGATGGCGGCACTGGTTTGTGCTCTTTTAGCGGAAATATCCTGGCTGCTGATGCTGGCCAGTGTTTGTCCGCGGCGCACACGATCACCGGTTTTAACATAGATCCGGGTGATGGTTCCCATCAGTTTGGTACTGAGTTGTGCCGTTTGCAGGGCTTCCACCTTACCACTGATGGCAATACCGCCATCAACCGAACCACCGGGTGTAGCGGTGATCACAGTTACCGCAGCCGCGTTGGACGCTGCAGGCGTTTCTTTTTTTCCTTTGCAGGAACTGAACAGGAGGATCCCGCTGAGGAGGAGTGCACCTGCTGAAAACTTATTGTAAGACATATTTATTCGTTTAATTTTTTTGTGATGAGGTTAAAAAACTGATATATGCGGCCGTGCTGTTGTAACTGAAAACCGCCTGTGCCTTGCCGAGTTGTTGCTGGGAAAGTTGTGTCTGTGCCTGTAATACATCGGTGCTGTTGACCAATCCCTGTTCGTACCGGTCCTGCAGAATGCGTAAGGCTTCGGTGGCATTTTCAACAGCGGCGGTCTGCTGCCTGATCTTAAACCGGGCATCTTCCAGCTGACGAAGGGTTTTATTGAGTTCCAGCTGACTTTGTACCTGCTGATTTTCCAGCTGGCCGGACAGTTTGCTGAGTTCAACCTGCTGGGTGTTGATTTTATTTTTAGTACTGTTTCCTTTAAATATATCCCATGACAATTGAAGTCCGGCGAGATAAGAACCGGCACCAAAACCGGTCAGCCGGTAATCGTTTACCTGGTAGGAAGCAAAGGCGTTGATCCGGGGCAGGTAACTTTTTTCAGCGGATTTGATCATCAGGCTGCTGGCTTCCATCGCTATTTTCATCGCGGCAAAATCAGCCCTGTTTTCCGGCACACTGGCCCCGCTCAGTTCAGTATTCTCGGGTTTTGCCGGTTCTGCTGAATAAACCGTACCATAAGGCCGGCCCATGAGCAGACTCAGGTAGTCTGAAGCATTGCGGATATTGCTGGCTGTTTCAGCAAGGTTTGTCTCCACGGTATGGATCCATACCTGCACATTCAGGGCATCGGACTTTTGCATCAATCCTTCTTTTACCCGGTTATCGGTGAAGGTATACATGGCATTGGCGCTGCTTAATGCCTCTTTCAGTACTTTTTCCGCTTCATACAAAAGCTGCAGTTGCAGGTACCCTTTCTTCACTTCATAGGTGAGGTACTCGCTGGTACGTTGGGTCTTCATCTGGTAAATGCCTTCCTGGGCGGCTACGGCTTTGCGCATGTACACGAGGTCCATATTCAACAGGGGTTGTTTCACCTGCAGGCGGCCACTGTAATCACCGGAGGCACCGGGCTTATTCAGGAGGTCCGGATTGAAATCCTTTTGCTGTACCACCTGTTGCTGTAGTTTGAAGCCAAAGGCATTCAACGGGTTATTGGAACTTAAAGCAGTGAATGAGAAATCAGCCTGTGGCAGGTAGATTGCATCCATTTCTTTGGTCTTTGCCTTTGCGATTTTCTCATCCAGTCTGGACAGGCCCAGGTCCCGGTTATTGGCCAGGGTACTGTCTGTTGCCTCTTTCAGGGTTAAATAAACGACCGGCTGTTGTGCCATCGCTGCGGATACAAACAGGATCATTCCTGCGATCAGCCCGACTCTCCGGTTCAGTTGTTTTCTCCGTGTATACTTCATGCGCGATTAATTTCGGGCAAAACTATCCGCGCGGAGCCGTTACTGCCGTGACATATATCACGCATAACCCGCCTTAATGAACTGTTTTTACTGCAGGCGGATACTGGTTGAGGAATAAAATTTATCTTTAGTGATTCAGGTCACGTACCGAGTCCTATTTTAATGGCAAAAAATGAACTGATAAAGCATATGAAAGAATACAATGAATATTTTGAAGCAAACCGGCAGCACTGGAACCAACGTACACAGGCGCACCGTGATTCTTCTTTTTATAACCGGGAAGGTTTTTTAAAGGGGGAGAAGGTGCTTACACCGATTGAATTGGGTGAACTGGGTGATCTGAAAGGCAAAACCCTGTTACACCTGCAATGTCATTTCGGGATGGACACCCTGGACCTGGCCAGGTTGGGTGCGATAGTTACCGGGGTGGATTTGTCCGATGAGGCCATCCGCGAGGCAAAGCAACTGACTGATGAGCTGGGAGCCGATGCCCGGTTTATCTGTTCTAATGTATATGACCTGGAACAGCACCTGGATGAAACCTTTGACCAGGTATTTACCAGCTATGGTACCATTGGCTGGTTACCTGACCTGGATAAATGGGCCGGCTTGATTGCCCGTTACCTGAAGCCGGGTGGACAATTTTATATGGCTGACTTTCACCCGGTGCTATGGATGTTTGATGATGATTTTACCCGTATTCAATATGCATATGAAAACAGGGAAGTGATCATTGTGGAGAATCAGGGAACATATACGGACCGCAATGCAGACATTAAGGGAAAGGAATACAGCTGGAATCACAGTATCAGTGAAGTGCTGAATGCGTTGATCAGGGCCGGACTGAAACTGGAGTTCTTTAATGAGCATATGTACTCCCCGTATAACTGTTTCCGGAATATGACAGAAACCACGAAGGGTAAATGGGAAATTAAAGGCATGGAAGGCAAACTGCCGATGGTTTATTCACTACGTGCGGTAAAACCCTGATTGCCGGCAGCGGAATGAGAACGGCTTTTCGCAGTTCTCATTCCGGACCGGTAATTTTTTTATTTATTCAGGAGTTCCTGGATGTTGAATCCGACTCCCACGGTGATGCGAAAGGTGGTGACATCCGGATTATCAGTATCCTCTATACCATTCAGTTTAAGGTTTGACTTTTTCCCAACGGTAAATATCCCTTTGGCAAACAGATTAATGGGGATCGAAGGAAAAAAACTGACACCGCCGCCAAGATGCGGTTTGCCTCCATAATATTCCGCATCGATATAACCGGATCCGGCAATCACCTGTTTGATGGTGCCTTTGAGATAAGTATATCCGGCTTCAACAAACGGACGCACAGGATGCACATTTCCCACAAAGTTCAGGCGTACGCCAAGGTCCAGGTGACTCATTTTATAGGATTGTGCATCAATATCCTTCAGGTTGATCGTAGTGAAGTCGTAGGCAAAATAGGGTTCAATCATTTCATTCACTCCATAACCCAGCCGGATACCCCCACCAAAACCATTGGGTGCGCCTTCATCCAGGAACTTAAAATATTCGGAGGTCCAGCCCAGGCTGTGTACCTGTACTGCGGCAGAGAAACCTTTGGTGGTGGAGCGTTGTTTGATCTGGGCATCAGCACCAAGTGAAGCCAGCAGTAACAGCATGCATGTGATTTTTTTCATTGTAGTTGATTTGTGTGTTATAATGTTATGGTGATTCCTTTCTTCAGATAGGCGGAGTAATTCCGGCTCGACAGGATCTCTTCAATGCGGCCACTCAGTTCGGTTTCCTGTAACGGGATCCGCTGACCATTGGCGGCAGTTACCGTACTGATGACGATGCCCAGTTTTTTGTTTCCCGCTTTGGTGATCCGTCCGGTAGCAGCAGCTCCTTTTTCAATAATCATTTCGCCATTGTAGTACACCGGCCGGGTGACGGTAAAACTCAATCCCTGACCTTCGTATGCTGTCGAAGCGTTTATGCTCTGCTGGAGGTAGAGGTTGACTTCTGTTTTGGTCAGGAGTGATACCGTGCGGGTTGCCCGTTTTACCGGTTCAACCGGAGCCGGTGTAATTGTCTTAACTGGCTCTTTGGGAATGATGACTTCCACCGGTGCCGGTTTTTCTTCTTTCGACGTAACGGGGGTGGTTGTTTTATCTTTTTCCTGCTCTTTTTGTTTTGGGGTTTCTTTCTTTTTTTCATTGCCGGTACCGGCCGGACCAATAGGTTCAACTTTGTCTACCGGTGTTTGTACCGGCGTATTGTCACCGGCCGGGGTTACCGGATTCATCACAATCGCCTGATCTGTTTGCTTATTATTTACAGTTGATGACTGATCAGGATTTGGTATCGATTGCTGGCCATTCGTCTGATCTGTAAGGGCAGAAGGGGTTTCGTCACTACCCGTCATCAGTACGGCTGCCAGGCTGATCAGCAGCAGGATCACCACAAGAACAATTGCCCGTTGTTTCCCGGTCGTTTTGAGATAGTGTTCCTTCATTCTTGCAATCCAAGGACGCTGTGCCGGCTGATTCCCGGTCTGCTTCATTTCAAGTTGTGTAGCCAGTGGTTGCGCGTTAGTTGTGCTGATCAGCTGGGTGACCGGAGCCGAATTGCTGATCTGATCCAGGCTGAAATCGCGGAGTTCCGGGAATTGGCTGATCAACGCCTGTTGCAAGGCGCGTGCATCCGCATAACGGTTTTCCGGTTTTTTCTCCATGGCTTTGAGCAGTATCGCACTGAGTTGACGCGGAATAGCGGTATTCAGTTTGTCTGGTGCCGGTGGCTTCTTCTGCATGATCTCCTGCATCAGGTTGAAATCGGTAGTGCTTTCAAAAGGCAGTTTCCCGGTCAGCAGTTCATACATGGTGACGGCGGTGGCATAGATATCGGAAGCCACGGAAGGATCTTTTCCCTGTATCAGTTCAGGGGCCATGAATTCAACGGTACCCACCACCCGGTTGACCTGCGTCATGCGTTGTTCGCCGGCCATTTTTGCAATCCCGAAATCCATCAGTTTTACTGTGCCATCCGGTGTCAGGATCAGGTTGGAAGGTTTGATATCACGATGATAGATTCCTTTTTTGTGTGCATGATGTAAACCTTCAAGGGCCTGGATAAAAACGGGCACCACCACCTGGTAGGAAAGGACACGCTGTTGACGCAAGAGGCTGTCCAGGTTTTTCCCTTCCACATATTCCATCACCATGTAATGGCTGTTGTTCTGCTCGATAAAATTGTAGATCACGGCAATATTGGGATGCAGGAGCTGGGCCAGGATGCGGGCTTCCTTTCTGAACCGTTCCAGGAACTGAGCCTGGTTGATCAGCGGGGTGTGTAACATTTTCAAGGCTACTTCCCGGCCCAATACGGTATCGGTGGCTTTGTAAACCGTACCCATTCCCCCTTCCCCGAGGTGGGACGTTACCTGGTAATTCTGTATGGATTGTCCGATCATGGTAAGTCATATTCTTTAGTAACGGGCAGGTCGATATCACGTGTTTCCCTGGCGGTGAATTCTTCCTTTCCTGATTTTTTTTGGGCGAGTACCACGGTAATGTTATCATGTCCTCCTCTTTTTTTTGCGGCGGCGATCATTTGTTCAGCAGCAGCTGTCAGATCAGTTCCGCCGAGAAAAGCGGCAATTTCATCATCATTGAGATAGTCATATAAGCCGTCGGAACAAAGCATGAGCCGGTCGCCGGGTTCCAGCAGCAAAGCGCAACGGCCGGCATCCACTTTCATTTCCGGTTTGGTACCCATGGCATTGGTGAGAATATTACGGCGCGGGTGTGTTTCTGCTTCGGCCGCACTGATCTCTCCGCTGCGCACCAGTTCCTGTACATAGGTATGGTCTTCGGTTATACGGCTGAGTTTGTCTTTTTTCAGCAGGTAAGCCCGGCTGTCACCCACATGTGCAAAATGGATTTCCGGGTCGGTTACCACCAGGGCGGTGCAGGTGGTTCCCATGCCCTCTTGTTCTTTATTCGAAGAGGCGGCCTGATATATGCTGGTATTGGCAGTGGCAAAAGCTTTCCGCAGATTTTTCTCGATGCTTCCGTTCTTTTTCGGATTGAAATATTCACGGATGATGATTTCAGCAGCCATCCGGCTGGCGACTTCACCGGCCTGGTGACCACCCATTCCATCGGCGACCATCAGCAGACATCCTTTTTCACGAATTACCTTATCATCCGCGATCCGGTAAAACAGCCCGGTATCCTCATTATTGAGACGTACATTTCCAAGATCGCTGCGTACCACTACCTGCAGGTTGGGGGCATCCCCGGTAGCCGTACTATTTTCGGCTACTGGTTCCGGTTTGTTTTTACTAAATAGATTTTTCCAGCGCATTATTCGTTGTTTATTTTTTCGAGTACAAAGTCATAGGTATATGAACCCATCCGCAGGTCAAAAGCCACTTCTTTTTCCCGGTACCCGGCTGCTTCAATCCGGAAACGGACCGGTTCTCCGTCTTTACCGGATATTGCAAACGGGGCCTGTTGCCGGCTCCCGTCCGGGAATACCAGCATGGCGTGTTCCACACCTGGTACATTGATGGTGATGGTACGTTCGGACAGTTTTTGCAGACTGTTTTCCGGTTTAACCGGGGTTTCGGGTTCGACTTCCCCGGGGGAGGAATTCAGTAACCAGACCAGCAAAATGATCAGCATTCCGGAAACAGCAGCGAGTAAGACCGGGCCTTTTACACGAAATCGTGTATTGGTTTCCGTTGATATTTCCTGTTTGCCCGTGAGCAGTGCCTGCAGCCGGGCTGCTGTGGGTCTTTGTGCCGGATTGATCCGCAGGCATTGTTCAATTACCTGCCGGATGAGTTTATTCAGGTCTGGTACAAATAAAGCCGGGTTGCTGAAACTGCCTTTGCTGATCCGGGACCGGAGTGTGACAGGATTTGTAGCTTCGAAAGGCAGGTAGCCTGTTGCAAGTTCATAGGTCATTACACCGAGGCTCCAGATATCAGAACGCAGGTCGGCCTGTTGTTCAAACTGTTCAGGTGCCATGTATTCGGTAGTACCCACTACAAAACCCTGTTGTGTGAGCCGGGGCGAATATTTGTGTTTGGCAATACCGAAGTCCAGCATCTTAACGGATCCATCCGGCAGCCGTTTAAAATTGGAGGGTTTGATATCCCGGTGAAATATTTCTTTTTCGTGCAGATAGGTTAATGCACCGGTAATCTGCACCAGCATCGGGATCAGTTCCTGGCTGTCGAGCCGGCCCTGCCGTCTGAGGTAATTGTCCAATGGTTCGCCCTCCACGTATTCCATGATAATACAGGGCGTTTTTCCGGCGTAGGTAAATTCAAAGAGCCTGGCGATTTGCGGGTGATCAACGGATGACTGGATATACGCTTCCTGGCGGAATCGTTCTGTGTGTTCAATTTTGTGTAAAATTTTCACAGCGGCTTTACGACGCAGTACAGGATGCCAGGCGCTGTATACTTCGCCCATACCTCCCGTACCGATTTTTTCCCCGAGCTGGTAGCCGGCAATTTCGGTATGTGCAGGTATGAACATGTTCGGGTTTTGAAAGAGCCTGTGTGAACAGTGATCCGGCTGATGCAGACCAGCTGATCACACAGGTTAAGTTATTCGTTTATGATTTCCGGATCCCCATCAGCTGAAGACCGTATTTGATCGGAATGGCAAAAGTGATCCGCGTGCCTTGACCATCGGTGGCTCCGGCATAATAGATACCGATCACATTTCCTTCTCCATCGAAGAGCGGTCCGCCGCTGTTTCCGGATCCGGTTGCGTTAATGGTTAACTGGTAAGAATCACCGAATCCGCTGTAGCGCATATCTTTCATAGAGGTGGCGGGAATGATACGTCCGATGTTTCCGGGTGTGACGGTAGGCGTGGGTACTGTAGCTTCTTTCATACCGGGGTTAAACGGATCTTTTGAACTCCGTACACTCACCTGAGCGGGTGCAATGCCCGGGTATCCCATAACCGTTACCGCCTGACCGGGTTGAACGGTTCCTTCTGCATCTTTCATTTTTACTTTCTGCAATGGCGTGGGAATATCCACTTTGATCAGGGCCACATCATGTTCATCAGATGGCTGCGCGAGCCGGGCCATCCGGCGTTCAGACGTACCGGAGAATACAACATTCAGGTAGGTATTTTCTCCCTGGATCACACCGGGCATCACCGGCTGGCCGCCCACCATGGTGGAATTGGCAGGGACCCAGCCAAATACTTCATTCGGCATCACTCTTGAATTATAGTCGATGGCTAATTGGCCAGCTGCATTTACACTCACGAGTAATCCCGGAAAGGCAAATTGTTCAAACTGCCAGCGGGTATGCCAACCGGCGCCTACGTGCCGGTTCGTCAGAATGTAGCCGTCTTCTGATACTACAAATCCGGATCCGCTGGCACCGGTCATGCCAACCGGAATACCTTCACCGGTATTTCTTCTGACATTGATATATGGCTCAACAACGCCCTGGCTGTTCCGGATATACAGCGCCATATACTGAGTGGCACCATTCTGGGCCTTTACCGGAACAAACTCATGCCAGAGTTCTTCGCCGGTACGGGTATCTTTTAACTGCCAGCCGAATTCAATCTGCACCACTTTATCATCATTCTGACTCGAGATGGCTTCCGGGGTCATCTTGTTTTTGTTAGCAGAGTCGGCCACAATATTGTTGATTACGGTCGTGCTTTTTTTGAAGAGCTTGTCACGGAAGGCAAAGCCCAGTCCACCCAGGGCGACTATCAGACCACCGATAATAAACGCCATGGTGCCGTATGATTTCTTCCGCTCTGCCACCAGCATGCGTTCAACGGTTTGCTTGCCCAGTCCGGTCTTAACGGGTTCAGCGGTAAGCACCACCGGTGGTTCGGTAATGGTGGAGATACTGGTGGCCTTGATACTGGTGGGGATTTCCACCAGCCGGGTAGCAGCCATCATATCCTGGGGACGGGGATAGATATCAAAGGTGAATACCGGTCCGTTGTTGCCCAGTTGTATTTCATCACCTGGTTGAATATCCACTGTTCCTTTCACCCGGTTTTTGTTGACAAAAATTCCGTTTCGGCTATTGTTGTCTGTTATAGTAAACCGGAGCGGATCGTTGCCGCTTTTGATGATAAGGCCGTGTTCACGGCTTACCACTACTTCCCGTTCAGGATCAAACTGGATGTCGCTGCTGGCGGCCCGGCCGATGCTGAGTTCTTTTTTGTGGAAATCAAATTCCTCCACCTGGTTGATTTTGCTGCCGGAGAGGTGTTTAATAACATAACGTTCTACTGAATGGCTCATAAAAAAATTTTTTTTGGTTAATGAAAGGATCAGCCGGAAGGTTGTAAACCTGTACAAGGTTAACGGACTGTTCCTGCCGGGGAAATACTCAATTTGTATTAGGTCAGAACTGGTCAATATTTTGCCAGGGCGTTGCATTGTCCTGTACAAAGGGCCAGAGTAAACCATCGAGTGCGGTATCGAAATTGCCGCTGTTACTCCGCGAATTACAAAGGATTACCCAGCAGAATCCGTTATTGGAACGGATAATTTCAGTAGCGGTACCCGGTATGCCGCCGGTATGCCACCAGTTGCCGGCATCGTTTACCCCCCATCCACAGGCATACCTGGAGGAAGGAACAGAACGGGTAATCATGGTCGTGATGGTGGAGGGCTGCAGGATGTCTGCTTTGCCGGAAATGCCATTTACGCGCACGATAAACCGGGCCAGGTCAGTTGCGGAGCCGATCCAGCCGCCATGGGCATCCATGCGGGGAACATTGTATATATAAGGACTAAAACCGCCCTGTCCTGTGTATACCACTTCGTTGGGTTTGCGTTCAGCCAGGGTGCTGCCACCAATAGACATATTGCTGATTCCACAGGGAGTGAATACTTCATCTTTAATAAACTGTTCATAGCTTTTACCGGAAAGTTTTTCAATGATGCGTCCCAGCAGGCAGTAACCGAAGTTGGAATATTTATATACACCACGGGTGACGGCAGCATTATAATTATTCAGGGTCCAGCTGATCAGCTGGCTGAAGTTATAGGTTGGTTGCTTGAACATGGGATCATTGCCATCATTGGGCCAGGCATTGCTGGTATGGTGCAGGAGGTGACGTACGGTAATGTCACTGACGGCTGCCAGTTGCGTGGACGGAAAATCATTTCCGAGGATACTACCCGTGCCGAACACTTTGGAGTCCAGGGTGAGTTGATTCGCTTCCAGCAGTTTCATGATACCCACCGCGGTAATGGGTTTGGAAACACTGGCAATCCGGAAGAGGTGATTGTTGTTGATTGGAGTATTATCGGTGGCACTGATCTTGCCATACGATTTTACATAGACCAGTTTGTCATCTTTTGTAATGGCTATGGATGTGCCGGGTATATTATATGCGGTCATAAAGTTCTGTACCGCGTTATCAATAGCTGAAATGTCTTTCTGAGTCGTATCCGGTGGCGGGGCGCCTGTCCCTTTGCTTTTTGAACAGCTGCTGAGGGTGAGCAGGCCAAGTACCACGAGGGATAAAATAAACTTTTGCATTACATTGGTTTTGGGATGGATGAAGAGGTGATTATTTTTTAAATGTATAAGCGAGCGACAGGGCCATCACGGTATTGTGAAGGGTACCACCGCCTACATCCTGTTTGTTTATTTTTGAGAGTTCCCGGTTGATCCGAAAGCCAGCCTTCAGTCCGGGAAATTTTCCGGGCAGCTGAAAACTGGCACCGGCAGCCAGTCCTAATGCGCCGGTATAATACAAGGGTTTTATGCTGTATGTGTCGCCAACAGCAGTCTGTTTCATCATAATCAGCCAGCGGAATTGCGGACCTGCTTCAAGAGCAAAGCGTTGATGAATTTTGTAATGAATTAATACCGGAATTCTGATCTGGCTTGATTTGATGATACCCGTTACGGAAGCAGGTTTTGTATCCCATTTATTCCCTTCGGTGGAGAAGAGCAGTTCCGCCTGCAGGCCGGTTTTTGCATTTAACGGATAATGGGCAAATCCACCCGCCAGGAATCCCGGTTTCATATGGGTATTGTACTTTTCATCGCTGAACGAAATAGCAGCGAGGTTGATCCCGGCTTTTACGCCATAGCTAAGCTGCGCAACGGAAGAAAACCGGGTAATACTAACTACAATAAGCAGAAGGATGACTTTTTTCATTTTTGAAATCTTTTTTTAGTTGAGGTGAAAAGGCGATCTCTGACAGTACATCGGTGCAGGAGCAGAAAGGTCATCAGCCGGTCTGTGGCTGATGGAAATAAAAAAGCCTGATCTGTAATGTGTACAGATCAGGCCCGTAAATCAGGAAAGGGGTATTAACGGCTGAATTTTCTGCGCAAAAGGAGGAGTATTGCCAGGATACCTGTTCCGGCAAGCACCCACCACCAGGGACTCAGTCCGGGGTTATCAAACTGTATGGAACCCGGATTTCCCATCAACACCAGTCCGCTCCAGTATGCGGGTGCCAGCAAACGTTCCGGATTACCTGACAGGTAGTCCAGTTTTGCCTGGCGAAGTGCTTCATCGCTGGGTAGTCCTTCTTTGAGGTGACGGATAAAAGACTCTGTGATCTGGCTGCTGCTTTGTTCATCTATTTTCCATAAACCGGTCAGGATACTCCGGCTGCCAGCATAATTAAAAGCGTGTGCGAGCGAGACCATGCCTTCGCCATCCTGGTAGCCCGGTCGCCCGGTTTCACAGGCGGTGAGCAGGGTAAGGTCGGAGCTTACATTACAGTTATAAATATCATAGAGAAAAAGTGAATTGGTATCGGCCGAAACAACCGGTGTTTTAGCAAAGATCAGCCGTGAGCGTTCCGGGTTGATATTGTTGTACTCGGCATGCGTGCCGATATGGATGATCTTATGGCCACCGGCATTTTTCCTGAATTCAGCCGGGGTGGAAGACCGGTTGAGATAGGTTTGTCCCCCCAGCAGGGATTTAAACTTCTTCACCAGTTTGCCGGTATTCGGTTGAGGCAACAGCGAGAGGTATTGCATATCGAGTTTCAGGGAATCGTTTACCGATTCCACATATTCCTTCTTTAATTCATCCGAGAATCCGGGGGCAAAGGCCACATAATTCTGATTGAGGGTATCTTCTGCCTGCAGTTGTCCGGACATAAACAGGCTGTAATGATAAGTGATCTCATGTTTGGCCAGCAGGCTGTTGCCGGCCAGTTCACTGTAGGTACGGATAGCAGTGGGTGTGAGTAGTTCAAAACTGAAATTAAAAAGGATACCATCAGGAATGATCAGCACTTTTTTTGTGGAAACAGCAGGGGCCAGTGGAGCCCAGAGTGCCTGGTACAAAGAGGAGAGGATTGCTGCAGCTGGTTTTTCCTGGTAACCTTGTTGCAATAAGCCGGCTATCTGGCTTTCGAGGTTCTGGTTGTCGAGGGAAATGAGTTTTTTTGAAACACTATCCGCTACCAGGGCTACTAATCGTCCTCCGGTAAAGAAATACCGGATCAGTGTGGTATTTGCTGGCAGGGAAGATTGCAGTTCAGGCAGTGACCGGAAGATACTGGCATACCGCATGGTATAATAAACGGGGTATTGTTCTTTTACTTTTACCAGAAACGTTTCCCAGTTTTTTACAGCCGTCAGGTAATCCTGAATGAGTTCAGGGTTGGATTTATCCCGGTTCAGTGAGGTCGTAATGGCGGCCTTCAGCTGTTGTTCTTCCTCCTGGATGTCCAGCGGCAGGTTACTGAACCGGATGGCTCTTTTTTTATCAAGCCGGCTGCGGATCCGGTTATAAAGTCCGGATTCGTGCAGATTGATAAAGCGGTCAAGGTGGGCGGTTTGTCCTGATTTGTCATAGAGCTCAAGTTCGATTTGTTTGGTGAAATCAATCAGTTCCGTATTGTCCGCAATCAGGATATTGATGCTTTCAGCATCATCGATCAGCACTTTTCTTTTTTCCAGGATCTGTAAAGCCTGGTTCAGGCGGGAGGCCACCGCAGACAGATAAACGGTATCATGCGTTTTTCGCAGGGCATAACCGGCTTTTTCCTGTAACAGAATGGCTTTGGGTTTGAATACATCAATCTTTACCGAATCCAGCAGGGTCATACCCGCCGTTACTTTTTCATTCACCACTTTCAGTGCCTGTCCGCTGTAGTTCAGGGCTTCGTTATATTGAGCGGCCAGGTAACTGACTTCTGCCAGGTTCAGCAGTTGGTAGAAAGCCTGCAGGCTTTTTGCCTGATTCACTTTCACCAGGTAGGCATATACTTTTTTTGCCCGGCTGAGTGCTTTTTCAGGTTGGTTGTTTTTAGCATAGAAGGTAGCTGCATTGCGCAGGAAATCCATGAAAATATTGTCATAATCACCCTGGTAGGAGGAATCGTAATAAGCTTCCGCTTTTTCATAATAGTAAGTGGCTTTTTCCGTTTCTTTCCGGTTGGCATAGACCATGGCCAGGTTAAAATTTGCATCACCGGCCCAGAACAGGTAATCCCCTTCCGCTTTTTCAAGTTTTTCAAGTCCGCGGGTCAGGTAAATAAGGGCAGAGTCGTATTCATGGATCGAGTTATAATGCTGTCCTATCAGGATTTCGGAAATAAAGATACCCGGATTGCCTGTATTCAGTCTTTTCAGTTTTTCCTGGTAAGCATAACGGAGCAGGTCACCCGCTTTTCCATAGTCGCCCACTTCTTTATACATGCCGGCCAGGTTATCAATGGCTCCAAGAAATCCTACCACAGCATCTTTCTTTTTAGGATGCGGTTCTTTGCTGGCGATAAACTGCTGAAAATAGCTGATGGTTAATTCCGTGGTACGGATGCCTTCCGAAGTCTTTCCTTCCGCACTTTGCAGGGCGGCCAGGTTGTTATAGATCATAGCAGGACGGTATAGCCGGTTCAGGTCATTCTCCGGCATTTTTTTTACATGCTCCAATGCGCTGGAATAGCACAAGGCAGCACTGTCGTATTTGGAAGCATACCAGTAAATCCCTCCCATGGCATTGAAAGAAGCATAGAGATCATCCGGAGTGGCGCCTTTTACTGTTTGACGAATTTGAAGTGAGCGGCGATGATGGGTTTGTGAAAGATTGTAATTGGCCAACCGTTGGGCATATACCCCGAGATTATATTCACACTGGGCCATTTCCAGTTCTCTACGTTCCGACAATTGTTGGGCATAGTCCAGGGATAACTCACAGGACCGGTATCCTTCGCTGTTCAGACCATTATTGGCAAAAAATTCGGCCGCTTCCCGGCAGGCTTTTACCAATGTTCTGGGTGATGCTTTCCGCGCGTCAAGCGTGTCAATAAACCGGAATACGGCAGCGGTTCCTTTTTCTGCGCCGTATTGTTCATAGGCAATAGTGCCGGCAGCGGTTACATAAGTAGCAATGGTATCCAGGCGGCCGCTGGCATAAAAGCCCGCCAGTTCTGTTTGCAGGAGGCTGTCGGCTGTTTTATATTGTTTGTTTTCCAGCGCTTTCTCCAGCGCAGAGCCTCCGTTCGAAGCAAGTTGGGCAATGGTAGGCAAAAGGAGGGCCAGGCCAGCTAAAGTGGCCAGTAGGACGAGGTGTTTCCTGCGCATGGTTTATTGGTTAAGTTCCAGTAATAACTTTTTGCTTTCCGGATGTTGTGATCTCCGGATAAAAGCGGTTGCTTCTTCCGTCTTTCCTTCTTTCAGGAGCAGGAGTCCGGAATACCAGCATGCTTCTTTAGAATAAGGTTTCTGCGGGTCATCCGCCAGGGGCTTAAGATAGTTCAGTGCTTTATCCCGGTGTTGCAAGGCCAGTTCAGCCATACCCAGAAAATAAAAAAGTGAATCATTGGCTGGCATTGATTGTGATAATCCCAGCCATATGTCAGTGGCTTCCCGGTAATCACCGGCTTTATAGGCCACCATCCCTTTGTCGAACTGGTAATTATTGGCCACACTCATCGTGGTGGGTAATCCGGGGTCGGGCTGGTAATAAGCAGCATACATTTTTTCATATTTGCTTTCATTGCCCATCAACCACCAATAGCCCAGGCCCAACAGGGCTATGCAGGAGGCGGCCACCAGCCAGACCCTGGCCATGGAGATCACGGGTTTAGTTTTTTTTATAAGGCTTTCGCCGGCCAGAGCATGATGAAACCCTTCCAGTTTTTCCACCAGGGCGGTTTCACGGATGCCCAGCATCAGTAAGTTTACTTCATTTACTTTTTCTTTCCATACGGGTTCCTCCTGCAGTCTTTTTTCAAAAGCCACGGATTCTTCCCCGGTCAGGGTTTTACCCAGGTAACGTTCGATCAGGTCGAACTCGTCGGGTGATATGTCGTACTCTTGTTTCAAGGGATACCGTTTTCCTTTTTATTAATAACCATATTCCTCAATCGCTGAAGGCAGCGGTATTTATTGTTCTTCGCACTGGCTTCTGTCCAGGAAAAATGAGCTGCTATTTCACGCATCGATTCTTTTTTAAAATAGAACCGGTTCAGCAGTTCCCGGCAAGGATCACCCAGACGCTCATATTCTTCCTTTACCAATTCGAGATATCCCATTTCAGCGTCATCCAGCTGGGGGGTATCGGCCAGTTGATGACTGATCTCATCCGGTAAATCTGCTGTTTTTTTGTTTTTCACTGATCTCAGTTGATCCAGCCATTTATTCCTGGCAATCTGATAAATATAGCCGGCTACTGCGGTTTCATTTTGTGGCCTGAATTTATCCAGTTGTACATTTCTCCAGACCGCCAGAAAGGCTTCCTGATAAATGTCATGCGCATCATCGGTCGTTCCGCTGTTGCCGAGAATAAATTGTTCAACTTTCGGGTAATTACTTACATAGATGTATTGTAATACCTTTTCGTCGGATTCTTTTAAGCCAATAAATTGCCGTTCAATGTCCATTACGCCGGATGAAGGTAAAGCAGGTTATAATTATCCCTAAAATACAATCAAATCCAGTATAAAGTGCAGCCAGGGGCTTTCTTCATACTCACATCGCAAAAAAAAAAGAAAGTCATCAGTCCGGGACCTGTTTTTTAGCGTATGTGCCTCCAGGTGACTGTCCGAATGGACTCAACATGATAAACCGGCTGAAATCCAGTGTCAACCGGTAGTTACAGCTAATTATGCACAATCGGGCGACAGCCTACCGGTTTGTCAGTCGCTTTTCCGGCTCTGTCAACCAACCTATTTTCCCTTATCTTCGCAGCGAAAAATTCCTCCCATGTTACCTAAGTACAAACGAATTCTCCTCAAACTTTCCGGTGAAGCCTTAATGGGCGACAAAAGCTTTGGTTTTGATACTGATGTGATTGCACAGTATGCGCATGATATCAAATCTGTTACCGACCTGGGTGTACAGGTGGCCATAGTAATCGGTGGTGGCAATATCTACCGGGGTATGAATGAGGCAGATACCGGGATCGAACGGGCACATGGGGACTATATGGGCATGCTGGCCACTGTGATCAACGGCATGGCCCTGCAGGCCGGACTGGAACGCATCGGGGTATATACCCGGCTTCAGAGCGCCATCAAAATGGAACAAATTGCTGAACCTTATATCCGTCGCCGGGCTATCCGTCACGTGGAGAAAGGCCGTGTGGTGATCTTTGGGGCCGGTACGGGTAACCCGTATTTTACCACGGATACAGCCGGTTCACTCCGGGCCATCGAAATTAATGCCGACGTGATCCTTAAAGGTACCCGGGTGGATGGTATTTACACCGCTGATCCGGAAAAGGACCCTACCGCTACGAAGTACAATGTTATTACTTTCCAGGAATGCCTCTCCCAGAACCTTAAAGTGATGGATATGACGGCTTTCACGCTGTGTATGGAGAATACGCTGCCCATTATTGTATTTAACATGAACAAGCCCGACAATCTCCGCCGTGTGGTTACCGGGGAGAAAGTAGGTACCCTCGTCAGGGGCTGATACGGGTTTTTCCTCAGTGTTTTTACGCGTATTTTATTCGCAGGGAATACTATCTTGTGCGGGCTTTGAAAGCACACCTGTGAAAAACTATTGAACCCTATTTCCCGGATTTTTAATAGTTTACGAACCTGACTTATCTTCTTATGCCCACCCTCCAGTTGTCCGTCATAGAGGTTATTATACTTATGCTGGGAGCAATCACCCTGGGCATCACTATCCACTTCTTCCTGATCAGTCGTAAATCCCTCAAGGATGTTACTTCCGATGCCAACGGTAAAGTACTCCGGGAGCTGGAAGTATGGAAGCTGAAATATTTTAACGATACAGAACTCCGCGATAAAGAACTGGAGGACCTGCGTTATAAATTATCGGTGGCATCAACCAGTACCGATGATGTATCCATCGAAATAGAAGAATTGCAGATAAAGAATAAGAAACTGCAAACGGAGCTTGAATCCCTGCGTAAAGGCGGTGCGGTTTCGGGTGGACAGGAAATCGCCGAATTACAACGGAGACTGATGGAAGCGGAAGAGAACTATGAGATCTATTCTATCGAAGCTGATGAACAACGGGCGCAGAATAAAAAACTCCAGGCCGAAATTGAATCATTAAAGAAAAACAGTGGGACTCCCCGGGAACACCGTGAACCGGATCAGGGGAAGAAAAAAATACAGGAAGCGGAGGAGTCGGCCCGTCTGCATGCAGCCGAGGCAGAAGACCTCCGTATTGTCAATAAAAAACTGATGGCGGAGATTGAATTGTTGCGTGCGGCCAGTGCCCATCCGGCACCGGTTGCGGGTGAAAAGCCGGATTATATGGAGCAATTGCGGCGGGCCCAGCACAGCCTGATGGAGCATAATGAAAAGGTCAGCCTGTTGTTGGGACAGATTGAAATCGTGAAGGAAACAGAAGAAAAGCAACAGGAGATTTTAAAACTTAACGAAGAACTGAGTGTACAGATCGAAGACCTGCAATACAAACTCTCCCAAAAGGATAAGGAAATCACCAATAGCCGTCAGAAAGAACACCTGACCACGGAAATGAATGCCATGCTGGACAGTGCCTACAGTGAGTTTAATTTACTGCAGTCTAAAATGCAGAAGCTGGAACAACAGGTAGCGGGTTCCCGTAAACTGAGTATGGAGTTTGATGAGCTGCGTGAGACCTATCAGAAACTCAGCCGCGATTACGAGGAACAGAAACTGAAGTATAACGCGAACAATGATGAGAACAGGCAGCTTAAGATAACACTGGCTACCGTGGAAGAGCAATTAAGGGATGCCGAATTTCAGCGCCAGCAATTGCAGAAGCGGGTGCTTTACCTGGAGGAACTGAATACCGATATGCAGGTAATGGTGGATGCCAATAAGAAACTGGAAAGTCAGTTGAAGCGGATCGGTGAGCTCGAAAGTATGCTCAATGTGATCTCAGAAGAAAGAGATCAGTTGATGCAACGGAAAACAAACCTGTAATTCCCTGTTATTTAGGATTAGTAATAGATCAGCCCGGAGGAAAACCTGCCGGGCTGAGAATACTGTTTATTTGCTGCTTTTTTTAGCGGCTGCTTTTTTCTTGGCCGCAACAGAAATGGCAGGACGGCTTTTGCCGAATGAACCTTTGAATCGTTTGCCCTTTGCTGTTTTTTTATCTCCTCTACCCATGTTGATTGTTTTTATTGATTAAATGCAAAAATAGACCGTTTTTCAGTAAAAAAGCCCCGGTACTGAAATAAGCACAGGAGCTTTTTTACAATATGCCGGCGATTATAATTTACCGGCTAACTCTTTACCAGCTTTGAATTTGGCCACTTTACGGGCTTTGATCTTGATCACAGCACCAGTCTGGGGGTTACGACCGTTACGGGCAGCTCTTTTGGATACAGAAAATGTTCCAAATCCTACGAGGGTTACCTTTCCACCTGCTTTCAATGTCTTGGTGACTGCTTCTACAAAAGAATCCAGCGCCGCATTTGCCTGTGTTTTTGTGATGGCGGCATCTTCAGATACTTTAGTGATCAATTCTGCTTTGTTCATGATTTGCTTTTTTATGTGATTTAAGTGACGGCGGCAAATTTAACTGCTTTTTAATACCAGCAAAAAAAATATCCGTTTTATCAATATGGGAAAAACACGTGAAATCCGCACCCAATAAGGATTTCAGCGGATTTATTGAGCTGAAAGAAATCATTTTTTTGGGAGCCGCTCCGGTGAAACCCTTATGTAGCAAGGCTTTCATCATTTCGATCGCCGGAAACGGGCAGGGAGGCGGGTTTCAGGCGATCTGCACCGGAAAAAAGATTGCCAGCGGAATTTATTTCTTTTGCACAATCAATGCACAAGGCGCATCAGGGTGCGGAATGATATAACCCGGTCACCCCATTTATCCAACGCCTTTTTCCGCATTTCCACTGCGAATTTATCCATATACCGGTTATACAAAGCCTGGCTTTCCGCATGATATTGTACGGCATAGGTAATCCCTTCTTCGTCATCTGCCTCTGTAAGATGAAGTATTACGGCATGGGTAAAACAGCCGGTATTGACCAAATCGGGAATATGTTCTGTTTTCAGCCAGTTCAGCCAGTCGGCCGCTACTGCATGAATGACCTTGGTGGTGACATTGTATACGATCATGCTGCAAATTAATCGGACCGGTTATTATTCAGCAGGATTTTTTTATTTCGAACTCAGTGCTAAATATACCGGGCAATGATCAGAATGTTTCACATCCGGGTATATTTCAGCATCCTTAAGCTGCTTTTTCAACGATTCTGTAACATTTATATAGTCGATCCGCCAGCCTTTGTTGTTCAGGCGCACTGAAGGGAAGCGTTGGCTCCACCAGCTGTAACGATGTGGTTCCGGATGAAATTCACGGAAGGTATCCACCCAACCGCTTGCATAAAATTTGGTCATCCACTCTCTTTCAGGCAGGAGGAATCCGGAAGAATTTTTATTGCCTTTAGGATCATGAATATCAATTTCATTGTGGGCGATGTTATAGTCGCCACATAAAATGAGTTTCGGATTTTTCTTTTTCAGTTTATTCAGCCAGTTCAGACATTCATCCAGCCATTCATATTTAAAATCCTGCCGCAGATCACCACTGGTACCACTGGGAAAATAAGCATTGATCAGCCGGATATCCCCGAATTGCAACTGGATCACCCGGCCTTCATCATCACTTGGTCCATGACCATTCCCCAGTTCAACGGCATCGGGTTTTATTTTTGTAAATACCGCCACGCCGCTGTATCCTTTTTTTTGTGCGCTGAACCAGTAGTCATAATAACCGAGATCATTCAGCGCTTTGGTATCCACATCACCCCGGACTGCCTTGGTTTCCTGCAGACAGATCACATCCGCCGGATCTGTTTTTAACCAGTCAATAAATCCTTTTTTGATAGCTGCCCGTATCCCGTTTACATTGTAGGAAATAATTCGCATTGTATAAATGATTAAATTGTCAGGCAATTTACAGCTAACTATGGAAGCATCCTTAAAATCGAAAAAACATCCGGTTATACCCGTTAAAGAACCTGTCTATCTCGAAGGTCCGAAAAGCAGGGGATATGAGTTGCTCTTTGCTTTCCGGGTCTTTAAACAATTCATCAAAGGATTCAGGGCACTGCATTTTGTCGGACCCTGCATTACTGTTTTCGGATCGGCCCGTTTCAAGGAAGATCATCCCTATTACCAGCAGGCCCGTGAATTCGGTAAACTGATTGCGGAAGCCGGATTTACCACGCTTACCGGTGGTGGTCCGGGTATAATGGAAGCCGCGAACCGCGGGGCATTCGAAAACGGCGGCAAATCCGTGGGTTGCAATATCGTGCTGCCTTTTGAACAGAAAGAAAATCCCTATGTACATAAATCAGTGACCTTTGAACATTTCTTTGTACGCAAAGTATTGCTGGTCAAATATTCCTATGCTTTTATCATCCTTCCCGGTGGTTTTGGTACAATGGATGAATTGTTTGAGACACTGACCCTGGTACAGACCAGGACAATCAGTCAGTTTCCGGTCGTGCTTTTTGGGAAAGAATATTATACACCATTAATGGAAACAATACAGGATATGGCGGATAAGGGCACTATCTCTCCCAATGATATGGAACTGGTACTGCTGACCGACAGTTATGAAGAAGCTATGAATCATATTACCCAATACGTCCGGACCAACTACAAAATCAAGCCCCGGAAACGGCATTGGTGGCTGTTTGAGAAGCGTTAGTCTGAAATGTGTACTAATTACACAAAAGTACTACCTTCATATAAAATTTCCTGTTATGTTACTTAAACGATTGCTCACCGCCCTCGCTGTAACAGGGCTTGTGCAGCTGGCCTATGCCGATCAGTCACTGACGGTGGTTTCTCCTGATAAAAATATTCAATTACTGGTCACGCATCAGACCGCCGGCGGCCTGGTGTACAGTATAACCTATAAAGGGAAAGCGGTAGTGTTGCCTTCCGTTGTGGGTATGAAACTGGCCAACCCGGTTGTCTCTTTACAACAGTTCAGTCTTGATCATATTGATTCTGTACTGGTGGATGAAAACTGGAAACCGGTATGGGGTGAACAAAGCCAGATCCGGAATAATTACCGCCAGTTGATTTTATCCCTGACGGATAAATCAGGTTCGGGTATCCGGATCCAGCTGATGTTCCGTGTATTCAATGACGGTGTTGGTTTCCGGTATATTTTTCCGCAGCAGGATAAACTCAATCATTTTATCATCGCGGATGAATTAACGGGTTTTGCCCTCACCGGTGATCATACGGCTTTCTGGATTCCCGGAGACTACGATACCAACGAGTATGCCTATTATAACAGTGCATTGAGCAAAGTGGATGCCTCCGGTGGCGGATTTGCCCAGGAGATCCATGCCAAAACCTTCTTTGATAAAAATGCGGTACAAACACCGCTGATGATGAAAACAGCTGAAGGATTATATATTAATCTGCATGAAGCCGCGCTGGTGAATTATCCGGCGATGAACCTGATCCTGGATAAATCAAATTATACCTTCAGATCGCAGCTGGTGCCCGATGCCGTAGGTAATAAAGCGTATCTGCAGGCACCTTTTGCCACGCCCTGGCGTACCGTTATTGTGAGTGATAAAGCCACGGAGATATTATCCTCCAAAATGATCCTGAACCTGAACGATCCGTCCAAAGTACCCGATGCGGAAAGCTGGGTGAAGCCCCAGAAAATGGTTGGTGTATGGTGGGAAATGCATGTGGGCAAGAGCAGCTGGGATTACAGTGGCAGCCAGGTGGGTTCACAGCAGGCCACTAAAGTGCCACATGGAGCCAATACGGCCAATGTAAAACGTTATATTGATTTTGCCGCTCAACATGGTATTGAAGGCGTATTGGTGGAAGGCTGGAATACCGGTTGGGAAGACTGGTTTGGCCAGTGGAAGGAAGACGTGTTTGATTTTGTAACACCCTATCCTGATTTTGATGTAAAAGAACTGCAGCAGTATGCGGCAGCGAAAGGCGTAAAGATCATCATGCACCATGAAACCTCCGGATCAGCTACGAATTATGAACGCTGGATGGATACGGCTTATAAGTTTATGAACGAGCATGGCTATGCCGCCGTTAAGACCGGTTATGTAGGCCGGATCATTCCGCGAGGTGAACACCACGACGGACAATGGATGGTGCGGCACTACCTGCGGGTGGCTTCCAAAACAGCAGCCCGTCATATCATGGTGGATGCACATGAGCCCGTTCGTCCCACTGGTCTGCACCGCACTTACCCCAACTGGTTGGCTTCTGAAGCAGCCAGGGGTAATGAGTTCAATGCCTGGAGCAGTGGCAATCAGCCGGAACATGAAACTATTCTCCCCTTTACCAGATTGATGGGAGGACCAATGGATTATACCCCGGGAATCTTTAAGATCAAGATGAGTTATTACAATCCGGGAAAAACAGAACAGGTTCATACCACACTGACCAAACAACTGGCTTTATACGTAACCATGTACAGTCCGTTGCAAATGGCGGCTGACCTGCCGGAGAATTATGAAGCCCGGATGGATGCTTTCCAGTTTATCAAAGACGTAGCGGTGGACTGGGATGATTCAAAGATCCTGGATGCCGAGCCCGGCGACTATGTGATCATTGCCCGTAAGGCAAAAGGAAAGAACGACTGGTTCATGGGCGCAATAACGGATGAGCAAACCCGCAGTTTTACTCAGACCCTGTCCTTCCTGGATGCGGATAAAAAATATGTGGCTACGATCTACCGCGATGCTGATAATGCTCATTGGAAGGATAATCCGGAAGCGTATGTGATCGAAAAATTCCTCGTGGATGCTAAAACCATGTTGAAATTAAAATTGGCTCCGGGTGGAGGAACTGCCGTAAGTTTGATGCCGGCAAAAGCCGAAGAACTCAAACTGTATAAAAAGTATAAATAATGACAGCAGCCGATATACTGGGCTATGCCGCAGGAGCCGTTACCGCCTTTACCTTTTTGCCACAGGTGGTGAAAACCTGGAAAGAGAAATCCGCCAAGGATATTTCCCTCTATATGTTCCTCATTGCCTTTGTCAATGAGATCATGTGGCTGGTATACGGCTTTATGATTGATAATATGGTGGTGATCCTGACCAATGCGGTGATGCTGGTGATGTCCGGCATCATGATTGGTCTGAAATTAAAATATAACCATAAGTAATCTATGGCGGTAAATACGATTATCTGGGATCTCGGCGGAGTATTGGTGGATTGGAATCCGAATTATGTTTTTCACGAAACGTATTTTGATACGCCAGAGAAAAGGAATTACTTCTTTGAACATATCTGCACCCATGACTGGAACGAGCAGCAGGATGCAGGCCGTTCCATTGTGGAAGCCACGCAGGAACTGGTGGCTCAGTTTCCCGAATGGGAAAAAGAGATCCGGGATTATTATGGCCGCTGGACCGATATGCTGAATGGCCCCCTGCACGGAACCGTTTCCATTTTCCGTGAACTGATTGATAGTGGTAAATACAAACATTACGCATTGACCAACTGGCAGGCCGATCTGTTCAATATCGCGCTGGTACGTTATAACTTCCTGCATTGGTTTGACGGACGCGTGGTCAGTGGCGTGGAGAAAGTCCGCAAACCCTTTCCTGCATTTTATCAGCGTTTGCTGGATCGCTACCAGGTGGCGCCTGCAAACGCTGTATTTATAGATGATAATTTACGGAATGTGAAAGCTGCGGAGGAGATGGGAATTAAGAGTATTCATTTCCATAATCCTGACCAGCTGCGGGCTGAACTGCTGCAATTGTCCCTGATTTAACTGGTTCATTATGTATATAGCAATTGGCATCGTGGTGGTACTGTTACTGGTCGTCATTGGCCTGTATAATAGTCTTATTGTAAAGAAGAACGCCGTAGACAATGCTTATTTCTCCATGGATGTCATGCTGAAGAAGCGGCATGACCTGATCCCGATGCTGGTGGATACGGTAAAGGGCTATATGCAGCATGAAAGTGAATTACTCAGCAGCCTGACCCAATTGCGGCAACAAATGGACCAGCCCCAGTTACCAGTGAATGATAAAATCAAACTGGAAAATCAGTTGCAGTCCATATTACAACAAGTCCGCGTACAGGTAGAAAACTACCCGGATCTGAAAGCCAGTACTAATTTCCTGAAACTACAAGGGGCGATCAATGAAACCGAAGAGCAACTGGCCGCTTCCCGCCGGTTTTATAATGCCGCGGTAAATGATTACCATAATGGCATCCAGACTTTTCCTTCCTCCATTATAGCATCGATGGCGGGAATGGTTCGTAAAGAATATTTTGCCGTGGGTGAAGACGCGAAAGATGTGCCGGTGGTCAACTTTAAATAAAACTCACGTATGTCTCCTGCCAGTGATTTTGCCGCATTTTATGAGAAGGAACTGAAGGAGTTGCTGCTTCCGCTGGAAGTTCAGCGAAAGCAAATTAAGAAGTGGGGGGTATACGGCTTTATCTTACTGGGACTCGCCATTGTTTTTTTTATTATAGGAACCACCAGTCAGCTACCAGCTACTATCATTATTGCCATAGTTGTTTTCGTGGCAGCTATTATTGTGCTGATCCTGTTTGCTAACCGGCTAAAGAAATTTACTGGTATTTTTAAAACACAGATCGTTAGCCGTATTATCGCCTTTATCAATCCATCGCTTCGATATAGCCCGGGGCGGTTTATTGCTGAAGCAGATTATAAGAAGAGCGGACTTTACCTGAACAGTCCTGACCGCTATAAAGGCGATGATTATGTGGAAGGCACCCACGATAAAACCTTTTTTTGTTTTTCTGAGCTGCATACAGAAGAGCAGATCAGTTCCGGCAAGGATTCCCGCTGGGAAACCATCTTTAAAGGGATGTTTATTATAGCGGATTTTAATAAAAATTTTTCCGGCCGGACCTATGTCTGGAGCGAAAACAAACCCCAGCTGAATTTTCTGAACAAGCTGTTCACTTCCTTTGCTTCTGGCCTCGAAAAGGTAAAACTGGAAAGTTCTGATTTTGAAAAGCGGTTTATTGTGTATAGCAATGACCAGGTGGAAGCTCGTTATATCCTCACACCCTCTTTTATGGAACGGCTTGTGAGACTGCAGCAAATGACCAGTGCTGATGCGTCAATATCCTTTGTGCACACCAACATTCACATCGCCATCCCGATGAAGCATGAACTTTTTGAGCCTTCTGTATTCCGGATGAATGATTTCAGCCGGCTGGAGCAGTTCCGGTCCACCATTCAGATTGTTTATGAAATTATTGATGAGTTGAAATTGAATGATAGATTGTGGACGAAGGAGTAGGGGGGCAGTCGGGAGTCGGGAGGAGAGAGTCGGGAGTCGGGAACTTCAGTGGTAGAAATCTGCTTCGATTGTTCCGTTTTTGCGGAAGCGGATGAAAATATCAAGATAGGATTTAACCGGACGGCCACTGGCATTATAGGGTACCCAACCTTTTGTATTCATCAAAACAGGCTTTATCGCGTTTGCCATTTCAACCTGTGCGGAATCCTTTGTAATGATATCGCCCAGCGTACTGTCTTTCAGTATAACGGCAATCAGGAAATAAACGGATTCTTCATTGTTACGGGTGAGTAGTTGCAGCGGACTGATTTTTTCTGTTATGAATTTTTCAAATGCAATGGTTCCTCCGGAAAATCCCGAACCGTTTTCCACTTTTATAAAGTATTTTTCATCGTCATCAGTTGGGCACCATGAAGTGCGGTACAGTATACATTTCTTCTTTGTAATATAGCCGCTGAATGAAGCGTCGAAACAATCTGTATGCTTTTTTTTATATTGATCGATTGTTTTTAACAGTTCATTTTCGGGAAAAATTCCAAATGCTTTTTCAAACCGGTATTGGTCTCCTTTGTATGGCAATGAATATTCTTTATTTCGAATGGATTTTAACGGGAAATGAACATCCGGTCTGGGTGTCATATACAGGCCGTTATAGGCCTGCATGTTAAAATCCAATGTATCCAGCGCCTTACATTTTTTTACAAATTTGTTTAGTACCCGGTTCCGAACAATAAATGTATCGGTTTTAAAGTGCTGGGCAAAAACCGGTAACCCGGTGATTAGTGCAAAAAACAGGATTAATTGTTTCACTATTTAAAGGTAGTTCAAACTATGTATAGTTTTATTTCCCGGTGTAGCTGAAGAAATCCCATGATTGGCTTTTATGTGGATTAAAATAGTTCAACCCCTTCGGGGTTGCGGGCATCACTAAGGTCCCATACCCCGGGTTTCACCCGGGGCTATTAAAAGTTTAAGCCCTTCGGGCTATTCAGTCATTCCATTCGTGTATTCATTTTATTTGGGGGAACCAATTGGCTGGTGACGGGAAATACAATTTAAATTATCAGGTTGTCTCACCCGGGGCTATTAAAAGTTTAAGCCCTTCGGGCTATTCAGTCATTCAATCCGTGTATTCATTTTATTTGGGGGAACCAATTGGCTGGTGACGGGAAATACAATTTAAATTATCAGGTTGTCTCACC
>DAORKK010000010.1:37063-43827 GCA_035439525.1 Chitinophagaceae bacterium
GGAACCAATTGGCTGGTGACGGGAAATACAATTTAAATTATCAGGTTGTCTCACCCGGGGCTATTAAAAGTTTAAGCCCTTCGGGCTATTCAGTCATTCAATCCGGGTTTTCATTTTAATTGGGGAAACCGATAAGCAGGTTACCTGAATTTTAATATTAAGCACTTCATGGAATTAACTTGCCCGTATCCGGTGATCTTACTGCCAACCCCAACGGGGTTGAACTCTTAATAGCCCCGGGTGAAACCCGGGGTCCGGCCATTTGGATGACCCCCGCAACCCCAACGGGGTTGAATGAATTTTACACAAGGGCGAAGCCCGGTGTTTCATTACAGGATATCCATCATAAAAAAACCGGTCACCCTTTTCAGGATGACCGGTATATGTTTGATTTTTCATTGTTTATTCTAATACTGGCCGCAACCATTTTTCGGCTTCATCCAGCGACATTCCTTTACGGTTGGCATAATCCTCCAATTGGTCTTTACCGATCTTACCTAATCCGAAATAGTGGCTCTTCGGATGCCCGATATACCAGCCACACACGGATGCAGGCGGATTCATCGCCAGGCTTTCGGTCAGCGTAATGCCGATATTCGCTGTTACATCCAGCAGTTCAAACAACTTCAGCTTCTCCGTATGATCCGGACAGGCCGGATAACCGGGTGCCGGGCGCACGCCTTTGTATTCTTCACGGATCAGCTGCACATTACTGAGTTGCTCTTCTTTGTCATAGCCCCAGAATTCCTTCCGGGTCTGTTCATGCAGGCACTCCGCAAAAGCTTCCACCATACGGTCCGCCAGGATCTGCACTAATATTTTATTGTATTCATCATGATCGGCCGCAAAACGGTCGATATGTTGTTTGGCGCCATGAATGGTTACGGCAAATGAACCCATATAATCATTGCCCAGTTCAGCCGGACAAACAAAGTCTGCCAAGGAATAGGAGGGTTGCCCCACCGCTTTCTTCAGTTGCTGCCGCAGCATTTCCAGTTTTACTTCTCCTTTATCTGTCTGAAGAGTAATGGTATCGGCATTATTACTTTTTGCCGGCCAGAAACCGATCACACCATCCGCGGTAAACCAATTCTCATCAATCACCTGTTTCAGCAATTTCTGCGCATCCACATAAAGCCGGTTGGCTTCGGTACCGAAAATCTTATCCGATAACACTTCCGGGAAGTGTCCCGGCATTTCCCAGGCAATAAAGAATGGACCCCAGTCGATATACCGGGCAATGGTGGCCAGGTCATACCCTTTGAAAACTTTCACTCCGTCTGTCGCCGGTCGTACCGGTGTATAGTTTTTCCAGTCAAAATATTCCTTGGTAATGACCGCTTCGGAGTAAGCGATCAGCTCCTTTTTATTTTTATTCAGGAACTGATGGCGCAGCGCTTCATATTCCTCCTGTGTTTTTTGTAACAGCACATCCTTTTCCTTGCTCAGCAGCGTGCTGACGGCCGTTACGCTTCTCGATGCATCGAGAATATGTAACACCCCGTTGTCGTATTGCGGGGCAATCTTTACGGCCGTATGCATCCTGGAGGTGGTTGCACCACCGATCAGCAGGGGTTGTGTCATGTTACGGCGTTTCATTTCATGGGCCACATGCACCATCTCATCCAGGGAAGGCGTGATCAGTCCGCTCAGCCCGATAATATCTGCTTTCTCCCGTTCAGCTGTATCCAGGATCTTATCAGCAGGTACCATTACGCCAAGATCGACAATGTCATACCCATTGCAACCGAGTACCACGCCCACAATATTCTTACCGATATCATGCACATCGCCCTTCACTGTAGCCAGCAGTACTTTGGGTACATTGCCCTGGGCGGCATTGGGATTATTTTTCTTTTCTTCTTCAATAAAAGGAGTCAGCCAGGCCACACTTTTTTTCATCACACGGGCGCTTTTTACCACCTGGGGCAGGAACATTTTACCGGCACCAAACAAATCGCCCACCACATTCATACCCGCCATCAGCGGTCCTTCGATTACTTCCAGCGGCCGGGGGTATTTCAGCCGGGCTTCTTCGGTATCAATGTCGATATAGTCTGTGATACCATTCACCAGCGCATGCTTGAGTCGTTCTTCAACTGTATTATTCCGCCAGGCTTCGTCTTTTACTTCCACTTTTCCCTTGGCTTTTACCGTTTCGGCAAAACTGATCAGCTTCTCTGTGGCTTCGTTGTTGTCATTATGGTGATTCAGGATCACATCTTCGCAAAGCTGCCGGAGCTGTGGTTCGATTTCATCATACACCACCAGCTGTCCTGCATTCACAATACCCATATCCATACCGGCCCGGATGGCATGCAGCAGGAATATGCTGTGCATGGCTTCGCGGACATGGTCATTGCCCCGGAAGGAGAAGGAAAGATTGCTGACACCGCCACTCACCTTGGTCAGTGGCATGAGTGCCTTGATCTCCCGGGTGGCTTCAATAAAGTCAACGCCGTAGTTGTTATGTTCTTCCATGCCGGTGGCGATGGCGAATATATTGGGGTCAAATATGATATCCTGCGGATCAAATCCAACCTGTTTGGTAAGGATGTTATAGGCCCGGTGGCAGATCTCCACTTTGCGGGCCTTGGTATCGGCCTGTCCTTTTTCATCAAAGGCCATGACGATCACAGCCGCGCCATAACTCTGGCAGATGATGGCTTGTTCAATAAACTTCGCTTCTCCTTCTTTCATGGAGATCGAGTTTACGATACATTTTCCCTGTACACATTTCAGTCCCGCTTCAATGATCTCAAACTTGGAACTGTCGATCATGATCGGAATCTTGGCGATATCCGGTTCGCTCTGCAACAGGTTGAGGAAGGTGGTCATGGCCAGTACCCCGTCGAGCAGGGCATCATCCATGTTTACATCCAGTACCTGGGCCCCGCTTTCCACCTGCTGGCGGGCCACGCTGAGGGCTTCTTCGTATTTGTTTTCCCGGATCAGCCGGGCGAATTTTTTAGAACCGGTAACATTGGTACGTTCACCGATATTGACAAAATTTGTCTCAGGACGTACGACAAGGGGTTCGAGTCCGGCTAATCTCAGGTAGGGTTTAATAACAGTGGTGGATTGCATCTATGAGTTCTTTTTTACAAATAACTTCCGGAGCATGGAAAAGTTATTTACAACGAGTATAAGGATGGAGAGCAGTATCAGGTATTGAGGTGTCGTCATGCTAAAGAGGTTTCCACCACAGGCAGTACCCGTGGCTTAATGGTTTTTACATGTTCGGCAATATGTTTGATATGGTCAGGGGTGGTGCCACAGCAGCCGCCTACTATATTCACAAATCCTTCTTTGGCCCATTCTTCCAGGTAATGGCCGGTATCTGCCGGGTTTTCATCATATTCTCCCATGGTATTGGGTAAACCGGCATTGGGATAGGCGGATACAAAACAACCGGCGATCTGGGAAAGCTCTTCAATATGCGGCCGCATTTCCTTTGCACCCAGTGCGCAGTTCAGGCCCACACTCAGAGGTTTAGCGTGCATTACCGATGTATAGAAGGCTTCAAGGGTTTGTCCGCTGAGCGTACGTCCGGATGCATCGGTGATCGTTCCGCTGATCATTACCGGCAGTTGTTGGTGCTCCGGATGTTCACGGAAATATTTTTTGATGGCGTAAATCGCGCCTTTGGCATTCAGGGTGTCAAAAATGGTTTCTACCAATAAGAGATCAACTCCACCATCCACCAGTCCTTTTACCTGTTCGTAATAGGCGTTGACAACTTCATCAAAAGTAACGGCCCGGAATCCTGGATTATTTACATCGGGGGAAAGGGAGAGGGTTTTATTCAAGGGTCCGATAGCACCAGCCACCCATTTTTCACCGGGAGCGGCTTCGGGATGCGCTGCATAATATTCGTCGATAGCTTTACGGGCACATCGGGCTGCGGCCACGTTCAGTTCGTAAGCCAGGGATTGCATGTCATAATCAGCCATAGCAATCACGGTACTGCTGAACGTGTTGGTTTCTATAATATCGGCTCCGGCTTCCAGGTATTCTTTGTGAATACCGGTAATGATATCCGGCCGGGTCAGATTCAACAGGTCATTGTTTCCTTTAACATCACTGGGCCAGTCGTTGAACCGTTCGCCCCGGTAATCCGCTTCAGTCAGTTTATGCCGCTGGATCATTGTGCCCATGGCGCCATCAATGACCAATATGCGTTCTTGTAAACAATCATGGATTGTCTTCATGCTTAATGGTTTATGAACTATAAACGTTGGGAAACTCTGGTGGGGGTTCCGTACCGTTTATTAGTTCTGTTTTTTTCCCGGGATCCGGGGCAGGCCGAACAATAAACAAATCCGCCTGAATGATATGCAAAATTACATTTAATAAGTTTAATAAACAAGTAGGGGGAAGCACAGCTTCTTTTCTTTATAAAGTCCTGTTTTTAAACAGATTAATGGCTCATGTATTTTTCGACCGGCAGGCGGTTCTGAAGGCTGCGGGCCAGGGTCATTTCATCCGCATATTCCAGTTCCCCGCCAAAGGCGATACCACGGGCAATGGTCGTGATGCGTATGGCCGATGCCTGCAGTTTTTTCTGGATATAATAGATGGTGGTATCCCCCTGGATATTGGGGTTCAGGGCAAAGATCAGTTCTTCCGTTTTTTCCTTTTGTACCCGGTTTACCAGGGAGTCAATATTCAGCTGATCGGGGCCTACTCCATCCAGCGGGGAGATCACCCCGCCCAGTATATGATATATGCCATTGTATTGCTGGGTACTTTCGATGGCAATCACATCACGGATACTCTCCACCACACAAATGATCTCCTGCTTCCGGGCTGAATTGGCGCAGATAGAACAGATATCAGCATCGGCCACATTAAAACAACGCTGACAGAATTTTATTTCCGAACGCATCCGGCTCATTACTTCACTGAACTGATTCACTTCCTTGCTGTCCTGCTTCAACAGGTGAAGCACCAGCCGCAGCGCGGTTTTTTTGCCAATACCGGGTAGTTTGGCAAACTCATTGACCGCGTTCTCTAATAAGGAAGAGGAAAATTGCATGGCGCAAAGATAGTCGGGTGGGGTGAAAGTTGATGAAGTATAGGTTTGGTCATGGTTCGACACGCTCACCATGACAGGGGCTGCACGTTGTCACCCTGAGCGTGTCGAAGGGTGCTTCGGCAAGCTCAGCATGACAAAGACACACTACTGCACATCAATATCATACTCATTCGTCCAGTTTGGCTTAATGGTAATCTTGCGTCCGATCAGGGTTACTTTTTCGGGCTGGCGGCGGGTACCGAAGAACTGGCCCGGATCCCAACTGCCGTTCTTATTGGCATCAAACAAAATACGGACCTCATAATCGCCAGGGTTAAATATGGCCAGGTTAAATTCAGTTTCGTTCAGTGGGAAGGAACTGACAATGCCTTGTCCATTGACCAACTGTACAACCGGGTTTTTTTCCAGTTCCAGTTTGCGGAACCGGATCTTCAATGTACCGTAATCCGTTTTTTTCTTAGTTATAAAACTGATCGTATCGGTCTTAAATAATTTCCGGCCGCTGCTGTCTTCCGCAAATTCTTTATCCAGGATCAGGTTATACAACGTGTTTTCTTTCCAGGTCGTACGCAGGGTGATAGTGCGGGCCAGGCTATCAGTCAGCATGGATAGTTCTGTCACCGGCTGGTAAGTGCTGTCGGTATATAAACGAAGTCCCGTGCTGTCAAATTTTTTAAGGGGTGTTTCAAAATTCAGGATCAGGTCGCTTAGCAGATCCTGTTGGTTATTCGTGATATTGGCCTGGAATTTCAGCCGCTTTTCAGTCGCTGTGCCCGGCTTGGGTTTGCCGCCGGGTGCCCCGAAATCATCGGTCGCGGCCACCTGTTTTTCTTTTATTGCATAGGCAAAAAGGGAGACGGGCTCATTTTTCAGTTGCATAGTAACCGCTGAATCGGAAAAGGCAAAAGCCTGCTTTTCGTTCATATACCGGCGCATGCCACCTTCGTCTTTCAGGGCATAGATATAAAAGGTTTTGGCCGGCAGGTTTTTAAAATGAAAGTTTCCTTTTCCATCCAGCCGGGCGATGTACTTAGGTTTCTCTTTTACCACGGCAGAATCATCTTTATTGGTGTAGAGCAAGACGATCATCGTACTGTCCGGCTTGGCCGTTTCCGCCATGAGTACATTGCCTTTCAGTTCCAGGGAATCGATATAGGCACCGGTGGAAAAGGTAAACCTGAAATCCTTAATGATATTCCCTTCGGTGATATCTTTTAATGCCTTGCCAAAGTCAAGGGTATAGGTGGTGTTGGCTTCCAGTGAATCTTTGAGTTTCACGGTGACTTCCCGTAGTTTAAAGTCCACTACCGGATTGATCTTTGCCATGGGCGATACCAGCAGATTGCCCTGGATATCCTGCACGTCCATAAATTCATCGAACGTGAAGACGATTTTATTGCCAGTGAAATTCACCGCAGAGTCGCCGGGATTGGATTTTAATAATACCGGGGGAATCGTATCTCTCGGTCCTCCTTGCGGGGGTACAATATTGGCACAGCCGGGGCCATTGATCACTGTAGAAAACAGGAGGGCGAGAGCGGAAAAAGCGGATATGAAAATTCGGTTGCGCATGCAGCTGCAAACTTACACGGTTTGAGCCAGAGAATTGTTGCTGAAATCCTAAAAGGCCTCAAAGGGGATTTGCCTGCGGCAAATGGGTTGGCCACGAATTGACACGAATGGGCACGAAAGAATACAGAAAGGCAAGCCACGGATCACACGGATC
>DAORKK010000011.1:0-5549 GCA_035439525.1 Chitinophagaceae bacterium
TATTTCCTTTAAACAAACCTTCGTTTGCTTCAATCGTCAAAGCGGCGATATTAATCTTGAGTTCACCGGATATCAGGTTGGTAATTTTATTAACCACCCCAACATCGTCCATACCGATGATCTTGATACCGGTGAGGAAGGAGATTTCTTTATTCTTCGCCCATTTGGTCTTCACCACCCGGTGTCCGTAATTGGCCAGGAGTTTGGCGGCATTGGGACAATTGGTCCGGTGGATCGTAAGCCCTTTACCGGTGGTCACAAATCCAAACACGTCATCACCTGGAATCGGTTTACAGCAGTTTGCCAGGTTGTACACGATCCGGTCACTGCTCTCCCCGAAAATCACCAGCTCCGCATCTTTCTTACCAGTTACATGATGCGGCAGAAACTCATGTTTCTCATTGTGGAGTTTAACTGGTTTCGGTGCTTCGATGCGGTCGCCCGTAACCTTAAACTCTTTCAGTTCTTTCAGATCGATATTCTTTACGGCTACCTGGTAAAAGAGATCCAGATTAGATCCCAGTTTATACCATTGTACAATTTCATCCAGGTTATGCTGCGACATATGCGCCCCCATCCCCTCCAGTTTCCGTTGCACCGTATACTTGCCTTCATCGGCTACTTTTCGCTTCTCTTCTTTTAAGGCATCCCGTATACGGCCCTTGGCCTTGGACGTAACCACAAAGCTCAGCCAGTCTTCTGACGCTTTCTGCTTATTACTGGTGATGATCTCCACCTGGTCGCCACTATGCAACTTATGGCTGATGGGTACCAGTTTGTGATTGACTTTGGCCCCAATGGTTTTTACACCGATGGCACTATGGATGGCAAAAGCAAAATCCAGTGCGGTGGATCCGACGGGCAGCATTTTCACATCGCCCTTGGGCGTATAGACATAAATTTCTTCTGCCAGGAAACTGGTTTTAAAATCCTGCAGGAAATCGATCGTATCTGCTTCCTGGTTGGTGATCACTTCCCGGATCTGCTGGAACCATTTGTCAAACCGGCTTTCGTCGGTTGTTCCTTCTTTATATTTCCAGTGAGCGGCCAGTCCTTTTTCAGCGATCTCATTCATCCGGCGGGTACGGATCTGTACTTCCACCCATTTTCCCTGCGGGCCCATTACCGTAGTATGAAGGGCTTCATACCCATTGGCTTTGGGATTACTGAGCCAGTCGCGCAACCGTTCAGGAGACGGATTGTATTCATCCGTGATCATCGAATAAACTTTCCAGCAATCTTCTTTCTCTTTCTCCGTGGGCGAATCCAGAATGGCCCGGATGGCGAACAAATCGTACACTTCTTCAAACTCCACCCCTTTCTTTTTCATCTTGTTCCAGATGGAATGGATGCTCTTGGGCCTGCCATAAATTTCAGCCGGCAGATTGGCTTTCTCCAGTTTTTCCCGGATAGGTTTAATAAACTCGTTAATGTATTTTGTACGCTCTTTCCGGGTCTCGGCCAGTTTGCGGGCTATTTCTTTATACGTTTCCGGTTCCATGTACTTCATGGCCAGATCTTCCATCTCGGTCTTGATGGTATACAATCCCATCCGATGGGCCAGCGGCGCGTAGATATAAACCGTTTCCGAGGAAATCTTCAGCTGCTTCTCCCTTTTCATACTGTCCAGGGTCCGCATATTGTGCAGCCGGTCGGAGAGCTTAATCAGGATCACCCGGGGATCATCCGTGAGGGTCAGTAGTATTTTTTTGAAATTTTCGGCCTGTTGTGAAGCATTTACATCAATCACATTGGCAATTTTGGTCAGTCCGTCCACAATCCGGGTGATCTCTTCGCCGAATTCGCGTTTGATATCATCCAACGTGATATCGGTATCTTCTACCGTGTCGTGCAGGAGAGAACAGATGGTGGAACGAACCCCGAGCCCGATCTCTTCGGCGCAGATTTTGGCCACGGCCAGCGGATGGAGAATATAGGGTTCCCCGCTTTTGCGACGCATTGTCTTGTGTGCTTCCGCCGCCATTTCAAATGCGGTACGCACCAGTTTTTTATCGCCTGGCTTCAGCTTGCTCTTTATGACTTTCAGCAGGGAACGGTATTCCCGGAGGATGAGTTTCTTCTCTTCCTCCTCATTCAGGTTATATTTCGGGAGCTGTGCAACGGTTTCCATCGGTCTACGAATTTAGTGAAAAAAAACTTGAGAGAGACCCTGCGGGAGCGCTAAGAGGTCAAAGGCGTTTAAACAAGGTAAAAAGAGGGCGTGATAAGGGAAGTGTACTTAACTTTTGAAACCTCTTAAACCTTTGAAACCTCTTAATACTCCTTACAGCAAAAAAGGGTCCGGCTTAAAACCGGACCCCTTGTCAACCTATTAACCTGTTAACTTTTCAACCCCTGCTTCACTTCAGAAAATCATACCGCAGCATGATCTCGTGGGCATTGGCCCCTTTATCGTAAACACTCAGCGGGCTGCTGTAGATATCAAAACAATACCCGATGTTGAACTTCTTCTGCAGCTTCACACCGGCGGAGAGCATCCAGCTCTGGCGTGAACGCATAGCGAGTCCCCACCAGAAAATATCGTTGTGCTCAATGCGGGCTCCGGCCTGAAACTCAGTGGGTGCATTGGGCAGGTAGATCATGAGGAAATTGGGGATGATCTTTGTAACACCATCCAGATGCCAGTTATACTGACCATGCAGGTAAAAATGGCGGTACAGACGGGCTTCTTCATTGCGGGAGAGGTTGCCGGTATATACATCCAGTTTGGACTGCACCAACTGACTAACGGAAAGGCCTGCCTGAAATTTACGGCTGGTATAGGCCAGTCCAAGTCCTGCATCCCCTTTGATCCGGTTCTCTGAAGTGCCCATCACCGGGTCATTCCCCAATGATTCCTGGAGTTTCCCCTTATCAATGGAAAACTGCTGAAAACGGGCTTCGAGTCCGATGGAGAAACCTGCATCATTTTTTAACGGGATGTGATAGGCGTAAGCGGTCTGCAATCCGGTACGGCGCGTGGGTCCCGTCACGTCACTATAGAGATAACCACCGATTCCGATCCTGGCTTGTTGTAAAAAACCCGATCCGAATAATACGGTGGTTTGGGGACCACCATCAATACCTTCCCACATGGAACGATAAGAAGCGCCGATGGTACCGCTTTTGCGAATACCGGCGGTGGCGGGATTAAACAAATGACCATGCTGATCATACAAGGAAGCGGTCATCAGCTGCTGGGCGGAAACGGTTGTTGTTGTTGCAGCAGCGACAAAAAAACAAAGTATTAAATTTCTTTTCATACAATTTCAATTGAAGGATTAACGCAGAATGGTCACATTGCCTTTGAGGTATTCTGTTCTGCCATTTAAAAGTGTATACGTAATCACATAGTAATAAGTGCCGTCGGGCAATGGCTTGCCTTCATACATTCCTTCCCAGGTATTTTTATAATCGCCTGACTCAAACACTTTGGCTCCATAGCGGTTAAACACCTGTGCTTTGGCTTTGGTGAGACAACTGCCATTGGTAATGAGCCAGCGATCGTTGATGCCATCCCCGTTCGGTGTGAATGCATTCATGGGTTTAATACAATAAGGAATCACAGTTACTGTCAGGTCATCGGTGGCAATACATCCCTGCGGAGTGGTCACCTGCAGACTATAAGTGGTGGTACCGGCTGGCGTGGCTTTGGGCGTCAGAACAGTGGCCGAACTTAATCCGGCGGATGGTGTCCAGAGATAGGTTCCATTGGAACCGGTAGCCTGGATCTGATAACTGTCACCGGCAATTACAATGGCATCCGCCCCTGCATTGGCCACAGCTCCTGGCACTACGGTAACTGTCAGACTGCCTTGTTTGGTACAAGTACCAAGTGTACCGGTAACAGTATAGGTAGTGGTGGTTTGCGGTGTCAGTATTGGATTGGCCGTTGCCGTACTGCTTACACCTGCTGCAGGTGTCCAGGTATAGGAAGCTGCATTGCTTGAAATGGCAGGTGTAAAAGATGCGCCAAAACAGATCGTCCCTCCACTACCTGCATTAAGTGTAAGGTTGTCATTCAGCACAATGGTTGCTGTCTGTGATTCAGAAGCACAGGTAGAACCCACATTTCTGACTTTCAGGGTATACGTACCAGGTGCCAGGTTTGAAAAAAGATTGCCTGCCTGATAGCTGGAACCGTTGTTGATACTGTACTCTTTTGCAGCTGCTCCCCCGCCTGTGGCTGTAATCGTGATACTACCGGTACTGGTACAGGTAGCGTCTGTTTTTGCAAAGCTCAGTGCCGGTGCCAGTTCGCGTTTTACAAATACGGTATCTGAAAAAACCACATCACTGGCTGAATTATTACATTGGCCATAAGTTACCCGTAACTCAAAGGCCGTGCTGTCGGCTGAAGGGCATACATTCGGAAAATTCAGGTTAAGGACGCCTGGTGATAAAGTACTTGTATCCGCATTTCCAACCACGGTTCCATTCACCAGTAACTGGGCCGACTTTAACCGGGAGGTTCCGCCACTGGGGGTGAATCGCCAGCAGGAATCCATACCGGTGGTTCCCCATAGTGTAGCGTTTTTTCCAAAGGGGGCCACCGCTGCAGTGCGGGTATGATCCTGCATTCCAAGGATGGTCATTCCGCTGTTCCAGCCGGTACAATAAGGTTTGTCTTTGATATATACTTCCACAATTCCGGTGCTTTCATACATCACCAGCATATGCGTGGCAATATTACCGGAACAGGCTGAACCGAAATAAGGTACTTCATTATAGCTGACAATAAACCTTCTTTTTGGTGCGGTTCCTTCAATCCGGTATTCAATCCGCTTATTGGCAGAGGGTTCATCAATATCGATGTCATGGTAAGGGCCAAAGATCATCGACGGGGCATAATTGGTCCGTGGAATTGCTCCATTTGTTGAACTGATCGAATAACCACTGTTGGTAGAAGCCCGGGTGGTATCAAAGGTGATCGCTGAATTTGTTCCAATCAGCAAGGTCGGGTAAGTAATGCCGTAATAGCAAAACGGGAAAGTGACCGGAATTCTGGAAGTCCACTGGTCGTCATAAAACGACCCGTTGATCAGGGTTGTTACATCAATTCCACCAGGTGTCACATAAGCAAAAGGCATATAGGCCGGGGTGGTCACCACATAGTCATTGGTTTCTTTGATGTGTGGCACCTGGGCACTGATACTGGTACAAGCGGTACCACAGGGCAGCTGAATCTGGCGGTTTTGAATCGTAAAAGTGGTGGCGGGGTTCTGGCCAATAGCATAAAAACAGGCCATGTACCCCAAGAGGAGTAGACAGAACTTTCTCATTTACAGTTAGTTTGGTTGCAGTTATCGGTTTGGCACGGGTTTACGCACCAGTAATTCCAGGATTCAAATTTTAAAGGGAGAAGACCGAGCCTTCAGTTGTATTTCACCGGATGGATTCATCGCGGCAAGCAATCAAACGTATCGTTTTTTTTTAAAATAAGCAAAAAAGGGTTTCAGACCGCAAAAATTGACTGAAATTAAGTCCCACTCCCTGTTCCTGCCATTGGCCGAAATGCCCTACCTTTGCAGCCCTTTAGGAAAGAGTTC
>DAORKK010000011.1:5649-38486 GCA_035439525.1 Chitinophagaceae bacterium
GAGGTTCGAGGTT
The DNA here is from genome assembly GCA_035439525.1 of Chitinophagaceae bacterium. Lineage (GTDB taxonomy): Bacteria > Bacteroidota > Bacteroidia > Chitinophagales > Chitinophagaceae > JJ008. The sequence goes on from DAORKK010000011.1 coordinate 5,663, forward strand.
CGAGGTTCGAGGTTCGAGGTTCGAGGTTCGAGGTTCGAGGTTCGAGGTTGGAGGTTGGAGAGTTGGAGGTTGGAGAGTTGGAGGTTGTTGAAAGAAGAGGAATCAATCAGGTTTCGAATGTGGCGGAAAATCGGATTTGGAAATTCTTAATTCCTATAAGGTAGTGATTATTCCAATGATTCAGGGAGCATGCTGAGGAACAGTTTGGATACTTATTTGGATCTTGTTTCTTGATTTTTCTTTGGCATCTTGGTTCTTGTTTCTTGGAATTTAGTTCTCCCCGGATGTGGTGAAATTGGTAGACACGTCAGACTTAGGATCTGATGCCGTAAGGTGTGGGGGTTCGAGTCCCTCCATCCGGACCAGTAGAAAGAAAGTTGACAGGTTGATAAGTTAAAAGGTTAACAAGTAAGGAACCTGGCTTATCAACCAGTCAACCTGTAAACTTATCAACTTAACAAAATGGCTACAGTAACGAAAGAAAACATCGGCCAGCTCCATGAGAAGCTGACCGTAAAACTGGAAAAGACAGATTACCTTCCGACGTTTGAAAAAGCGCTGAAAGAGTATAGCAAAAAAGCAAATATTCCGGGTTTCCGGAAAGGCATGGTTCCTGCCGGACTCATTAAGAAAATGTACGGTCCTTCCCTGTTTACAGATGAAGTACTGAAATCAGTGGACCGCGAACTGATCGGTTACCTGCAAAATGAAAAGCTGGATATTTTTGCCCAGCCCCTTCCCCTGAATGACGATTTAAGCCAGTTGGATGTCAATAATCCGATCGATTATACTTTTCATTTTGAAGTGGGGATGAAACCCGCTTTTAATCTGCCTGACCTGGGTACGGTGAAAACCACCCGGTATGTGGTAACGGTGACAGATGAGATGATTGACAGCGAGATCAACCGCCTGCAGAACCGGTATGGAAATATGAAGGATGAGGAAGCTGTTCAGTCTGAAGAAAATGTATTGAATGTTCTTTTTACTGAAACAGATGCCAGTGGAAATGAAGTGGAAGGCGGTATTAAAAAAGACAACTCCGTTCTTGTAAAATACTTTGCAGCAGGTTTCCGTAAAAACTGGATGGGCCGGAAAACAGGTGATACTGAAAATGCGCAATTGAAAAATGCATTTGATGAGAAGGAAAGAGAGTGGATTGCCGGGGACCTCGGTTTGGATAAAGCAGATCCGGCATCGGGCGATCGCTATTTCAACATTGCGATTACCAAAGTAGGCCTGCTGGAAAAAAGAGAGCTGAATGAAGAGTTTTTCAACCAGCTCTACCCCAACCAGGAAGTAAAGACAGAAGCCGATTTCCGCAATAAGATCAAAGAAGAAATCCAGGCTTACTGGAACGGACAGGCCATGAATCAGATTCATGACCAGGTATTTCATATCCTGACCGACCAGACATCCATTGATTTTCCGGAAGGATTCCTGAAAAAATGGGTGAAGTCACAGGGTGAAGCACCCAAGACCGATGAAGAAGTAGAAGCAGAATTCCCTAAATTCCTGAGCCAGTTGAAATGGACGCTTATCTCTGAAAAAATTGTTCAGGAAAATGCAATTGATGTGAATCCGGAGGAGTTACGCGCTTTTGCCAAACAGCAATTATTCAGCTATATGGGCGGTGCCAATCTGGCTGACGACCAACCCTGGGTAAATGACTATGTGGAAAAAATGATGAAGGACCGCAAATATGTGGAGGATGCCTATAACCGCCTGCAGACCCAGAAAATGTTTGAATGGGCGGCCAGCCAGGTAAAACCCGCCGATATTGATATTACGGCCGATGACTTTACCAAAATGGTGGAAGAGCATCAGCATCATCACCACTAATAGGTGTGAAACGGATTACAGAAAATTCGTCAAAACTGAATAAACTAACCCGGAAGAACGGTTCGAAAGAACGGAATTCCGGGTTTTTTTCTTTCTTAATGAAGCCAGAAAAGTAAAAATTCAAAAGTAAAAAGTAAAAAATCTTTACTGGAAAAGTCTTTACAGGCTGGAAATTACTTTACTGCTGTAAACAACCCTTTATACTTTTGACTTTTTACTTTTGACTCCCCCTCCCTGTCATTCCGTCATTGATTTTGCAATTCCGCCATTTGGACGGATATTTGATGCACAGAACCTGCTAAGAAAGGGTTTACCCTTTTCAACCTGTAAACCTGTTAACTTATTAACTTACTTAACATGACATTTAATTCGGAATTTGAAAAATATGCGGTTAAGCACCGTGGTATGTCCAGCAATACCCTGAACAGTTATGCCTCCCAGCTGGTAACAGCGATGACCCCGAATATCATTGAAGAGCGTTCGATGAATGTGGCCGTTATGGATGTATACAGCCGCCTGATGATGGACCGTATTATCTTCCTGGGTTACCCGATCAATGATGAAGTGGCGAATATTGTAACAGCCCAGTTGTTGTTCCTGGATTCAACAGACCGTTCACGTGATATCAATATGTATATCAACAGTCCGGGTGGCAGTGTATATTCCGGTCTGGGTGTATATGATACCATGCAGTATGTCAGCCCGGATATTGCCACCATCTGTATCGGAGTTGCGGCATCCATGGCCTGTGTCCTGCTAGGCGCGGGTACCAATGGTAAACGTGCGGCACTGAAACACTCCCGGATTATGATGCACCAGCCCAGTGGAGCGATAGGCGGACAAGCCAGTGATATTGAAATCACGGTCAATGAGATCCGGAAGCTGAAAAGAGAACTTTATGAAGTGGTGAATAACCACACGGGTAAATCACTCGAACAAATAGAAAAGGATTTTGACCGCGACAACTGGATGACCGCGATCGAGGCCAAAGAATACGGACTGGTGGATGAAGTGCTGCTGACCAATCCCCGCAAACAGAAAAAAGACTAATTCATTACTTATTAATACAGAAAAATGAACCGTAATAATTACCAATACTCCAACTGGAGAATGGACGATGAAGATGAAAAAGACGAAGCCCCCAAAAGTGACCTGGGGATGTTCAATAAAAAACTGGAGCGTTATTTCTTTGAAAAAAGAGCGGTATACCTCTGGGGTGTAGTTGATGATAAAAGTGCCAAAGACGTGGTCAGCAAACTCCTGCTGCTGGATGCCGACAAACCTGGTGAAGAGATAAAATTCTATATCAACAGTCCGGGTGGTGTGGTCACCAGCGGCATGGTCATGTATGACACCATGCAGATGATTAAAAGTCCGGTCAGTACCATTTGCATGGGATTGGCGGCCTCTATGGGCAGTATATTACTGAGTGGTGGTGTTAAAGGGAAGCGCTATATTTTTCCGCATGGGGAAGTGATGATACACCAGCCTTCACTGGGCGGACATATTCAGGGAGTGAGTACGGATCTGGAGATTCAGGCCGAGCAAACCCGCCGGGTCAAAGAGATCGGGGCCACGATCCTGGCTAAAAATTGTGGAAAAACAGTAGAACAGATCATGAAGGACTTTGACCGCGACTATTGGATGGATGCCCGGAAAGCGATCGAATATGGCATCGCGGACCACCTGGTTGACTCGCTCTAACCTATTATAAGTAAGTACTTTGCACTATTTTTGTAAATAAAAACCGCCTTTTACCGGCGGTTTTTTATATTTTTGTATATTACCTGAGACCGGATTTGTGTTTAAGGTTAAGATAAGGTTAAGCACCATGGCAAAAAACCCATTACATTGTTCTTTTTGTGGCAGAAGCCGCGATGAAGTAAAGATCCTGATTGCAGGCCAGGAAGGGCATATTTGTGAGAATTGTGTAGAACATGCCCGGGAGATCATCGAACAGGAACTGACTGTAAAAGATGACCGCTCCAGCTCTTCTTTCAAACTCACCGTAAAGAAGCCGATTGAGATCAAGAAATTCCTCGACGAATACGCGATTGGCCAGGATGAAGCCAAAAAAGTTCTGGCTGTTGCCGTATATAATCACTACAAACGTTTACAGCAAAAAGTAGCCGATCTCAATAACGGCAATGAAGTTGAGATTGAGAAAAGCAATATCATTATGGTAGGGGAAACCGGTACCGGTAAAACCCTGCTGGCCAAGAGTATTGCCCGGATGCTGAATGTACCTTTTGCCATTGTGGATGCCACTGTTTTCACCGAAGCCGGTTATGTGGGCGAGGATGTGGAAAGCATACTCACCCGTTTACTCCAGGTGTGCAACTATGATGTCACTTCTGCTGAACGCGGCATTGTCTATATCGACGAGATTGATAAAATTGCCCGTAAAGGCGACAACCCCTCCATCACCCGTGATGTCAGCGGGGAAGGGGTACAGCAGGGTATGCTTAAACTCCTCGAAGGAACGGACGTATTGGTTCCACCACAGGGAGGGCGTAAACACCCCGAACAAAAACTCATCAAAATCAATACCCAGAACATACTCTTCATCTGTGGTGGCGCTTTTGATGGCATTGATAAAATCATTGCCCGCCGGGTACAAACCAATACCATTGGTTTCAATGTGGATAAGGAACTGCAGGATAATATGAAGAAAAACCTGCTGAGTTACGTAAACGCCACCGACCTGAAAACATTCGGACTGATTCCTGAATTACTGGGTCGTCTGCCCGTGGTCACCCACCTGGATCCGCTTGATGCCGTAACACTGCGGGCTATCCTGACAGAACCTAAAAATGCCCTCATTAAACAGTACAGTAAACTGTTTGAACTCGAAGGCATTGAACTGAGTATAGAAAATGATGTGCTGGATTTTATGGTGGAAAAAGCCATGGAATTTAAATTAGGCGCCCGTGGACTCCGCAGCATTTGTGAAGGTATTCTGACAGATGCCATGTATGAATTACCATCCTCCAGTGAAACGCAGTTTGTGCTGGACCTGGAGTATGCAAAAAGGAAATTTGATAAGAGTAAGCTGAGTCTGCTGAAGGTGGCGTAACGTGAGGTTGAAAAGTTAACAGGTTTAAAAGTTCAAAAGGTCCGGTTACTGCCGGGCCTTTCTTATTTTTGGTCAATTAAAAATATTTTATGCAGGAATTAATTGAAAAACTGAAAGCCGAAGCCGGACTGACCGACGAACAGGCAAAGAAAGCCATCTCCACCATCAAAAATTTTGTGGTCGAGAAGTTCCCGATGCTTGAAGGCGCGGTGAATAATGTATTTGGAGGAGATTAAAACCTTAACGGATAACGGCGCATTTTTTACCACGCGGATTATTGGCTGCCTGGTAAGGGGTCATTACGCGGCCACAGGATTCAAAAACAATTACGGCAATGATCAGTACAATCAGGATTCTTCCTTTCATAGTGTCGAATTAATGGACAAAAATAGGAGACTTGTTGCTGCGGGTCAATAGCAAAAACCTGTTTTTCAGACCGTAATATCTTACCGTAATCCGGGGAGTTCTACGCATACGGATTTACCTGTATACAGCCAGGTAACGCATGACCAATTGCCCCCATTCTTTTATCACTTTTCCCTTCCATTTTCCCCCGGATCTGGCAGCAGGCAATAATACTGAACAGGTTTCTTTTTTATCTGAAACTGACCAGGCAATCCAGCTGAGTTTGCGGCTGTCCATCCATTTTACAAAAGCCTCCCATTCTTTATGATCAACCGGACCATCTCCGGTTGCTTCCATACCCGCGCACTCTGAGACAAATACGGGCAAACCGGCTTTGATGGCTTCGTCTGTACGATCCCGCAGCCATTGCTTATGAGTACCCGCGTAAAAATGCATGGTATACATCAGGTTGCTAAAGCCTTTTACCGGATCAGCTGCAGCCAAATGGATATCCTGGTCCCAGCGGGGTGTTCCCAGCAGAATGATATTATCCGGATCCTTTTCCCGGATAGCCGCTATGACTTTTTCCGAATAGTTTTTAACTTCCGGCCAGGTCTCATAATCAGGTTCATTAAAAATTTCGTAGATCACATGCGGATTAGTTCCGTAGTCTGCGGCCATCCGGCTGAAAAACGCAATGGCTTCTTTTTCGTGCAGATTATGATCGTGCCAGTCAATGATCACATAGACATTCTCTTTGATGCAGGCATCAATTACATTCCGCATGAGTTGTTCAGAACGGGCCGGCGCTTTGAGATAACCACTGTCATTTAATTCAATCCCCATCGAGGCCCGGATTACGGTGCAATTCCATTTCTTTACCAGTTCATGCACGGCCCCTTTATTGTAAAACCGGGGCCAGAGGTTATGCCAGCCAAAACTCATGCCGTGAAGAACAACCGGTTCCCCGTTTGCTGCGGACAACTGAGTTCCCTCAACAGCCAATGCACCATATTGTTTTACGGGCTGTGCGATTCCGGCTGACACAATAAATAAGCACAACCCAACAAACAGTAATTTTTTCATACCATCAATATTTAATTTGTTTCAGGCCGGATCCGCAATGCAAAACCACCACCGGGTGCAAGATGCATTTTAAACTGGCTGGTTTTGTTAACCCGTATTGTTTCCCGCTTATAATCGGTGGCATCCCGGTCAGCATTGATCCCATCCCGGAAAATTTCCGCGGTAAAAAGACCGTCCGGCAGAAAAGAGAAATCAAGGGTCAGATCACGTTCTTTCCAGTTTGTCATGCCGCCCACATACCAGTTGTTTTCATTTCTCCGGGCCATTATCAGGTACTCGCCGAATTTTGCATCGAGGGCTTTTGTTTCATTAAAGGTGGTGGGCACCGCGGCTATAAAATCAGTGCATTCCTGTTCCTTTTTATATATCGTGGGATTATCTGCCAGCATTTGTAATGGTGCTTCGTAAATGATATACATGGCCAGCTGGTTACAGCGCGTGCCCAGGCTTTGTGGCAGACTGTTACTGGGTACGGCATTCTTACGGGTACGGTTACGCATTGCACCGGGTGTATAATCCATTGGCCCGGCCATCATCCGGATAAAGGGAAGCCGCACGGCATGCTCCGGCACCCGGTCATCGGCACTCCACTTCATATACTCCATGCCCCGTACCCCTTCAAAGTTCACCACATTGGGCCACGTGCGTTGCAGTCCCTGCGGAGCAAACATGCCATGAAAATCGAGCAGCAGGTGATGTTTGGCAGCAATCCTTGCTATTTCATAACAGGAGGCCACTGTTTTCTGATCATTGCGGTCCAGGAAGTCCACTTTAAATCCTTTTACACCCATGGCCGCATATTTGGCACAAAGACCATCGATATCCTGCAACAATGCATACCAGGTGCTCCAGAGGATCAGACCTACCTCTTTTTGTTTTGCGTAAGCGAGCAATTCTTTGAGGTCGATCCGTTCATTGAGTTTATTCAGGTCCCAGTCGTCACTCCAGCCTTCATCCAGTACTACATATTCTATTTTATTGGCCGCAGCAAAATCAATGTAATACCTGTAAGTAGGTGTATTGATCCCGGCTTTAAAATCCACGCCGGTAATATTCCAGTCATTCCACCAGTCCCAGGCCACTTTACCCGGTTTGATCCAGGAAGGATCTGCGATACGGGAAGCTGCTGATAATCGTTGCACCATATCATTATCCAGCAGTTCCCTGTCATTGTCACTGATCACCATCACGCGCCAGGGATAAGACCGGTTTCCCTCTGTTCTGGCAATAAAACTTTCCCGTTGTGTAACCGCATAATTAATCCCATAGACACCCTTCGTAGCTTCCATGGCCGGATAAGGTGCATGAGCGGCGAACAGACCAGTTGGCAAAGTTGTTCCCTTTTGTATAAACATAGCGGGATAGTCCTGCACATCCGCTTCAAGCAGTACCGCTTTCATGGTATCATTAACCTGTATCATCAGGGGCAGATAAGCCAATGAGTCCGGAGGCATAGCACTGATCTTTGTTTCAGTATAAAATTCTTCAAAAGAACAGGAGTACTTTTCCTTTTGCCGAAGGTCACTGGTAAATGGAATGTAAATAACCGGATCCGCCGGAAAATTGAATTCAGCTCTTTCCCTGCTGATCACCACTCCACCCGGAAACCGAGTAATAAACCGATACGCGACGCCATCATTATAAGCCCGGAAAACAATACTGTAATTCCCCTTGCAATCCAGTTGCAGCTCATTACCGTGGTTAATTACTTTATCCTTTTTATAGGCAACCGCCGGGATTGTATCCAGCAAGCGTTTATACGTTGCAGTTAATACCGTTGTATTCCCGGCTATCAGCGGATTGTTTACCTGAACCAATGACAGGGCCGAAGGAGTCAGCACCACCACCCCATTGTGCGAAACGGTCCAGGTAACAGTGTTCCCTGCAACAATAGTTATTTTGTTCTTCTGATCCGGTGAAAAAAGCTGGTAGGTTTTTGATTTTTGTGCAACCACATAAAGTACCATTACCTGTAGTATCCCTGTAAGAACCAGCTTTTTCATGTCCTGTAAGTTTTATTGTGATAGTATCTGTTCAATTTGCTGCAGTTCATCAGCGCCAAATGCAGGTGCTTTCAGGGCATCTATACTGTTTTCCAGTTGACCGATGGAACTGGCCCCAACAAGGACCGAAGTAACCCGCTGATCTTTCAGCAGCCAGGCAATTGCCATCTGGGCCAGGGTTTGTCCACGATTAAGAGCTAACGCATTCAGCTGGCGGATGCTGTTGAGCATTGCCTCATTCAGGTCCTTTTCCTGAATGGCTCCATTCGGCAAAGAACGTCCGATCCTTGAATCAGCGGGAACGCCATTAATATATTTATCAGAAAGTCTTCCCTGTGCCAATGGTGAAAACACAATACTGCCCATCCCCTCTTCCTCCACCACATCTAATAATGATTTTCCATCGGCTGTTCCGGGAGCTTCCACCCATCGATCCAGCATCGAATAACGGGGTTGATGAATAAGACAGGGCGTACCCAGCATTTTTAATACAGCCGCTGCTTTGCGTGTCTGTTCAGCATTGTAATTGGATATCCCGGCATAAAGCGCTTTACCGCTACGGACGATGCTGTCAAGTGCCTGCATGGTTTCTTCCACAGGTGTATTGGGATCAGGACGATGTGAATAAAAAATATCCACGTACTCCAGCCCCATCCGCTTCAGGCTCTGATCACAACTGGCCAGCAGGTTTTTCCGGGAACCCCATTCGCCATAAGGACCTTGCCACATATAATACCCGGCTTTGGTGGAAATAATCAGTTCATCCCGGTATGCATACAGCTCTTCTTTAAGCATTTTTCCAAAATTGCGCTCCGCCTCTCCGCCGGGAGGCCCATAATTATTGGCCAGATCAAAATGGGTGACCCCGAGGTCAAAAGCGCCCAGGATGATCGCTTTCATATGCTCATATTGGTCTGCATTCCCGAAATTATGCCAGAGGCCAAGCGAAATGGCAGGTAGCAATAAACCGCTTTTACCGGTGCGGTTATATTTCATGTTGGTGTATCTATTGTCAGCGGCAGTGTACATAAAACAATTTTTCAGCAATCTACATCATCGGGACTACTTTTCATCGGGACGGCTACCATTTCATCCACTTCCGGATCACTTCCGTCAGTTCTTTTGCAATCAGGGCATGTTCTTCCACTGATGGATGATAATCGCAACCGCCGGTATAGGACTTTTCAAAAACATGCATAGCCAGTTTATTATCGCCGGCGGTCTTCATTGTACCTAAGACTGATTTCAGGCTGTTGCGAAGAAATTCACGAAGTCTGGCATCGGCCATCGGACTGCTCAGCAGGAGAATTTTTGCCTTTGGATAATACCCCCTCAGTGTTTTGAGAAATGAGATATAGTTGTTGCAAAAAGCAGCGGAATCCTGAACACCATCGTTTTGTCCCAGGCATACTGTCACAATATCCGGCTGATACCGGTTGAAATCCCATTGAATGGTATCATTTCGCATACTGATCTTATCATAAACCTGTGGCATCAGAATTTCCAGGTTACAACAACTGTGCATCAACCCGATACCGGAAACAGAGGAAAGATGCACCTCTGCATTAAGTGTACGTGCTGTTACAGCCCCATAGCTCATCCAGGCATTGTGCTGATCCTGCCATTTCCCTTTACCACAGGGGATGCCACTGAGGTCACTGCTGGCGCCACAGGTAATGGAATTTCCGATACACTCTATTTTCCGTGTTGGTTGCTTTGCTGGCTTTATTAACTGTTCACAGCGTATGCCCGCCAGCGCCAGGTAACCGATATTGGCTTCTGTATTTTTACAGAGTATTACTTCATGTATTTTACCTGCACCCAGGTAAGGTTTAACCGACAAGGTATCTGCCTTACCTTTTGTCTGCAACCGTACAGCATTGCCATCCACCACCAGTTCCAAATAGTTTTGATTGCTGCCCCATAGCTGTTCGTCATTCAATAGTATTTCAGCATCATTCCCTTTAAAACGGAAACTGATAGTTACGGCAGGTTGCCAGAACCGGGGAAGTTTAGGGTTACTGAAATCAACCCGTCCCATATAGCGGATATAAGCATGATCCGCCGGATAAAATTTCAGCGAAACCTGTGCACCGGCTTTTTCTGTCAGTAAAAAAAACAACACAAAGCCCAGCAAATAGGGGAATGACTTCATCATACAATACATTTATTGCTGATACATGAATTTTGCTTTCAACTCCCCGACAAATACGTCAAATTCACCCGGCTCAGTTACTGTTTTTAATTGTGCATTCACAAAAGCGAGATCCTCCTTTGTTAACGTAAAACGGACTTCTCTTTGTTCGCCTGGCTGCAGGCTGATCTTTTGAAACGCACGCAGGCGACGCATATTGGGTGTTATACTCGCATACAGATCGCGTGTATAAAGCTCCACGCTGTGCATGCCTGCCCGGTTTCCGGTGTTTTTAACCTGCAGTGTTACTGTTATTGATCCGGCTGCATTCAATATGGGACTGCTTAAGGTAAGTCCGGAATAACTGAAGCTGGTATAACTCAGCCCATGACCAAACGCATACAGGGGATCATACCCCGTATTGATATTGTCGTTAAACACTTCGCGGACTTCTTCAGTCGGTTTACGGTCGTAGAGCACGATCTCACCCATGCTTTTATGATAAGAGAAAGGCAGCCGGCCGGATGGGTTATAATCGCCGAATAAAACATCCGCAATGGCTTCCGCTGATTTACGTCCGCTCCAGTAAGCCATCAGAATCCCTTTGGCGGCAGGTTCGATATTGGTAATAAAACGAGGTCTTCCTTCCGTAAGTACCAGGATCACCGGTTTACCGGTCAGCGCCGCTGCCACCACCAGGTCTTCCTGCTCTTTGGGAAGGGCCAGGTCGCGGGTATTGCCCGGACTTTCTGCATAGGCATTCTCCCCGATACAAAGTACGATCACATCCGCACCAACAGCCGCTTTTTTCAATGCGGCCACATCATAGTTCTGCGGACTGTCAAAACCCGGTTGTGTGGTGGTGATCACATTGGCCGCACCGATCTTGTCCACGAATGACTGATAGATCGTTCTACTGTCGGCCGGATACCATTTATCGACATTGCCCTGCCAGGTATAACTCCAGCAGCCATTCAGGGCACTGATGCTCTGGGCAGCAGGACCCGCCACTAATACTTTTTTATTTTTGGCCAACGGCAATATGTTATCATTGTTTTTCAGCAGCGTCATCGCTTCACGGGCCGCGTCGAGTGCATATTGCTGAAATTCGGGTTTACCGAAATTGCCAAAGCTGGCCGGTTCCGGATAGGGATTTTCAAACAATCCGGTTTTGTATTTCATGACCAGGATACGCTTCACGGCATCATCAATCCGGCTCATCGGCACTTCCCCTTTCTTCACTGCCTCTATCAGCAGGTCATAAAAAGAAAAATCGGAGGGCACCATACTCATGTCAATCCCTGCATTGATCGCCATTACCACGGCTTCACGTGGGGTGGCCGCTACATTGTGACGGTCATGCAACCGTTTAATATCTTCCCAATCGGTTACAATCACTCCTTCAAAGCCCAGTTCTTTTCTTAATACATCAATCAATAAATATTTACTGGCATGAACCGGCACTCCATTGATTTCACTGGAGTTCACCATTACGGAGGCAGAACCGGCGCGGACCGCTTCACGGAACTGCGGTAGGTAATATTCCCTTAATTCTATTTCAGGTAAATAGATCGGCGTCCGGTCTTTACCGCTACGGGAGGCGGAATATCCCAGGTAGTGTTTGAGACTTGTGGCTACCGCTGTGGGATTTTGCAGCCCATCTTCTTCATAAGCTTTTACACCGGCAGCGCCCAGTGTTTTCACCAGATACACGTCTTCACCATAGGTTTCCGGAAATCGGCTCCACAGGGGTTGACGACCGATATCCAGCACCGGTGCAAAATTCCAGCGTACACCGGATGAACGCAGTTCCATCGCAGTTACTTTTGCCGCCTGCCGGACAAGCTCCGGATTACGGGCAGCCGCCATTGCGAGATTCTGCGGAAACAGGGTGGAGTTTAGTGTATACGTTTGGCCATGAATAGCATCCAGTCCGTAGATCACCGGTATTTTTAGCCGGGTATTTTTTACTTCATCCTGGATCTGCGTCATGATACTGCGCCATTTCTCTACAGATAATGCGTGGGCTGTAGTATTCAGCAGCGAACCTACTTTGTAATCCACGATTGTTTTCTTCAATGCCACCGGATCCAGTTCTCCGTCTTCATTGGCCCAGGCACCTTTGGCAAATACGGCCATGGTTACCTGTGTCATCTGTCCCACTTTTTCTTCCAGTGTCATTTTCTTAACTAATGCTGCAGCTTGTGCTTCTGCAGGGGGTACCTGTTTCTGTGCCTTGGCTACAAAGGCAAAAAAACTGCCAATGACCAGTAATATATTCGCTTTCATATAACCTGTTTTACAAATTGATTAATCCATTTTAATTTGCCTCAATTTCCAGCTGTGCCACCGGCAATCCCGCTGCACTGGCCCTGAGTATTATCCTGCCTTGCTGGCCGGTCGATTGCACAAGCACCTGTGCATATCCGTTGAACAGCTTACGTTGCCATTTACCGGCAGGCGTATACAACTGTATCATACCCGGATCCTTATTTACTTCATCCCAGGGAAACACTTTAAGAAAAGGCATGGCCACAATCACAAAACTGTTCTTCCCTGGTCGTATCAATGACCGGCTGAGCCGGATGACACTATCTGTATTTAGTGCAGCAGCTATTCTTACTCCGTTAATATACACCGATTGGGCTTTACCGATATTCCGGCTGAAATAAGTGAATACCGTCGTGCTATCGGTTTCCGGTAATACAAAATGACCACGGCTGATTACCAGTTTTGCCTGTCGGCCAAACATACTGTCCCTGTCTGCCTTAAAAGCAGGCTCCCAGGTGGCATCATCAAAGTCCGGCTCCAGCATGGATTTACTATCCGGTAATTCCATCAGTTTTTTTTCCTTATCGAGGTATGGTTGTACCGCATGAACAGACGGAATAAAACGTTCCGGTTCCAGTGAAACCGGATTGCCATTCCCCACACCAATTATCCGTCCGGGACCTTCGATCTCAAAGGTAAAACCATTCGCAGCTGTCGGAAGTATTTTTCCACCTGCATCAGCAACAGAAACGGTTATAACGGACAGGTCCATTCCGTCTGCGCGGATCAAATTCCTGTCGGCCGTTAAAACAACCTTACTGGCCTCGCCGGCAGTTTCCCGTTTCGTCACCCGTATTTTTTTGCCATTAATATATCCAATTGCCTGCAGCGTGCCGGGCTTATACGGCACTTTCCACTCCAGGTGTCCTAATGGTTCCATTTTTTTCTTCCCGAGACTTTTCCCGTTCAGCAATAACTCTACTTCAGTACAATTACTGTACACCCATACATCCTTTACTTTTCCTTCCTCTCCTTTCCAGTTCCAGTGCGGCAGTAAATGCAGTACGGTATCTTTTGTCCACCAGCTCCGGAGATAGCCGGTCACATCTTTAGGAAATCCGCAAAGGTCAAGCATGCCATGATACGAGATAACGGTAGGCCATCCATAAGGAGTGGGTTCTCCCCGGTAATCGAAACCTGTCCAGATAAACATACCGCCGAGGTAATCCCGGGCCATATAATATTTCCAGCCTTCTTCTATTGATTTAAAATGCGGGTAAGGCCTGGCATCATAGGCCGGTAGTAAATGGCCTGCATCATCTTTTTCATACACCCCTCTTGTGGCGCGGGTACTTCCCTCTTCGGTCCCCCACATGGGTTGCCTGGGAAATTCCTGGTGATGCTGATCGGTATTGATCTGTCCAACATAATTTACCCCCATCACATCAATCACATTGGATATACCTCGTTGCCAGCCCCCGCTGATCGCAGCTGTTATCGCCCTGGTGGTATCAATCGTTTTTACGTAGGCCTGCATGCTCTGTGCAATTTTAGCACCCAGCTCATTGCCTTCTATCCCCCACTCTTCATTCCCGATACTCCAGCTGATTATGGATGGATGATTACGGTCACGCAAGAGTAGTCTTTTCAGGTAATCAAAATGATGACTGGTAACCCCCATCAGCCTGTTTTCGTCGATCACCAGTATTCCGAGACGATCACAGCTATCCAGCAATTCCGGTGCCGGCGGATGATGGGAAGTGCGATAGGCATTTGCCCCCATTTTCATCAACTGGCGTAAACGGTATCCCATCAATGCATCCGGGACGGCCGTGCCTACACCGGCATGATCCTGGTGATTGTTAGTGCCTTTAATTTTTATGGGTTTGTCGTTCAGAAAGAATCCTTTGTCCGGATCAAAGCGGAGCGAACGGATACCAAATACCGTCTGGTGCTGATCCTTTATTGTTTGCCCATTCCGTATCTCTGTAACGAGTGTATACAGATAAGGTGTATCTAATGACCAGCGATGGGCTCCGGCCATTTTTAATTCGGCTTGTATTTCTTTTTGCTGCCAGGGTGCCAGGTTAAAATCACGGATCGCGGCCTCCGACACGGTATTGCCTGTTGCATCGATTACACTGTATCGGACTGTACATCCTGCTTCCTTCAACTGTTCATTGATCAACGTGGTACTCACCCTGATCCTGGCATCGGAACCTTCCGGAATCGGATTAACAAAACTGCCATGGGTGATCACATGCAGCGGATCTGTTTTCTGCAACCAGACATGGCGATAGATCCCGGCCCCTTCATAATACCATCCTTCTTCCATGGTGGCATCCACCCGGACAGCGATCATATTCTCTCCACCGTAATTCAGGTATTCGGACAGATTGTATTCCATCCCTGTAAATCCGCTGGGCTCTGTACCCAGGTAAAAACCATTGACCCATACACTGCTTTGCCGGAAAACCCCATCAAACTGTATACTGATCCGCTTTCCTTCATCCGCTTTTGGAATAAAAAAATGTTTACGGTACCATCCGACACTGTTCTCCGGGAAATTGCGACCAAGGGCTTTAAAGCCATGGCTGAGACTTCCTTTGCTGTCAAAAGGAAGCTCTACTGCCCAATCATGCGGAAGGTCAAGCATCCGCCAGGCCCTGTCATCAAAACGGGTACCGGCAGCACCGTCTCCATAGGATGCTTTTGCCAGGTAGGAAAAATAACCTGTAGCATGATTAAAGTCGCTGGATGCATCATTAGGATGCCCGTATGCAAAACGCCAGCCGGTATCCATCAGAATCCTCGTCCTTGGAACCAAGGTCTGTTGTTGTGCTATCAAACCTGAAAAACCTGCCAGCCATAAGCAGCCAATGAGCAACCATCCTTTCATAATAGTTCATATTTCAGTAACAGGCAACAGCACAGGCTATAACCTGATCACTATTTTCTTTCCTTTATACTCGATCTTGCGGCCCATATCCTTCCCGTCAAATGCAAAAGGCAAAGCCTGCATCGCACTGACCACTTTAATAAAGACCGTTCTTGAATTCAACATACCGGAAAAGCCACCGGTCCGATCTCCGATCGTCAGTGTATTTGTTGACTGGTTAAATGAAATGGGGATCTCGGTAAACTTTCCTTTTTCATAATTATAATTCACTCCTTCATCTTCATACAAGGTAAATGAAGCATCCTTCCCGGTGTAAATAAATAAGGTCAGCGGATCAGCGGCTTTCTCACTGGTATATTGTAAGGCTGGACCTGTGGGGATGATGGATCCGGCTTTTATGAAAACCGGGGTTCTTTCATAGGTTGCTGCTGAATTAATGGTTTGTCCGCCTTCATAGAACTTGCCAGAATAAAGATCGTACCAACCCTGACCGGCCGGCAAATACATCGTTCTTGTTCTTGCTTTATACGTATATACAGGTGCCACCAGTAATGAAGGACCAAACATAAACTGATCCCCGATATTCCATGTTTGCTTATCGGCAGCAAAATCCATCACCAGGCCACGCAATAAAGTATAGTCCTGATGATAGGCATGTCCGGCCAGTGAATAAGTATATGGCAACAGGCGATACCGCAGTTGATTATAATATAACATGCTCTTGTAGGCAGGATGATCTTCCGGGGCAATATTGAAAACTTCGCGGACCGGAAACTGACCATGTGAACGGAACAAAGGCAAAAAGGCACCCCACTGGTACCAGCGGGTTTGCAACTCACGCCATTCTTCTTCATCCGCTGGCGCCATAGGTACTTTATTGTACCGGACTTCAGTCGCGAATCCGCCGATATCCAGTGTCCAGTACGGCAAACCTGAAATAGAATAATTCAATCCGGCACTGATCTGCGTACGCATATCTTCCCAACGGGCACCAATATCCCCACTCCAGATGCTGGCTGCATACCGTTGTGATCCGGCAAAAGCGGATCGGGTAAGCAGGAATACCCTTTTTGTACTGTCCGTGCCACGCTGTCCTTCATAAATCCCTTTTGCATTCATCAGGGGATAAGCATTCATGTATTCGGCTGCAGTACCAATGGCAAGGGGCTGCATTTGTTGTTTTCTTTTTTCGGGAGATACATTGGATTGTATATCCGGTTCACTGGCATCCATCCACCAGGCATCCACTTTTTTGCTGTATAATTTTTTTTGCAAGAGATCCCAGAAAGCTTTCCTTGCTTTTTCATTAAATACATCATAAAAGGTGGATACATAGCCGGGGCCCACCCAGTCTTTCTGACGATCAGCGATATTCCTTGTGTACAACCACCCGTTTTTGTTGAACTCATTATAAACTGGAATATTTTCGTAAACCTTGGGCCATACGGAGATCATCAGTTGTGCATTATACTTCTTATGCATTACTTCAATCATACTGTCTGCATTGGGAAAACGGCTACGGTCAAAATCCTGACTGCCCCAGTCATTTTCCTTCCAGTAAAACCAGTCTTGTACAATATTATCCAGCGGGATTCTCCTTTTGCGGAATTCAGCAACTGTGTTCAGGATTTCCTCCTGTGATTTGTACCTTTCCCGGCTTTGCCAGAAGCCCATGGCCCATCTGGGTACGATCGGTGCTTTCCCTGTCAGTTCCCGATAGCCTTTCACCACTTCATCGGACGAATTTCCTTGAATAAAATAATAGTCGATCTGCCGGCCTGCCGAAGAATGAAAACTAAATGTATGTTCATCTTCAATCGGTGCTGGCGGAAGAAATGTCGCGGAAACATAGGATTCCCCGCCATCCGGAATCCAGTCAATCCTTACTTGGTTGCGTTTCCCTTTTTCCAGGTAGATATCGGCAAGGGCCGTACCCGGATTCCAGGCCTGACGCCATTTGTCGAAAACAGTTTTCCCATTGACTGTAAGTTTCAGGTAGCCCCCATAGGAAAACCTGAATGCATAATTTCCGGACAGTTCTGCAGACAGGCTGCCTTCCCATACGATCTTTCCATTGGCAGGTTTGAATTCCTTAGGCGCCCTTTGTAAAAGATCATTCATATAGGGATACCATATCTCCGATTCTGCTTTTTCAAATAACAGATCATCCGTCTTTCCCTTGTCATTGTAATACGAGGCGGTCAGCCATCCGGGGTTTCCGTTTTTATCATAGAGCTGCAAGGCGGACAACTGGTGCATGGGACGTACATCCCCTGCTTCACTATACGAATAATTATCCCAGAGTATCCCGTAATTTTTAACGGAGACCAGGAACGGGACGGCCACTTCGGTATTGTTCTGGAAAAAAATCACCTTCTTTCCTTTATAATTCCAGCTATCATCCTGATGTTGACCAAGGCCGTAATACGCTTCTTCCGGATCCGATTCAAAGACCTGCCGGAGACTGTACAGGATTTTACCTTCTTCAATCACCTGTTGCAGGCTCTTTCCATTGATCTCCCGTTCCCGGAGGATTGGCGAGCCGGCATGGTCATAAAATGAAACAGCCCCTGAACCACGATTTACTTTCGCCAGCAATTCCTTTGTCTTTAGTACGACAACATCTTTATCAGCTGTAATTTCCCACCCAGTTTGCGCAGGTTGTTTTATGACTGTCAGGCTTTCTGTATCTGTAAATGACAATTCTGGTGCAGCTGTGACACGTATAATCCGGTCATTGTATACTTTTAGCCGTACCGCTTTACTGCTACCAGGCGAAGACTGAGCCGGGTATACGATCAGTCCATCAGCCGTTTTTACAAAGCCTGGCTCCTGCGCCATACAAAAATTTGCGGCAACAAAAAAAAGGAGTGCGGCAGAATATATTTTTCTCATGTTGGGTTACTGTTTAGATACGACCATAAAAACCGCTGCTCTTCCCGGCACCACCACCCTGATGCCATTGGTTGTTGAACCGGAATAAGGACTCAGCTCTTTGTAATTGGCAGGCCCTCCTGCTGCCGATGCGGAAGCTACCCCATTCACGAGTGTTTTCCTTGAAAACTCACCATTATCTGTGCCGCCGGTCAGTGTGTACCAGTAAAATCGTGTGCCTTTTTTAAAATTCTTTATATCCACCTGCACCGACTTGGGATCAGCGGCTTTATTTATAATGGCCACCCCGGTCTCACCCGAAGTAAATGAAGAACCATAGCTAATCACATCCGCGTTAGTTGAACTGGCAGCGACTAACCGGTCGCCCAGGTATTGCTGAAAGAAATACATGTGATAGAAAGCCGGCCTTGGATTCCACTTTGGTACCCCATCCGGCTCATCTCCCTGGTTAAACATACCATGATCATCGCCATTACTCCAGCCATTGGCCAGGTCCCAGCGGGCGGTCATCCCTATTTTATTCTTCAGCGATTCCCCGAGAACCATCACGGCATGCAGACCATTTACATGAGATACCTGCTGTTTTGATCCGGAAGAAGTGATATTCCACTCTCCAAGAATTACCGGTTTCTGTGTAAGTCCTGCACCCGATATAGTCTGCCTTACATAATCCATCATCTTTTGTGTTTCCTCAACCGGCGTGTTCAGGATCACTTCCGCTGTGGCATTGGTCTGAAATGGTGTATAATAATTGTGTACGATATAAAAGTCCGGGTAATTACCGGCAGCGGAAGTGAGCCCGCTGTTCCAGTTAGTGGCAGTAGGCGTCCACCAGGAAAGCGGAGCTGATTCAGACATGACCGCTCCGATATAAATGGTTTTACTGATTTCCTGTGCGGCTTTGCGCATTGAATCGGCAAACACCTTGAAATGCTGTCCGTATAACTGACCGGTTAGAAATTCAGGTTGTCCATCCTGATTATTTGCGGTATTAATACGGTAGCCTGCTTCCCAGTTGCCAAAATTTTCATTGCCGATTTCCCAGTATTGAGTGCGGCCATTATCATAGCGCACCCAGTCAGCAGCCAGGTGTGCTGCACGGGCAACCGGGTTGGCACCTGTTCCATAACGGGCATACCCGTAATTGATGGTGATCATCCCTTTATTCCCGGTCTGTTGCAACATACTGTAGTAATTGTCCACAGAAAAAGTCCAGCTGTCTGTATTTTTTCCATACCAGAATCCGGCGGCCACCGAAGTACCGTTATCCTGCACTAATTGCGCGGGCGCATCTGATGGAGGGGTATTAGGCAGGGCATTCCAGAAAAAAACATCACTGATGCTGCCCCCGGGAAACCGAATCAGGTGAGGATGCAGGTTGGTGATATGGGTCATCAGGCTGGTTTCGGTCACCAGTTGTCCCATCCATAAATTGGCATTATTGGAAGCAAATGAACGGGGCACCTTGGTCAATACATTACTACGGTCAACCGTGACCGTTACACCTGCTGCGGCCGGAACTGTTGTATTCGTAAAGGTAGTGGGAACAGTGAAGGTCCGGGGCTGCCAGTCATCCATAAAAAAACCAATCGTATTGGCAAGGGGCGGATCCACCTGTGGATTCACGGTTGTTGTATCGCCAACGGGTGGCGGGGTTGTGCCGGCTTTTTTTTTGCAGGAAGTATTAATCAGCGGTAAGCCAATCAGCAGGCTGAAATAAATAAACCGGTAGGCTATTTTCATAAAAAAGATTTTTACACATTAATTCGCTTCATCAGTTCAAGCATGGCCCTGGAATTATGATAGGGACATTTCCAGAACCCGGCCTTATCTTCTTTCATCAAGGAATAATCCGCATACACACCCCAGTACCACTCTCCATGCGCATGATCCCGGATATACTGCCGGATAAATGCCCAGGTCTCCAGGCAGTGCTGATAATATTTTTTTTCACCGGTCAGTTGCCAGGCATTATAAAAACCAACGAGGGCTTCTGCCTGCGGCCAGGAATGTTTTTCCCGGATAAGCTTATCCGCTGCGGGCGCATACTCATACCATAAACCACCGTCCTTATCCTGGCCTTCAGCCGCCGCATTGGTAACCGGCACTGCCAGTTCCCTGAATCTTGACACCAGTTCACCCGCCTGAATAGTCTCGGCGCATTGCTGCAACAGCCAGGCTGCTTCAATATCATGACCAAAAGACTGCAGATCCGATTTAGGATTCCAGTCGTCATCAAAAAATAAACGAAGATGATAATCCGTATGATTGATAAAATAGCGGTCAAACAGCCAGAGCAGGTTGCGGATCCTTTCCTTTAATTCATCGTCTGGCCAGACAGAATAAAGATTTGCATAGGCCTCAATGACATGCAGGTGCGTATTCATTGTTTTCCGTTCATTATCATCCTTTGTACTTAAGCGCAGATCACTGAGGGCTGACCAGTCACGGGAAAAGGCTTCTATATATCCATTCTTTTCTTTGTCAAATCCGTGTTCTTCTATTAATCTGAAAAGTGCAATAGCTGTATCCAGCGCCTGTTGATTTGTGGTCAGGCGGTAATACTCAGCCAACCCATAGATGCAAAAAGCCTGTCCATACAACTGCTTCTTTGTATCCAGCGGAGATCCGCCCGACTGAACCGACCAATAAGCGCCACCGAGTTCGTGATCGATAAAAAAATCCTGTATATACCGGTATGCCCGGTCTGCGGTTTCGCGGTGTTGCAGACTATCCGTAACCGCCGACCCTGCTGAAAAAGCCCAGAGAATCCGGCTGCACATGACCAGTCCTACAGGTGCAGTGTTATCGGGTATATTCTCATTATCAATTTTACCATAAAAACCTCCCCGGGAAAGATCGGGAGAATGCTGTGCCCAATAATTCAGGATCACATCCAGTTCAGCCTTCAATTCCTGGTGAAAATAATAACGGGCTCCCGGATTGATATGTTCCATGGTATAGGTCATCGGGCCACTCCTGCCTCCGGTTTATTTCCGGTTTCAACGGTCATTTCTGATAAGTTTTTATCAATCAGCTGTGTCAGTGTTTTCACAGAGGCGGCTGAACTGAATTCATCCGGTGCGGTGTGCATCACATAATCCAGCAGCTTTTCTATGCTGGTGGTCGCCACATGGATCCGGGTATCAGATGAGGCATAGTATATAAAAACCTTACCATCATCTTCCGCAATCCATCCGTTGCTGAACACCACATTGGATACATCGCCGGTCCGTTCTTCGCCCTCCGGTGCCATAAAATAGCCGGCTGGTTTATAGATCACCCTGGTAATATCGCAGAGGTCGGTCATGAACATATACAGCACATACCGTAAACCGGCTGCAGTATTGCGAACACCATGGGCCAGGTGCAACCATCCCTGTGAAGTTTTAATAGGTGCGGGACCCAGGCCGTTTTTCATTTCATACACGGTATGATATACTTTAGGGTCAATCACTTGTTCTTCATTGATCACCGCCCCTTCCATACAGTCGCAAACGCCAAATCCGATACCACCTCCTTTTCCGGCTTCAATAAATTTATCCTGCGGACGGGTATAAAAAGCATAGCGGCCATTGTAAAATTCAGGATGCAGAACCACATTTCGTTGCTGGGGAGATTGGGTTTTCAGATCGGGCAATCGTTCCCAGTTCTTCATGTCTTTGGTACGGGCAAGTCCGCATTGAGCAATTGCGGCTGATTGATCTGTGGCAGGTGCGGAAGGGTCTCTGCGTTCGGTGCAGAATACCCCGTAAATCCATCCATCTTCATGAGCGATGAGTCGCATATCGTAGATGTTGGTATCCGGCTCATCGGTTTCAGGCATTTGTAGCGGGTAGTCCCAGAATTTAAACTGGTCAGTTCCATTCGGACTTTCCGCCACGGCAAAAAATGATTTACGGTCGGCTCCTTCCACGCGGGCCACCAGCAGGTATTTATTATTCCACTTGATGGCGCCTGGATTTAATACGGCATTGATTCCAAAACGTTGTAACAGGTATGGATTAGAATCCGGATTCAGGTCATACCGCCAAAAAACGGGGGTATGTGCGGCAGTGAGCACCGGGTATTTATACCGGTCGACAATCCCGTTTCCTTTTTCCGCTGCCTCTCTTTCATTTTGTCTGGCGACCAGCTCCTCATGTGTTTTTTCCAGTCTGGCGAGTCGACTGTAGAAATTGTTACGCATATTGCTCGAATTATAGTGATCAATCTTCCAGCTTATCCCACCATGTTTTTTTCAGGATGAGTATAATCAGGGTTAAAATTAAAATCGTAATCAGTAAGGGCAGGTGCATGGATAGAACCACATACATGGGTAACACCGTCATACATAACTGCGCGATGATACCCAGCAGCACATTAAACATGTCCAGTTTAAACCGCCTGTTGGGTTCAAAACCAGGTTCTTCCTTCACCACCATAGCGTGTACCGGTTTCCAGAAGCCCCAGGGGCGAACCGTCCGGTAAAATTTTTTAAGCGTTTCTGCATCTGTTGGCGGTGCGGTAAACGTACCGATCAGGCTGCCGGCCACAGAGAGCAGGAAGAGCACAGGGAAATAATAGAGAAATTCAATACCGGTGAACAATCTTGAAAAGACCAGTGCACCAGTTACACCTGTAAGCATACCAATGTAAAATCCGTTGGCATTAAACCGCCACCAATACCATTTCAGTACATTGGAAGCAATGTAACCGCCATAAAGCCCGGATACGATCCACTGAAGAATGCTGTTTACATCCTTGGCAAAAAAGCCGAGAATTACACCTAAAGCCACTACCAATACCCCCACGAGATAATTCATCCGGATGATCTTTTTGTTAGAAGCATCCTTGTTCACATACTTGAGATAAATATCATTGACGATATAGGCCTGGGCGGCATTGAGGGTTCCGGAGAAGGTACCCATAAAGGCGCCCAGCAATCCGGTCAGCACGAGTCCAAGGATACCAACAGGCAGAAAACTATTGATTGCACCGGGCAATATGCGCTCGAAATCCACCCCCCCGTTACCATTACTCAGGTTAAGCTGATTATAATAAAGCAATCCCAGTACAGTGAGCCCGATCACCATGGCATACCGTACCGGCAGCAGGATGATGGATACAAAGCCGGTCATCTTGGATGCTTCTTTAGGTGATTTGGTAGAAAGGATCTTCTGCATGTCATAATTTGGTGCCGGGCCGGCCGCAGCAGCAAATACGCCTTTAAAGAGCATCATCATAAACAGCAATCCGAATAAACCGTATCCATCGTCCTTTATTTTCTGATTGGCTTCATTGACAATACCTGACCAGTCCATATTCAGGTTCCAGCCAAAAAAAGGATCACTCCATCCGGCTGGCACATTCAGTGTATTACCCCGAAGATGAATCATGGCGATTGCGGCGATCGCAATACAACCAATGGTCATGATCGCATACTTGATCAGGTCACCCAATACAATACTGTGCATCCCGCCCAGTATGGAGTAGAACATGGCAAAGAGCGTAAAGATGATCCCGTAAAAATGGGCTACATATTGAGGGGCGATATCAAACGGGATATAATCCTGAACAAGTTCCCAGGGAACAAATATTTCAATGAATTTACCGAGTCCGATAAAACCATAGGCGAGAAAACCAAGGCAACCGATGAGGGCAAAAGCCACTACGATCGCGTGAGATCCTTTGACACCTGCCCCTTTAAGTCCGAAACGGGTGGCCAGCCATTCTGCCCCGGTATTGGCATTGGAACGGCGCAGCCATTTACTCAGGTACATCATATTAAATACCTGGTTGAATACCGGCCATAACCAGGGGATCCAGATACTTTTAATCCCATAAACAAAACAAAGCGCCACCATCCACATGGTACCACTGATATCAAACATATCGGATGCATCGCTCATCCCCAGCATGTACCAGGGCAGTTTTTTCCCGCCCATCAGGTAGCTCTCTTTATTCACCCTCGCTTTCTTCCGCAGGAACCAGCCCAGCATCAGCATGGTGACCAGGTAGGATACAATAATACTGATATCGATCAGGGTCAGCTTCATCCGTTTTAATTTAAATCTTTTTCCTGCCTTTTGCTAAAACAGGAAGCCGGCTGAGGAATCAGCCCGCTTTTCCTGTTTTAAGACTGCTTTGTTGTTTGCTTTGCCTATGAAATAGTTATTGATACAATCTTTCATTCAATGCTTCTTTTTCAAAAAATACCCGCTCCAATGCGGCAAACTTCCGGAAGTCCGCTTCCGAAACCTGCCCTTTATAGGGTGCGTAATAATGCATTTTTTTTGTTTCAGCCTGATAGCCATGATTCCGCCAGACCATTACATAACAAATTTTGTTATCACCGATCGCATTCAGCAATGTCTGCGTCCACCACGCTGCGTACGGAACCGCTTCATAGCCGGTTTCTGCCAGCGCAAATGGTTTACCTTTCGCTGCAGCCAGTTCACCCACCATTTTCAACCGCCGGTTGGTATTTTCTTCAAACCATTTCTCTTTTTGCGGATCACCATACTGATACGTATCGAAACTCAGCAGATCCACTTTATCATCGCCGGGATAACGCTCCAGGAATTCTTCTTTTGTATTAAAATCACCCCCTGTATTGTAGACCCAGAGCAGATTATGTAATTTCTTTTCCGTTTGCAGGTAGTAATAAGTAAACCGCCAGAGGGTCTGGTACTCAAATACAGTACAGGCATTCCGGCACCACCAGAACCAGTTGCCACTGTGTTCATGAAAAGGGCGGAATAAAACCGGAATCGCTTCTCCTTTACTACCTTTCAATGAACCAATAAAGGCGGCAACCTTATCGAGCCACTCTTTGTACATTGCATGATTGGCTCCACCCGGATTGATGGAAGCCACTGAGCCATGTGTGGTATCCCAGGCATTTTTACCACCGCCAAACGGACTGTCGGCATGCCAGCTGAGCGTGATCACCCCGCCTCTTTCATATCCCTGACGGATAAATTGCTTCATTTTTTTAAAGGGTATTCCGTCTATATTCTGATCATTGCCCGGCCGTTCAATTCCGCCCAGTTCCCATCCGTAAACCGCCGGATAATCTCCGGCAGCTTCCTTTACATCACTTCTTCCATCTTTATATTTCCATTCCACTCCATAGGCCAGATCATCCTGGTGACCAAAAAGGAATCCTTTTTCCTGTAATTTCAGCAGGTTCTTATACAGACTGACCGTTTCTTTTGTAGCGGACGGATCAACCGGCTCCACTTGTGCCCTTACCGCATAAACAGCCATTAGGCAAAATCCTGTTGTCACCAATAGCCGTACGGTTTTCATTTTAATTGGTTTAATTTCTTAGTGCAGGAAGTTATAACATTCCACGTACTCTTATCCGCATCAAAAACAGAATTTAAACCCTGTTCTTCCACGGGCGGGTCGCCCACAACATCATCCCCTTTCAACCAGAGCAGCTGACGATGGGAAGGACGACCTTTTCCGGCAAAGGCCCAGCAATTAGCCCCACTGATCACGCCGGCATTTTTTTCAGGATTCAACAGGTAATCAAATACAAATGCGTAATAACGGTCACGGAATTGAGTGCTGCTTTGTAATGAAAAAGAATGCTGATCCCGTGGCAAACCAAACTCTTCTATGACCAGTGGTTTATTTAATGCAACCGCCACTTCTGTATGTCGTTTGATATAGGCACCCGTCTTTTCCAGCACCTGATCAAAACTCCGGCCAATGGCGGTATCACTGAACCAACCCCAGTTCTTGGGCCAGATATGAATCGTGAGATAATCAATGTTTTTGTCTTCGTGTGTGGAACGAAAAACGTCCATATTCTCCGAACCAATATCACCCTCCGCACCGGTAGTCACGAGGTGATTCGGGTCAAGGGACCGGATGAACGCAGCTGTTTCTCGAATAAACTTTTTATACGTATCAATGGCTGCCGGCCGCATGGGGCGGGGTTCATTGGCGATTTCCCAGGACATGATTGCCGGATCATCCCTGTATTTTTTCTTTGTAATGCTGTTCGTGCGTTCCACCACCAGTTTTAACTGTTCCGTATACTGACTGATACAGTCCGTGCAATCATAGAATCCGCTGACCAAATCCCTCATCTCATCCCAACTGAGTTTTCGTTTGAGCACACTGTCGGCTATTTTTCCATTCCAGTTGAGGTATTGAAGAAATCCCCCGCTCCATTCCCAGTTATTGCTGAAATAAATAATCGCTTTCATTTTTCTCTTAGCCAGTTCGGCCAGTAAAAAATCAAGTCCTTCCAGTAATTGTACATTGAAAACACCCGGAGCAGTTTGCAGGGCGGGCTCCACCCGTGGCACCCCATTGATCGGTCCGGCCCCTTCGGCCCCGGCCAGCACGCGTACATTCCTGACACCTTTTGCCGCCAGAAAAGCAACTTCATCTTTGATTCGTTGTTTCCCTTTTGCTGAACGTGCTTCCAGCCCGCCGTACCAATAATTTACACCGATATACCTGTACGTTTGTTGGCCGAGCATAAACCGGCCGTTCTTTACGGTAACAAAAGGTTCTCCTGCCATTGCCTGAAAGAAGGCGGTCAGGGCTACAGTTAATACTAAAAGCCTCATTTGAAATGTTGTGTTCAACTGTTGAAAAAAAAGCCGTTTCTGATCACAGTTACCCGAACCAGAAACGGCTTAAACGATGACTGCTTATTCTCAAAAAGAATCCGGGATTGCCGGCCCGGGTTCAATGATTTATTTAAAGAACATAATATTATCAAACAACAGGGTCTTTCCGGCTTCCTGGATCTGGAAAGTAACATTATTCACATCGTTACTCAGTCCCGGATAAGCGGTAGTCAGGTCATACCGGAAATAAGTCCATTTATTAGCCGGAATGGTGATTACTTTCTGATTGCCCCAGTTGATCAGGAATTGAACATTTTTATCTACATCGGCCCCTTTTGCCCAGAAGGAGAAATAACGATAGCCGGCAATATTGATGGAACCACCATTACCCAGTTGCATACCACCCCAGGTACCAGCCGGATCATAGGCTGCTTTCAGGCATTTGGTACCGGTGATTTTGTCATCCGTGGAAGCATTGTAATCACCGCCCCATCCCCAGTTTTCAAAACCGTTATTGAGTTGTTCGGTGAAAACGGTTAACGCCTGGCCCACGTTCACAAATTCCATATCTGTAATACGGATACCGGAAGCATTGGTAAGCTTCAGTTTCGCCCGGCTCGCTGTACTGGCAGGCATAGTGACTACCATTTGCTTCCGGGTTTGTGAAACGATCGTGCAGGCATCGGTTGTTCCTTCCAATACAACAGCGGAAACATCATCGAGGTTATTGCCGGTGATGGTCACCTGTGTCCCTGCTTCGAAATCGGTCGGAAATGCAGCGGTTACATTGGGCAGGGCAATCACACTGAACGGAACGGTCAGCGTCTTACCATCCGCATTGGTGAAGATGACATTCTGTGGTCCGCCAAATGCGGTATCCGGAACACGGAAAACCAGGTCTGTTGTTGTATTGAGTGTTGACAGGAAGGGGGCAGGCACATTATTCTTATCAAATACGATAGAACGGACCTGGCCGATACCGCTTCCCTTAAGTGTGATCACTTCACCTCCGGCTGCAGAACCCGGGTTCAGTTCACCTGAACTCATTCCACCGGTACTGACTTCCGGACTTCCATCGCTGTCCTTCTGGCAGCCTGTGATAAACAGGGTACCCAGTACCAGCACCAGGAGGAAGGTGCTTATTTGATTTTTAATGAATTGTTTCATATAAAGCTTCTTTAAAATTACTGAATGAATGACGATTAATAATAAGCAACAGGCGGTTGAGCCAGTGCAGGATCCTGTAATACTTCTCCGGC
Organism: Chitinophagaceae bacterium; assembly: GCA_035439525.1. Lineage (GTDB taxonomy): Bacteria > Bacteroidota > Bacteroidia > Chitinophagales > Chitinophagaceae > JJ008. The sequence goes on from DAORKK010000011.1 coordinate 34,046, forward strand.
AGGAATCGGCAGGTGCATTGAATTCTGCGTGAAGGTTACATACATCGGACTATCAAAAGTGCCGCGGTTCTGGGCTTCGATGATCTGCTTGGCTTTGGCAAAACCCTGGCGCTGGATATCAAACCAGTAATCTCCTTCAAAAGCAAATTCCACTCTGCGTTCTTTCAGGATATCATCCGGAGTCAGTGAAGTTTTCTGCAAAAGCCCTGCTCTTGCACGTACTTTATTGAAAGCGGCCAGTGCACTGGCATCAGTAGTAGAGGCATTGGTACCCAGCACGGCTTCTGCATAAATAAGTAATATATCTGCATAACGCAACATCATCGTATTGATACCCGTATTCATACCGAGTACGGCTTCGCCACCGAAAGCTGATCCGGGCCCAACCACATATTTCGCAATATTGGCCCGAACCTGATTCTTCTGGCCACCATCACCAACCGGTTGCAGGGTATCATATTTATAACCACCCGCCATAAATGCATTATACGCCGCGTTGGCATTCCTGGGTTTCCATTGCGGATTAGTCCAGCCATGTTCCATCATCGAGCCTTTCCGACGGATATCGCCTGACTCGTATGCATTGATCATATCACGACTCGGCGTATACAGTTCCCACATACTGGCTTCGGAAGTCTGCAGGTTACCGGGACCACGATCCGGATTTTTCTGATTACCTGAACCCCAGGGATTTCCGGTCAGCTGATGCTGAATAGAGAACAGGGATTCAATATTGTTATTATTGGCACTGGAATTAAACATCGCGCCATAATCATTAAACAGGTCATACTTGCCGGAGTTGATTACTTCCAGTGCTTTCATTTTAGCACTGTCATAATCTTTACGATAGAGATAAAGTTTCGCCATCATTCCTTTGGCGGAATACTTTGTAACCCGGCCCGGAACATCTGTTTCAGGTAAACCGGCTTCTGCTTTCTTCAGTTCTTCGAGCGCGAAACGCAGCACGTCGGCTTTGAAATAGCGGGGGATATTGAAATCACCGGAAAGAATGGTAGCACCGGGATTGTTTACGATCGGCGCATCACCCCAGATACGGGCAATATAAAAATAAACAGTGCCTTTAAAGAAATTACATTCGGCAATAGCAGGATCCAGGAAACTGGCATCGCCCCCTTTTGATTTTTTAAGTTCCAGTGCATTCATGTATTCACTGGTCCAGCCGCCGATTTTATAAAATACTTTCCACGCATCTGCGATCCTTACAGAGGTAGAGGCGAAGGAAAAATTAATAAAGGGAGGATCGTCGCCACCACCGGTATATTCATTTCCGGCCATCACATCCCCGATGGCATCCATAGCACGGTTTTCATAACCGGCCCAGGGCAATCCGTAAAGCGTACTGGTCAGACCGCGGGCTTCTTCCGCGGTATTATAATAGTTATCCAGTGTGGTGCTGTCCAGGGCCGGCTTGTCCAGGAATTCCTTTTTACAGGAGAACAGCGCAACCACCGGCAGCAGAACAATAGCTGTATATCGCAGTATATTTTTCATATTAATAATGTTTAAACAGTTTGCTTATTATAATTCAAGGTTGATACCCGCAGTGAAAGAGCGTGGATTCGGGTAGTGACCGGCATCCACATTGGTCAGGCGGATATTGTTGTTAAACACACCCACTTCCGGATCATACCCGCTATAATTGGTAAACGTATGCAGGTTCTGTACGGTAATATACACACGGGCGGTGCTGATCTTCGCTTTGGACAGATACTTCGCCGGTATCCGGTAACCGATCGCAATATTCTGAATACGCAGGTAAGAACCATCCTCCACATAGCGGTCGGACATATACACGTTATTTACGTTTGTATTGGTAAAGCGGGGCAGCTTACCACCTGTATTGACATCGGTATAACGATCCATGACCGAACGAAGCTGGTTATAATAAGGGTTGTCCATTTTTTCCAGCTGCCAGCGAAGGAAGTTGAAAATTTTCGCGCCATGGCTTCCCTGGATAAATACAGAGAAATCAAAATTCTTATAATTAACCGTGTTGGTAAACCCGTAAGTAAACTTCGGTAACGGGCTGCCGATAAAAGTAATATCCTTCTCATCGATCACACCATCCGGTTTACCATCCGCACCACCTATATCTTTATAACGTACATCGCCCAGCCAGGTATGGGTCTGATCAACAGGATATCCAAACTGGGGCAGACTGTTATTCAGGTCGTCCTGTGTCCGGTAGAGTCCATCGGTTTTAAGACCGAAGAATGAACCAACGGCGAATCCGGGAATGGTCCGGGAAATCAGGTAATTGTCATAGTATATACGTCCGTATAAAGCGGCGAGATCTCCGGCTACTTTTTCCAGTTTGTTTTTAAACTGGGAGAAAATAATATTTGTTTTCCAGGTTAAATCCTTGTTCCGGATATTCGTGGAGGTCAGGCTGAAATCAATACCGGTGTTGGACATCCGTCCTGTATTGATGACCGGACCTTTCAGGTCATCCCACTGATCACCTACTCCGATCAGGCGGGGACCGGTCCCGATAAGCAGCATCTGGCTGGTTACTTTTTTATACACATCAATAGCGGTTTCAATCCGCCCATTGAGGAAGGAGATATCCACCCCGGCATTCTTGGTGATAACAGATTCCCAGGTCAGGTCAGGATTGGCCACCCCATAGAGGTAGTTGGAACTTCCAAAACCAACAGGGCCAGGCCAGAAGGAAACTACTGAAGTATATGGCGGATTTGGTGCACCGTTTGGCATATTCGTGTTACCCACTTCCCCATACCCGATCCTTACTTTCAGGGAATTGATGGTCTTCTTCATATTTTCCGCAAACTTTTCATTGGTCACTGTCCAGGCAAAAGAAGCACCTGGGAAATTACCCCATTTGTTTTTACCAAAGAACCGGGAAGAACCATCCCTGCGTATACTCAGGTTCAGGGCATAGCGGTTATCGTATGTGTAAGTACCACGGGCAAAATAGGATTCAATCGTCCCATCATTCTTTCCGCCACCCAGCTCCCAGGTATCACGATCACTACTGCCGGCATTGAGGTCAAGAATATTGTTCTGGAGATCCACCTTTTTACCATTCAGGCTTTCCCAGTAATTGTACTGGGCTTCATGACCGGCGGTGGCACTGATGGCGTGTTTGCCGATATTCTTATAGTAATTCAGGTAATTCCGGGCGGCATAATAATATCCGTTACCCCGGTATTCAAATAACTGACTGCGCAGACTGGTATTACCAAAATTACCGGTACGCTGAAAGGCCATATTATTATAGAGACTCAGTGAATAAGCGAATTCATTCCGCAGCGATAACCCTTTCATGAATTCAATTTCCGCATAGAGCTGACCGAATACCTGCGAACTGGTGGATTTATTTCCACGATAGAAACTGCGGGCAATCGGGTTATCCTGTGCATATTGAAAACCACCGATGGTTTGTCCGCCACCACCCCAGGTTCCATCCAGGTTTTTCACCGGGATCAGCGGGCTTTGCAGGGTACCCCACCAGATGGTTCCTTCTGCGGCATCAGCCAGTGTTACATTTTGTATACTACGGGAGGCATTGGCACTTACGCCTACTTTCATCCAGGACTTTAACTGATGATCCAGGCTGAAGCGGGTGGAATAACGTTTGAAATCAGAGCCAATCAGGATCCCTTTTTGTGTAAAGTAGTTGGCAGAGAGATAATAGTTTGTTTTGTCTTTACCACCGGAGAAACTCAGCTGGTGATTTTGTACAGTACCGGTACGGAACATGGCATCCTGCCAGTCAGTACCGCGGCCAAGGATACTTGGGTCTGCAAACTCTGCACTGGGTGTGAACCCGAGCAAGGGAGAAACTTCATTCTGGTATTGCGCAAATTCACGCAGGTTCATCAGGTCCAGCTTTTTCTGTACGATCTGGTTACCCGCATACATTTCATAGTTGATCTTGCCTTCACCGGATTTACCTTTTTTGGTAGTGATCAGAATCACGCCATTCGCGGCCTGAGATCCATAGATCGCCTGGGCAGAAGCATCTTTCAGGATATCGATTGACTCAATATCATTCGGATTGATGGTGGCAAGGAAACTGTTTCCGGTTTGTCCGTCAGATCCGCCCAGTCCGGCATAACCCGCACTGAATTTTGTATTACTGGCAAAGATCACTCCATCCACCACGATCAGGGGATCATTGGCATTGATGGTAGTCACCCCACGAATACGGAGTGATACACCACCACCGGGCTGTCCACTGTTATTCACTACGGTTACACCTGCAACCTTACCCTGCAGGGCCTGGTCGATACCCGCTACCGGAAGATCCTTCAGGTCCTTGGTTTTTACTGAAGAAATCGCTGAAGATACATCGGAACGTTTTGCAGTACCATAACCGATCACCACCACTTCACTCAGTTTAGTGTCGGTTACATCCAGGCTGACCAGGATATTGGTCTTGCCTTCCAATGAAACT
>DAORKK010000012.1:0-38299 GCA_035439525.1 Chitinophagaceae bacterium
TTCCATATCATTTTCCAATAACTGTATGGATTTTGTCAACCCGGCTGCCTGACTGGTCAGCACAGAAGAACGATCCGCCGGAGGGCTGCCCTGAAGTGCCGCTTCAATATCCAATAGTGGAAACGTACGGTCATTATAAAACCCATTGTACTGAACAGGAAGAGTCAGCAATGCTGTTTCGTTTTTGATTTGTTCTTCCAGTACACTCGCATCCACCTGTTCCATGGCACCGGCGCCGGGAATTGGTTCATATACTTTTTCAGTCAGTCCTTTTTCCAGCTCCTCACGGTTTTTAAAAAGCACCCAGGCTGATTCATTTGAATGGGCGGCGGTGATATTCAGGTCCCGTAAATGACTGACCCGATCACTGGTGGATGGATGGGAGGCCCACTGATCTTTGAAATTTACGCGGGAGGTGTTTCCTGAAAGAGCTGTTTCTTCCGAAATAACCGGTAGTCCGTCTTTTACAGGAAGTTTGTATTTGTCAGCCAGCATACGGATCGCCGCTGATTGTCCTATGAACAGATTACCCAGTCTTTTTTTATCCCGGATCAGTTCATCACATTTTTCCAGGGTAAATGAGTGTGCGGCAGCGGCCAGTTCAACCCGGCGAAGCCCGCTGACCAGGCTTTCACTTCCGGAAACGACAGCGGCTACGGTGTCGGCATGAAATTCCATTTCCCGGGAAAGGCTGAGATAGGACTTATTCAGCAGCCCGTACATTGAACGTAGAATCCACTGGATCAGCTGTGCGATTTTTGCCGTCATCATAGCGAAAATGGCGAAGATGCCATGGATTTCTGCCCAACCCTGTAAAAAACCGGTATATCCGCTGTTATCGTAAAGCATATTGTAAATAATGCGGTTTACCTGGTATACATAACTGCCCAGTTTCATACTACGTTGGGAGAAGTGGCCAAATTCATGCGCCATGATCCCTTTAAACTCACTCAGGTTAATGGCATTGACCAATCCCAGTCCGATGAGCAGGTTTTTACGCACCGGGAAAAACATACTCCAGAATCCGGAGTCATAAAAAACAGCGGCATTTACTTCGTTTGACAGATAGATTCGTTTAGGAAAGGGGGTTTGCGTGTCGGCGGTCAGCTGACGGATAAACGCAAAAAGAGCCGGTTGCTCCGCTTCAGTAACCTCCACATAAGAGGAACGGTCGGTACGGGAAAAGGAGAAAATAAATTTCACCAGGAAGATGAAGACCATCACACCAACGCCCATCAGGCCCAATCCACCCAGTACGGTGAAAATACTAAAGCCCGCTGTAAGTATTTTAATACCGCCGTAAAAACAGGCAATAGTCAGTAGAACAGAGAGAAAAAGGAGCAACAGGTACACCAGAAGGAAAAAAAAGATGGCCAGCAGGACTTTGCCCACTTCCTTCCGGAAACTGGCTGAGGGACGGGTGAGTTCTTCATTCACAGGGTGGGGCGTTGCAGGATAAAGCATGGTTGTCAGATTAGGTCAGGCCCTAAATTTAATAAAAGGATGGAAATCTGACTCATTTTATCCCGGTCCATGACGGTACCTGATGGTATCCGGTCAATTGCGCATTTTACCTTAATTTCGACCAAAATTTAAAGGTACATGGCTGAAGTGATATTAATGCCCCGCCTGAGCGATACCATGACAGAAGGTGTGATCGCCGCCTGGCATAAAAAAGTGGGAGATTCCGTAAAAAAAGGTGATCTGCTTGCCGAAGTGGAAACAGATAAGGCCACAATGGAACTCGAGAGCTATAAAGATGGCGTGCTCCTGCATATCGGCACAGATAAAGGGGGTAAACTCCAGGTAAATGATCTGCTGGCCATCATTGGTACAGCCGGAGAAGATATTTCAGGGCTAATGGGAGCCGGAACCGCTGCTCCTGCAGCGGCTGTTGCCCCTGCTGCTACACCTGAAGCACCTGCGGCCCCTGCACCAGCGGTTGCAACCGCCCCATCATCCCTTGATATTTCCAAAATGGATGAAGTGGTTTTAATGCCCCGTCTGAGTGATACGATGGAAGCAGGGGTGATTGCTTCCTGGAATAAAAAAGTAGGCGATACCGTAAAGAAAGGCGAAGTGCTGGCTGAAATCGAAACAGATAAAGCCACCATGGAACTGGAGAGTTATAAAAACGGCACGTTGCTTTATGTTGGTGCCGCTAAAGGCGAAAAAATACTGGTGAACGGACTTTTATGTGTTATCGGTGAAAAAGGCAAAGTGGACGTGGATGCCATTATTGCAGCCAGCAAAGGCGGTTCAGTTTCCGCCCCTGTCAGTACACCTGCTCCGACAAGTACCCCGGCTACGGCTGTCGTGTCAGCACCAGCTGCGGTAATTTCTGCCCCGGTTACAGCTGCTGCCCCGGTTGTTCAGAATGGCCGGGTTAAAGCCTCTCCCCTGGCGAAGAAGATCGCCCAGGAAAAAGGGGTGGACCTGCGTTTACTCCAGGGAAGCGGCGATGGCGGACGTATTATTAAAGCAGATATTGATAATTATAAGCCTGGTGCAGTTCCTGCAGCAGCCGCGACGGCCCCTGCAGCTACGGTAGCTGCGTTTGCCGGAAGTACAGAAGAAGGCTATACAGATCTGCCAAATTCCCAGATGCGCAATGTGATTGCCCGTCGCCTGGGTGAAAGTAAATTCAGTGCCCCGCATTTCTATCTTACGATGGAAATCAATATGGACAATGCGATGGCAGCCCGTACTCAACTTAACGAGATCAGTCCTGCCAAGATCAGTTTTAACGATATGGTAGTGAAAGCGGTGGCACTGGCCCTGCGTCAGCACCCGGCAATCAATGCTTCCTGGATGGGCGACAAGATCCGTCGATACAAACATATTCATATCGGTATTGCCGTGGCGATTGAAGACGGGCTGATTGTCCCTGTGGTTCGTTTTGCAGATCAGAAAACGCTGCCACAGATCGCTGCGGAAAGTAAAGAACTCGCCGGAAAAGCAAAAACAAAAAAATTACAGCCCAACGAATTCACCGGTAATACGTTTACGATCTCTAACCTGGGCATGATGGATATTGAAGAATTTACCGCTATTATTAATCCTCCCGATAGTGCAATCATGGCCGTTGGACGGATCAAGGAAACAGTGGTACGGAAAGGCGAAGGATTTGGGGTGAGCAATTTCATGAAGGTGACGCTCAGCTGTGATCACCGCAGTGTGGATGGTGCATCCGGGGCGGCGTTCCTCCAGACATTTAAAAAATACCTGGAGAATCCGATTACAATGCTCCTCTGAAGTGTAACTGATTCTTACTTTTATTAAAGAAAGCAGATCGCTACTGATCTGCTTTCTTATTTTCCGCGGTATTCTATTCCTATTCGCAGGCCACAACAACCTGTTATCAATGGTTTACAAGACTAAGAGTCCGTAAGGGTTAGACCTTAATCAACAAATTTTCATATTATAAACCATGCTATTATAAATAAAACCCATCTACCTTTCCTCAAATTAAATCTATGTCCGAGAGGGAGGAATCCGGGTTTTCCTGGCTGACCTTATTTATGGTAACCGGCTTTTCAGGCTTTATATTCGACCTGGTCATTCATATCCTTGATGGCTACCACAGCCCCTTTTTGATATGGGGAGGAACTATTGCACTTTTATTGGGTCTGCTGAACCTGCTCCTCGGTTATGTAGCTCGCAGGGCTTCTGGCAAGGATAAATCCTGAATCTCCGCTTTTTACTCATCAGTGGCTTCCAGCAATAAAAGTTTCCCGTCCATGGTGGCTGCCAGTATATGCTTTGCGTCCACCACCTGCACGGTATTCACCATGGAGTTATCGATTTTATAGCGCCAGTTTACCTGTCTGCTGAGCGGATTAATTGAAAATACCTGGCCGCTTCTTGTTCCGAAAAAAACCTGTCCTTCTTTTTCGATGAGCATGGAAGGAGCATGTTCATATCCAAAGCCGGCATGCATTTTCCAGGCAGCGGCTTGTTTGTTCCGGCTGGCCGCATAGGCCACAATGGTATCCTGCATACTTTTTCCATAAATCCATTTTCCATCGGCCGATATCCCAATCGATTCACGTACCCCGCCATCTTTGCTCCGCCAGAGTGTAGTTCCATCCAGCAGGTCTATGGCTGTAACAAATCGGTCTGGTGCCATTATATAAACCACCCCGTCTGAGGCTACCGGTATACAGGAAGCGGGCGAATAGTTCCGTACGGATGATCCGTTATTCCATTTCCAGATCAATTGCCCGGTTGCACTGGATACTGCATAGAGATGACGGTCCCAGGCACCGAATACAAGTTTACCGTCTGCTAATAAAGGTTTACTGACCACCGGTCCCTGCAAGCCGTCAAAATCCCAGATCAGGCTGCCATCTGAAACCCGGAAAGCGCGATAATGATGATCACTCCCACCGATGAAGACAGTATCTCCGTTAATCAGCGGTGCGCCCAGAACGGCGGCATTCGTTTTATATTTCCACTGCAGTTTCCCTTTACGGGTATCAAGACAATAGATGGTACTATCAGCTGAACCCAGTATCACGCTGTTTCCACCAATTGCCGGGGAAGAAAAAACTGCACCGGCTGCGTGAAATGACCATTTCTTTTTTCCGTTGGAATAATCATAGCCGTTGATATGTCCCAGCTGATTGCCGACTATAACCCGGTCCTTTGTAACTGCGGGGGTGGAAATAATGTTTGCTTCATCTGAAATGCTCCACTTTACGTTGACGCCAGGTTTCCGCTGTGCCACTGAATATTCGGGGCGTTTAAAAATTTTCCCTGCCTGGTAGTGACGTTGACCAAGTAATACAGAAGTCCAGCGTGTTTCGGTGCCATTAACCGGTTTACGTTCCGTAAAAAGCAGAGAATCGTTCTTCCATTCCACAAGGTTGTATCCTCCTTCTGCAGCTTTGGCGCGCAGGTTAGAGCGTCCCATCACACCCGGGATGTCTTCAAAATTCATAGCCTTATTTGCATGCCCGTGGCCGCATAAGATCACCTGGGTATTATATTTACGTAACCGGTCGGTGATCTCGTACCAGTTGTCCAGTCCTTCATCAATGGGATAGTGATTCAGAAATACCAGCGGCTGTCCGGCTTTCAGTGTTTTCAGTTCCTCATCCAGCCAGTTTACCGCATCACGGGGTACATGCCCGTCGCTCATACGCACATATGGACCCGAAGCACAACCAATGAATCGAATACCATTATATTCAAAACTGAATTTATCTGCCCCGAACACCGTTTTAAACATATCACCACCGCTTTCACTCCAGCCCGTATCATGATTACCTGGGATGATATACCATTTCAGACTGAGGCTGTCCAGTATCTGCCGGGCCAGTTTCAGTTCTTCATTGGTTCCCATTTCGGTGATATCACCGGTAAGCACCACAAAGGCAATATTCTTTTGTGCATTAATATCGCGGATGGTCCGGCGGAGATCCTCCTCCGCGGACCCGTTCGGCGATCCGATATGGGTATCAGAAATAAATGCAAAACGAAAGTTCCCTTGCTGGGCATGGCCGGTAAAAGAAATAATAACTAAAAATAATACCTGGAGCTGCTTCATCAGCCAATTTACCTTTTTCCCGCGCAGGCCGTATAAAAATATATTTTCAATAATTATTGAAATTTCGGAAACAGTGTGTAATTTTAGGGCATGAAACTCACGGAAGCTAAACAACAATTCATCAGCAGCTGGGGTGCTTTCGGCACCCATTGGGGAATCAACCGGACAATGGCACAGATCCATGCGTTGTTACTGGTGAGTCCAGAACCCCTTACCCAGGATGATATCATGGAAGAGCTCACGATCAGCCGGGGAAATACCAATATGAATATCCGGGAACTGATCAATTGGGGGCTGGTGGACAGGGTGCTGATCTCCGGTGAACGGAAAGAGTTTTTTTCCGCGGAGAAAGATATCTGGAAAGTGGTGAAGCAGATTGTAAAAGAGCGCAAGAAAAGAGAGTTGGAACCGATGCTGCAACTCCTGGATAAACTTGAAGCGGTGGAAGGGGATAAAAAAGATAAAGAGGTGAAAACCTTTGTTGATACCATCAGTGGCATTAAAAAGCTGGGCAGGCAGGCCGACAAAACCCTGGACACCATGATCCGGGCAGAGGAGAGCTGGTTTGTAGGCGCCCTGATGAAAGTGTTTAAGTAGTGGATCTGTTTTGTTTGTAAAAAGCCGGATTGCCCGGCTTTTCGTTGAATTAATATTTTCATTATTTTCTGAAATTACAAATAGATTGAATATGAAATATGTTAAACTGACTGACCTGCTCACCCAGGCCACCCTGATGCTCACCAGTCTGTTGTTGCTTTGTCTTGACCAGGAACGGCAAAATGTGTTCGTGTTGTTTTATTTTATTCTGGGTGGCTGGCAATTCCTCAGTTTTACGTTGCACCAGTTTGCCGCCGGCGAAAGCTGGTATCACCGGAAACACCGGCTTATCTATGGAAAAACAATAGGTCTGACTGTTGCCGGATTTACCGGATTGCTGCTTTTAACTTTCATCCAGGTACCGTTCCTGTTCTACTATTTGTGGGCTGTATTGTTTATCACTCCATTATATGCGCTTGGCTACCTGATCATCAGTTACCGTGAATTACAGACTATTCAGCGGAAAGAACTGATCCATTTAAAAAACTGACCATCGATTCTATCCGGTAGCGAAAGGAAAGATCGCTCCGGATTAAACGACTCTTTGTAGCTTTACCATATGTCACAAAAGAAAACATTAGTACTCGGTGCTTCAGACAATCCTTCACGGTATAGTTACCTGGCTGTTCAACGGTTACGGAGTCATGGGCATCCGGTGGTAGCTATCGGACGTAAAGCGACTGTGGTTGCCGATGTAACCGTAGACACAGATAAAAACAATTATGCCGGTATTGATACAGTGACCTTGTATCTCAACCCGCAGCATCAGCGGGAATATTATGACTACATCCTTTCCCTGTCGCCCCGCCGGATTATTTTTAACCCGGGTACTGAAAACGACGAACTGGCGGCATTAGCTGCTGCAAAAAACATTCAGACCACCGAAGCCTGTACGCTTGTCATGTTAAGTACAAACCAGTATTAAATCGTAGATAAACCGATTTTTTTTCGAAAATCTACGAACCCCCGCAGGTACTACTCCTCAATTTTACTGAAATCAGTATCCTACTTTTTGGAACTGAATAAAAGTTTCACAAACCTTTACATACCGTACCCCACTGAAAGCCGCAGTCACCAATCCTGATTGCTGAACAATATCCTATTGACTCTTAAAAGAAGTTCAGATGAAAAACATCCGTGCCGCTATGCTCTGCATAGTACTTGCGCTTTCCGCTCTTGTTTCCATCAGCCAGGAATCCAAAATTCCGTTGAATGAACCGGACAATAACAAACCCCGTTTGTTCTCCGGCCTGCCGGACAAGATACCCGTTACCATAAACAATATTGATAACATCCTGAGTGCGCCTGTAGGCCGTAATAACCAGTTCCGCCTGTCGGAAGACAATACCCTGCAATTTGCCGGAGAAGTAATATCTACAGCCAGTAAATACAATAACAGCATTCAGACAGTCGTGATCCGTTCTGACGTTTTCGAAGGCGCCCGGCTGACCATTACAAAAGTTACCCATCCGGATGGCCGTATCCGTTACAGCGGCCGGATCATCAGTTTCACACATGGCGACCTGTATGAACTGGAAAACCAGGATGGCCAGCTGGTGCTGGTTAAGAAAAACTATTATGAATTAGTGAATGAATAAATCCGTTTCCCGTTGTTATAGCTGACCCGTTTTTAGTCCGTACCCTTTGTATCCTATCCAATCCTAAATCCGCCTTGTTATGAAAAACTATCTTTTACCCGTTCTGGCCCTTTTGCTGGGTGCCGGGACTGCCCGCGCCCAGGTACCGGCGTTAAGCAGTTATCCCTCTGCCAGCGCTGTGCTTTTCCTCGATTTTGACGGCCATACAGTAAGTGGAACCAGCTGGAACAGTTCCGGTCCGATCTACTGTGCCGCTGCTGGTCTCACCAATGATCAGCTCACAATTGTATTTAACCGTGTGGCAGAAGACTATCGTCCTTTTAACCTGAATGTCACAACCGATTCCACAAAATTCCTTGCTGCACCCATTGATAAAAGAATGCGGGTCATCTTAACCCCCACTTACCAATGGTATGGCAGTGCAGGTGGTGTGGCTTTTGTCAACTCCTTTATCTGGGGTGATGATACGCCCTGTTTTGTCTTTACCAGCCTGTTGAACTACAATGTAAAAAACATTGCAGAAGCCGCAGCGCATGAGTCCGGACATACCCTGGGATTGTTTCACCAGGCTGCCTACAACAGCGAGTGTGTGAAAACAACCGACTATAATCCGGGAACCGGTTCCGGAGAAATCGGCTGGGCCCCGATCATGGGTGTTGGCTATTACCAGAATTTCACGCTTTGGAACAATGGCCCAAACTCCTTTGGCTGTACCAACTACCAGAGTGATTTAAGTGTGATTACCGGTAATAACGGTTTCAGCTACCGGACCGATGATTATAGTGGGACTTTTGCCACCGCTTCAACGATTAATTTCAGCAGCAATCAATTCACAATAAATGGAGTGATTGAACAGAGTACTGATCAGGACCTGATCCGTTTTGTACAACCCGCATACGGCCGTTTTCAGCTGAATGCAGTGCCTTATAATGTTGGTACCGGAAATGCAGGTTCTGACCTTGATTTACAGATAACTTTGTATAACAATTCCCAGGTACCCGTCAGTGTTTACAATCCCGGTGGACTCCTCAGTTCTGTAATTGATACTTTACTGGCTGCCGGAAATTATTTCCTGAAAATTGAAGGTAAGGGAAATATGTATGCCCCCAATTATGCCAGCCTTGGTTCTTATGCCCTGGAAGCAACCTATACGGAGAGCATTCCTCTTCCATTACGTCAGCTGGTATTGCAGGGACAACTGAACGGAGACCGTCACCAGTTCAACTGGTTAGTGGATGCAGACGAAACGATTGTCAGCCAGGTACTGGAAGTATCTACGGATGGCAGGAATTTCGCACCCGTCAGCCAGGCCGCAAGTACGGACCGCAACTTCAGTTATAAACCCTTCGCTTCCGGCAATCTTCAGTACCGCCTGAATGTGGTGTTTGACAATGAGCGTCAGTATTTTTCAAATGTGGTCAGACTGCCGAATACAGCCAGCACCCCCAAACCCCGGGTGATCAATAACCTGACCGGTTCTAATACGATCAGCGTGAACAGTCCGGGAAACTATGACTATATGGTTTACGATTTTAATGGAAAAGTCCTGGCCCGTGGAGTACTGGTGGCCGGCATCAATTCTATCACCGCAAACGGCATGACCGGTGGTATGTATATGATCCGCTTCAGTAAAGACGGCCAGCAATGGACCGAAAAGATCGTTCGTCAATAACCGCTTTTTTGTTCTGACACTCCGGACGGGCAAGCCTGAACGAAGTTGTAACAGAACGATAATCCGTGCCCCTATTGTAATTCAGAGGTTTTCCTGTAACTTAGGAAAACCTCTTTTTATATGCGCTGGAGAAAATTTAATGGCGATCCGATTGAACTTCCGATCACCGATGCAGTTGAATCAGCCATCAAACGGGAAACAGAAAAAGGCTACCGGCTGAAAGTCTGCATCGGTACCGATTCACAGGTAAAAGGAAAGGAAACAGAATTTGCCACTGTAATCGTCTTCCTCCGGGAAGGCCAGGGCGGATTTATGTTTATTCACAATGAAAAGACCCTGCAATCCTTTACCATCAAGGAACGAATGCTGACTGAAGTGGCCCGGAGTATTGAGATCGCTTATGAACTCTGTCACTTGTTTACCCGGTATGATGTAGACATGGAAGTACATGCTGATATCAATACCAATCCTCAGTTCAAGAGTAATGATGCGCTGAAAGAAGCCATGGGGTATATCCTGGGAATGGGATTTGCGTTCAAGGCCAAACCCGAAGCGTTTGCCAGCAGCAGCTGTGCCAACAAAGTAGTGAACTGACCTGGAATACAGCTGAATTGGCAACGGGTACGCCCGTTGATGACTTTCCCACCCCTTAACTGGAACACCAGGTTCCGGGTACTGTTTCAACCCATTTTCCCAACATTAGAATTTATTAATCCTGATTTAGCGGAGTAACCTGTACAGGGCCGGCAATCGGAGCGGGCTGTTTTGCCGGGTTATCAAGCTGACCGGCCTGAAGATTCCATTTGCCGGTATATGCACGCTCAATTACCCTCGATTGTTCCTGAGCCAGTGAAAATACAATCAGGGCCAGGAAAAACAGGATGACAGAAATTGTTCTTTCGGATCGGTTTATCTTCATAGTTAGCACTGAGAATGCTGCAAATTACGATATAAATTCCGGTCAAACCAATGATCCTCAAAGCCGTTTAAAACTCTGGTTTAACTGATAAATATAATCCAGTATTTCTTTTCTGCCGAGCCGGGTGGTGGCCGATGTGAGGTAATGCGGTGGTGGCTCCTCCCAATTATCGGCCATTGCATCCAGGAATTCTTTACAATGCCGGAGAGTGGCCCCGGGCTTGTTCTTATCCGTTTTGGTGAAAACCAGTACAAAGGGGATCTGCCATTCACCAAGCTGATTCACAAATTCGAGATCGTTGGGTTGCGGAGAATGACGGCTGTCGATCAATACAAACAAGCAGACCAGGTTCTCTCTTTTCCGGATATAGGATTCGATCATATTCTCCCAGTTGTTACGGGCTTTCTGAGAAACTTTGGCATACCCGTACCCGGGAAGATCGACAATATTCCATTTCTTCTTATCCGATGAAAGTACCTCAAAATGATTAATCAGCTGAGTTTTACCCGGAGTGGCCGACGTCTTTGCCAGTTTCACCTGGTTGGTCAGCATATTGATCAGGGAGGACTTTCCCACGTTACTACGGCCAATAAAAGCATATTCCGGCTTTTCCGCCGGCGGGCATTGTTTATACGTAGCACTGCTGATGATATACTTGGCAGAGGTGATTTCCATGGGGCAAAGGTAGAGATAAGAGTTGAGGGTTGGAGATTCGAGGTTGGAGGTTGGAGGTTCGAGATTCGAGGTTGGAGGTTCGAGGTTGGAGGTTCGAGGTTGGAGGTTGGAGGTTTGAGGCAGAGGCAAAGTCTCAATGGTAAACCCTAAACACAAATCATTCAACACCTAAGTTTTCCTAACTTTGCAACCCATGTCAACACCCCTACCCCACGATAATATAATACCGTTTAAAGACTCAGAAAAGACGAAAAAAGAGCAGGTAGCCGATATGTTTGACCGGATTGCCGGCCGTTATGACTTTATGAACCGGTTTTTATCTGCCCGGATTGATATCAGCTGGCGGAAAAAGGCCATCAATAAGTTTAAAAAGGACAATCCGCAGCATATACTGGATGTGGCCACCGGTACGGCCGATATGGCCCTCATGGCCTATTCCCTCCTGAAACCCCGGCAGATCACCGGCATTGATATTTCAGAAGGCATGCTGGAAGTTGGAAGAAAAAAGATTGAAAAAGAAGGACTTACGGAAAAAATCCAGTTACATACCGGGGATGCGGAAACAATAAAATTTGCCGATCATACGTTTGATGCTGTGATGGTGGCATTTGGAGTACGGAATTTTGAAAACCTCGAAAAGGGCCTTTCTGAAATAAAGCGGGTTTTAAAACCCGGGGGACAACTGATCGTGCTGGAATTTTCAAAACCCCGCCGCAAAATGGTAAAAGGATTGTATCGTCTGTATATGGGATTGATAGCTCCCCAGGTTGCGCGTTGGTTCAGGCAGAACAAGGAGGCTTATGAATACCTCAATGAATCTGCCAATGCTTTTCCGGATCGCCAATTATTTACTGACATTTTAAAAAAAGTGGGATACGCTGAAACAGCGTATCAGCCGCTGACCTTAGGAATATGTTGCATTTACTCCGGAAGAAAAGTTTGATCAGGTCTCTTATTGTACCCGTCCTGCTGAACGGTTTGTTATTACTTTCTCCAGCTGCCAAAGCTCAGTTTGGCAAAGTGGAAATGAATATGTTTGATCATGACAGCAAGCCCTACTATTTTGGAATTACCATTGGCGTCAACCTGGCCCGTTTCCATACCGAATGGCACCCCCGTTTTCTCCAATCCGATAGTGTATTGATTGGCGAGCCGGTTAACTCCGGCGGACTTACGCTTGGTTTATCCGCGACCGGACGAATATCCAACCGCTTTCAGGTCCGGTTTAACCCGCAATTGATGTTTATTGAGCGGAATATCTTTTATAAATTAAAGTACCCGGATTTTGACGGCAATTTGGAAGTCACCAAAAAAGTGGAATCCGTAATAATGTCATTCCCTTTCCAGGTTAAATTCCAAAGTGACCGGATCGGCAATTTCAGGGTGTATACCCTGGCGGGCTTTAAAGCAGATATTGATATGGCCAGTAATGCGCGGGCCAAAAAAGCAGAAGAACTGATTAAGATCCAGAAACATGATTTCGGTCCGGAGTTCGGGATAGGATTTAATTTCTTCTTCCCCAGCTTTATCTTCTCGCCGGAAATAAAAATCAGTAACGGCTTACGTAATATTCATGCCCGTGATGAGAACCTGCGTTTCTCCAGTATGTTTGATAAGATCCAATCCAGGATGATCGTTTTCTCCATTCACCTGGAAGGTTAGTACGCCTTTTATACCCTCTGTATAATTTCAGTTTTCACGTCAGAAGTCAAACTCGCGACGATGCATATTCCAGCGAAGACCAAAACTGATTACAGCTGTATTGCCGGATACAACAGGTGCCGTTTTCGTCTCCTGTTTCCGGACCAGTGCACTCAGTTCAAAAAACAAATTCTCTCTCCACTCATAAGAAACCAGGAAGGAGCCTATAAAAACGGAGGTCTTCCAGCCGCTGCCGATTTCATAACCAAAATCGGCCTGGCGGAAAGGGGGCACATTGGGATAGAAGATATTGCTGCCAAAACTCCGGTTACTGCTGTCTCGTCCTTGTGTATAGGCAATCAACTTACCGGTGATCTGCCATTTAGGTGCTGGCTGATAACGGGCAATTGCGATCCACTCTCGGAAATTAGCTCCCAGCGGATGAGCCAGGGGCTGATTGTAATGGGTATAATTGGCCACTGAATCGCGGTGGGAATAAGTAAAGGGCCGTACCCGGTTATGTTCCAGTTGCAGGTCCAGGTTGGGTATACCAAACGCATCAATATATTTAGCACCGAACTGCAGTCCCCACTTGTTGGCCCACCAGCCGCGGTTGTTTTTTATCTCCGACAAAAGAAATTCATCCAGCATCAGTTGTCCATAGACCTGGATCTTATGGGGCAGATTGGCTTTTACATCCAGTCCGGCCACCGAGTTATCAAAGCTGCCGTTCTGTTGCTCCACCGAACGATAGAAAATGATCGGATTCAGGTACCCGAAGTCAAAGCGGTTGGGCCGGCCAAATACCACGCCTTCAAATAAACCCACATTCAGCCATTTGGTGACGGCCACATCCAGGTGGTGCATGGCCGCATATTTTTTTCCGATCAGCCGGTCCCCGGAGCGGTTATCCGCATTATGGAGTTCCATAAACAGGTTCTGATAATTGAATTTCCATATCCGGGTATTGAGTTTCAGAAACAGGTTGCTGTTTCCAACATCACTCAGGAACAAACTGCGGTGTCCGTTGCCGATAAAGTTGCGGTCATAGCCAAATGCCACATCAATATATTTCGTCACATTGAAGGTGAGATACCCCCTGGCATCAAAGTAATCATAGCCGGTTGTTTTGAAGTCTTTATAAAACCCTGCTCCAGGTACTGCTTTACGAGCCGATACAAAATCCCGAACATAGAACGGCAACCGTTCCTGATTTTCTGTCAGGTAGGTGGCAAAGCCGATCTTATTGGCGATCCGTCCGCGAAGCGTTAACCCCCTTGTATTCTGAAACAACGTCTCACTGTTATCTTTTTCTTTTGAAAGATTTATCTGGATCACCGGATTGATCACCAGGTCGAAATCCTTTACATGTACTTCATAGAGGTTTGCGGGAGAGGTATAAAAGTTCTTCAGTACCGGTTTTTTTGTCTGAAAACCAACGCGAAGACTATCCGGCAGGTATTCCAGGTTATTCGCCATGATCCGTTGTAAATTATACTGGTCCACCCTGGTCATCGACTTTACCACGCGGTTATTCTGTAAAAGCCTGTTTTTGCCATCCGGAGAAAACAACGCATTCATCACATGCCGGCGGTTCAGTGGTCTTGTTTTAGAGAAATTAAACGCGGAATCCTTATAGGCCCGTATTTCGAGCCGCTCCAGCAATATCGCTGACTTATCGCCCTGGGGCAGGAAGGTCGTTTGTGAAAAACCGGAAATTGGGAGCCCGATCAGCGCCAGTCTTACAAGGCTTTGTTTAAATTGCATGGGTATTGGCTTTGACTAATTATTTCAATGTACAAGATATGCAAAATTACCTGATCCGGAATATACAGCTCGTCAATGAAGGAACGATCCGTACTGCAGATGTGTTGCTGAAAAACGGCCGGATTGAACGGATCGGCGGACAGATCAATGAATCCAATGCAGCGGTTACTGAAATCAATGGCGAAGGAAAATATTTATTACCGGGTTGTATTGATGATCAGGTGCATTTCCGGGAACCCGGTCTGACACATAAAGCCACCATTGCCACAGAAGCCAGGGCAGCCGTAGCCGGAGGTGTAACCAGCTTTATGGAAATGCCTAACACGATTCCGAATGCCCTGACCCAGGATTTACTGGAAGAAAAATACCAGATCGCAGCCCGTAGTTCAGTGGCCAATTTTTCTTTTTTCATGGGCACGTCCAACAACAATGCGGAAGAAGTACTTAAAACCAATGCAAAAAAGAAAGATATCTGCGGCATAAAAATATTCATGGGTGCCAGTACCGGCAATATGCTGGTGGATAATCCCAATACCCTTGACCGCGTTTTCCGCGAATCAGAAGTTTTGATCGCCACACATTGCGAAGATGAGTCTGTCATAAAACGCAATCTTGACCGGCTGAAAGCGGAAGGCCGGGTACTGGTACCGGCCGATCATCCCATTATCCGGGATGAGGAAGCCTGTTACGAATCCTCGTTATATGCCATTCAGATCGCTAAAAAATACGGTACCCGTTTACATATCCTGCATATCAGCACAGCCAGGGAACTCCGGTTATTCACCAATATGTTCCCCCTGAAAGATAAACGCATCACCACCGAAGTTTGCGTGCATCACCTGCATTTTACCAGCGATGACTATGCGCAGCTGGGCAATAAGATCAAATGCAACCCCGCTATCAAGGCCCCGCATAACCGGGAAGGATTATGGGAAGCCCTGCTGGATGACCGGCTGGACATTATTGCCACGGACCACGCCCCGCATACCTGGGCAGAGAAAGATGAGCCTTATGAAAAAGCCCATGCCGGTCTGCCCCTGGTTCAGCATTCCCTTTTACTGATGCTGCACTATGTTAAACAAGGAAAGATAACCCTCGAAAAAGTGGTGGAAAAAATGAGTCATGCCCCGGCCAATTGCTTCCAGGTAAAAGAAAGAGGCTATATCCGCGAAGGCTACCATGCCGACCTGGTGATTGCGGACCTCAATGACCAGTACACCGTCAGCAAAGAGAACATCCTGTATAAATGCGGCTGGAGCCCGCTGGAGGGATTTCAATTCCCCGCCAGCATACAAAATACCTTTGTAAACGGGCATATGGTGTATGGAAACGGGGAGGTGAATGAATCTAAGTGGGGGGAGCGGTTAGTGTTTGACAGATAACCGGGAATGAAGCATCAAGATACAAGATACAAGAACCAAAGAAGCAACAAATTTCAAAAAACAAGAAGCATCAACGGGAGAGTCCCTGGCGGAAAAAACAGTATAAAACTGAGAAAAAAACGGTGAATAACTGGTGAATTGAACATTTATATGAAAAGCAGGTGATTTAGGTTTGAATAAAAAAAATGGAACCCGGGAAAATTTATGATCTGGAAGAAAGAACTGCATTATATGCAGAAAGAATCAGGGATTTTTGTTTTACACTTCCAAAAAACGAGGTGAATAACGAATATATTTCACAGCTTTTAAGAGCAGGATCTTCACCAGGCAGCAACTATATTGAAGCCAATGAAAGTATTGGTGATAAAGACTTCCTGATGAAGATAAAAGTATGCAGACGGGAAGCAAAAGAGTCTTCATATTGGCTTAGACTTGTTATCACAAATAATACACTTGACGCAGAAAATGAAAGATCTGCTTTAAGGCAGGAAGCAAAAGAATTAGTTTTGATTTTCACCTCGATCATTAAGAAAAGAGGTGAAAGCTAACCGGAAAACAACTTTGAGATTTATCACAAATTGCAATTCGGATCACAAGGCTAAAAAACCGCAACTAAGCAAGTTTTTGATTTTATTTGGAGTCTGGGCTTTGATGCTTCTTTGGTTCTTGTATCTTGTTTCTTGGAATTTGAAAAGTTATGCAAATCGACCACACTTCCTTCAACGACATCTCCATCTTCCATCCGGAAGAAGAATTCTCCATATTCCATAAACTGAACTTTACCCGCACGGTGGGTGGGCGGGAATGGTTGCGGAAATTTTTTACAGAACCGCACAATGACCTGAATAAGATCCGTGGCACCCAGAAAGTGATCCGGACCTTTATGGAACATATCCAGCACTGGCCTTCCGAAATCAGCAATGGTACCGTGCTGGTAATGGATAAATTTCTTGATTATCCGATCGATCCCATCAATGAAAGTCCGGCTTCCTTCAATAATCTCTTGTACAAGTGGCTGCACCATGCGGACTATTCGATGATCAAGTATTCCATGCCGCATTTCGGTGACTTTTACCGGGGCCTGCGGAAGGTGTCGGAGCTGCTGACCGATCTTGACCTGCCTCCCGCCATCAAATTATTTGTAGATCGTATAAACGGCATACTCAAAGAACCGCCCTTGCAGAAACTGGCGGAAACGCAACGGGGAGAGCGGCTCAGTGCCCGGCAGAATCTGTACTTCGCCTTTCATCTCCGGGGGCGTTATAAAAATAATACGCTGGAACTGATTGATATTTTCAGCCGGCTGGATGCCTGGTACTCGATGGCCGTGGCGGTGAAAACCTATAAGCTCAGTTTCCCGGAATTTGTGGAACAAAACACACCACTGGTAGATGCCAGAGGATTGTATCATATTCTGCTACCCGTCCCTGTGCCCTATGACCTCCAGATGAATCCTGAACAGAATTTTGTGTTCCTTACCGGGGCGAATATGGCCGGCAAAAGCACCCTGATCAAATCCGTTGGCGCGGCGGTATTCCTGGCCCATATCGGTATGGGCGTGCCGGCCCAACATATGAAGCTCACGCTGTTTGACGGACTGCTCAGCAATATCAATGTAGTGGATAATATTGCCAAAGGGGAAAGCTTTTTCTTCAATGAAGTACAACGGATCAAAAACACCATTGAAAAAATAAATAACGGGAAAAAATGGCTGGTGCTGATCGATGAACTGTTCAAAGGCACCAATGTACAGGATGCCATGAAATGTTCGCTGACCGTTATAAAGGGACTGATCAAAATCAAAAACTCCCTGTTCATCCTTTCCACCCATTTGTACGAGATCGGGGAAGAACTAAAGTCCTATCCGAATATTTCCTTCCGGTATTTTGAAACCAATGTCACTGATGAGCAACTCTCTTTCAGCTACCAGCTACGCGAAGGAATCAGTAATGACCGGATCGGTTATGTGATCCTTAAACGGGAAAAAGTGGTGGAAATGCTTGAAAATCTGTAGAAAACCACTCTTCATTTTCCATTATGAGCCGGCGGATTATTTTTCTATATTGTGTTACTTATGAAATTATCACTGACGGCCTTGCTTGCCTTGCTGTTTTCCGTATCAATTACCGCCCAGACAAAGACGGATATCCTGCATTACCGGTTTGCACTTGAACTGAACGACCTGAATGACACTATCGTTGGCAGTACCCGGGTTACCCTGATAACTACAGCTGCGGGCCGATCAGTAACCCTCGATCTGCAAGGTGTTTCTCCAAAAGGAAAAGGGATGATCGTCGGCAGAACCGTATTCCCTTATGTTGCAAACGGCAATGATAATGCGCCCGTCAGCCGGTTTACCCATCAGCAAAATAAACTGACCATTGAAGCCTTGCAGCCATTCAATGCGGGAGATACCCTTCAGCTCTTAATCCAATACAAAGGAATACCGGAAGACGGGCTGATCATTTCCAAAAACAGTTATGGAAAGCGAACCTTTTTTGCCGATAACTGGCCCAACCGGGCACATCACTGGATTCCCTGTGTGGATGAACCCGGCGATAAAGCCACGGTGGAGTTTATTGTAACGGCCCCTTCGCAATACCAGGTCGTATCAAATGGAATCCAACTGGAAGAAACCAATGTGACGATTGATAAAAAACGGACACACTGGCGGGAAGACGTACCCCTTCCCACCAAAGTCATGGTGATCGGGGTTGCTTCATTTGCCGTACAACATGCCGGGTTTGTGAATAATTGCATCCCGGTCAGTTCCTGGGTTTTTCCGGAAAATGCAGACAAGGGATTTTATGATTATAGTATCGGCACGGAAGTACTTGCCTTCTATGATCAGTATATTGGCCCCTATCCTTACCGTAAACTGGCCAATGTGCAATCCAAGACCATTTACGGGGGCATGGAAAATGCAGGAGCTATTTTTTATTATGAACAATCCGTAACCGGTCAACAAAGTGAACAAGGTCTGTTCGCCCATGAAATCGTTCACCAGTGGTTTGGCGATATGGCTACAGAGAAAAGTTTTGCGCATCTCTGGCTCAGTGAGGGTTTTGCTACTTACCTGACCCATATTTTTATGGAGCACAAATATGGTACGGACAGTCTGAGCAAAAGGATGAAAGAGGACCGGGCATCTGTATTGAGTTTTGTAAAAGAAAGTAAACGTCCGGTGGTCGACAGCACGCCTAACTATAAAAGCCTGCTCAATGCCAACAGTTACCAGAAAGGCGGATGGGTATTGCACATGTTGCGGCGGGAAATCGGGGACTCCATGTTTCATGCAGGAGTTCGTGCGTACTATGACCTTTATAAAGGACGTAACGCCGAAACGAAAGAATTGCAGGCTGTATTTGAACGGGTTTCAGGAAAATCACTGGCCACATTTTTCAACCAGTGGCTATACCGTGGTGTCAATCCACAAATACAAATCAGCTGGAAAAATGATCCGGCGACAGATGGCCTGATTATTACTATTGACCAGGTACAAAAAGGAGGGCCATTTGAAATGCCGCTGGAAATGGAACTGAATTATGAAGGGAATAGTAAAGAAGTACGTCGTTTTGATCTCAGTAAAAGCGCTCATAGTTTTTTAATAACCGGTAAAGGAACACTATTGAAAGTAATCCCGGATCCCGGCACCAACTTATTGGCTGATTTCACCATTTTATCCGGGAAATAAAACGGTTTTTACGGGAAAAACACAAGCGGCTGCAAGAGGACTGAGGCGACAACATGCGCTACCTTGCCAGTATGCTTATCAAGACATTTGGCAGTGCTGTATACGGTGTGGAAGCCACCACGATCACCATAGAAGTAAACTGGATTCAGAACCAGGGGAAGGACCCGATGATTGTGGGTTTACCGGATAATGCGGTAAAGGAAAGCCTGCAACGAATCGAGAGTACCTTCAAAACCAACAACTATGATTTTCCCCGCACCAAAGTGGTGGTGAATATGGCTCCTGCGGATATCCGTAAAAGCGGTACGGCGTTTGACCTTCCGATTGCATTGGGGATACTCGCTGCTTCTGAACAAATCAGTAATCCGGAGTCATTGTCTTCCTATATTATAATGGGTGAGCTGTCACTTAATGGTGAAATAAGACCGATTAAGGGCGCATTACCCATTGCCATCCAGGCACGCAAAGAAGGATTTAAAGGATTAATCGTACCCAATGTGAATGCCAAAGAAGCCGGCATGGTCAATCAGTTGCAGGTATACGGTATCGGGCATATCAACGAAGTGATTGATTTTTTTATCAACGGAGAGCAGGGACTGGAACCTGTCGTGATCAATACCCGGGAAGCGTTTTTCCATTCACAATATGATTTTGAAATTGACTTTTCCGAAGTAAAAGGTCAGGAGAATATCAAACGGGCCTTAGAGATCGCGGCTGCGGGCGGACATAATGCCATTCTGATTGGTCCGCCCGGTGCCGGAAAAACCATGCTGGCTAAAAGACTGCCTACTATACTGCCTCCGCTGACCTTGCAGGAAGCATTGGAGACCACCAAGATTCATTCGGTCGCAGGCAAATTACCGGAGAATGCCACGTTGGTATCCAGGCGTCCTTTCAGAAGTCCCCATCACACGATTTCAGATGTAGCCCTCGTAGGCGGGGGAGGAATTCCTCAACCCGGAGAAATTTCACTGGCACATAACGGCGTGTTGTTCCTGGATGAGTTGCCTGAATTTAAACGGACGGTACTGGAAGTGATGCGGCAGCCGATGGAAGAAAGAAGGGTTACGATCTCAAGAGCGAAAGTAGCGGTGGACTTCCCGGCTTCTTTTATGCTGATGGCTTCCATGAATCCATGTCCCTGCGGCTATTACAATCACCCGGACCGGGTATGCAGTTGCGGTCCCGGTATGGTACAGAAATATTTAAATAAAATTTCAGGGCCCCTGCTCGACCGGATTGACCTTCATGTGGAAGTTACACCCGTGGCTTTCAGTGAACTCTCAGCCATCCGGCCGGCAGAACCTTCCAGTGCAATCCGTGACCGGGTGATTAAGGCAAGAGAAATACAGGCGGAACGTTATAAGAAAAATCCAGGTGTTTATTGCAATGCACAAATGAGCAGTAAGCAATTAAAAGAAATCTGTGTGATTAATGCGGTGGGGGCCAACCTGCTTAAAGTGGCCATGCAAAAACTCAATCTCTCAGCACGGGCGTATGACCGGATTCTGAAAGTCAGCCGGACAATCGCTGACCTGTGTGACAGTCCCGATATCAAACCTGAACACCTGGCAGAAGCGATCCATTACCGGAGTCTTGACCGGGAGGGATGGGGCGGATAATTGATGACAGCACTTTGTCTGCGCTGTTCATATCATCAAAGGTGGATTACTTGTTTAATCCAAGGAGGGTTGCTTTCTTCTGCGCTTTTAATGCCAGTTCGGTGGCAAGGAAACAATGTGCCTGCGGCATGGCCGTTTCTGTCCTGTTTATCACATCGTCTACAAACAAAGGACCAAAGGGCAGCATTTCATTGTTGCAATCTATGTGCAGCATTTCTTTTTTATTCACGAGGTATAAATGATTTCCGCCTTTTTTCCCAGAAAGTATATCCGTGTTTTTCCGTACTTCTATATAGCCATCCGTGCCCATAATGGTTAACCTTCCATCGCCCCAGGAGTCGAGCGCATCGGGTGTAAACCAGTCGACCCGGATATAACCCATTCCTCCGTTACCGCGGAGCATCACATCGCCAAAGTCCTCAAACAATGGTTTATCCGGGTGGTGCAGATTTCCAACCTGTGACGCCACCACTGCTGCTTCCGTACTGCCGGTAAAATGCAGGTACTGGTCGAACTGATGCGAACCAATATCAGTCAGGATACCACCGAACCGTTTCTTATCCCAGAACCAATCCGGACGTACTGCCAGGCCAGTTTTGCCTATATTATTATTGATCCTGTGTGGCGCTAAATTGATCGTTTGAATCACCTGGCCAATAGCGCCTGCTTTAACCAGCTGACTGGCTTTCTCCGTGCCTTTGTTTTCCAGCCTTTCGCTGTACATGATGGAGTAAATCCGTTTGGTAGCCTGTTGTACTTTTTTTACGTCCGCCAGTTGCTTGAGCGTAATGATACCGGGTTTATCCGTTAAATAATCCTTGCCGTGCTGCATGACCCGGATACCCAAGGGAGCCCGTTCATCCGGTATCCCTGAACTTAACACTAAATGAATAGAAGGGTCTTCCAGTATTTCGTTTTCACTTTTTGCCAGTCTGGCCTCCGGATACGCTTTTAAATAGGCGGCCGTCAGGTCTGCTTCTTTGGCATATAAGGCTACCAGTTCTCCCCCGCCTCTTTTAATCGCTTCCGTCATCCCATAAATATGCGGATGGTTGATATTGATGACGGCAAATTTTATTTTCCCAGGTTGAATAACAGGCATCTTGCTGGATTTGACAGGCTCTACATAGGTAAAGTTGCCGGCGATTGGCGCCAACATCATCACTCCAGACGCTTTTGTCACTTCCTGCAAAAACTTTCTTCTGTTCCCTTTATCTGTATTCATACCTGTTATATTATTTTTTTAATACTAAATTGATCCTTTGAAATTCACTACCGGCTGCCAACCGGACATACCTCGTATAAAAATACTGAATCTGACTGACCGGCTACCTGGCGGCGGCCATTAATACCCGGACTGCTGATCGGAGAGAGAACCTGTATAACCGGCTAATTAACAGAAATATACAACCAGGGACCTGTTAACTTGGCATATTTCCTAAACTTGTACGAAGTTTGTACATTGAATCTGCATTTCCATTTTTCGCCTCAATCCCATTTATGAAGATATTATTTAAATACCTCAGGCCATATAAATGGCTGGTAGGACTTGTTTTATTACTTGCTGCTGTAAATATCGGGTTCTCCCTGGTGGACCCCATCATTTTCGGGCGGCTGATCAACCTGGCTACCTATCATCAGAATAAGATTGCTTTTTCCTGGGATTCGTTCCTGTTCTTCAACGAAAGCATTACAGAAGAAGTGATCAAAGTAAAACCGGGTGGAATCGTGGAAAAGGTCATGGAAACCCGCCATTATTATGGAGTAGCCTGGTTGTTACTGGCTTCCATTACCGTGGCCATGATCAGCCGGATTGCCAAAGCCTTCCAGGACTATTTCCTGAACCTGATTACCCAGAAATTCGGGGCCACTGTATTTACTGAAGGTTTACAGCATGCGATGAAACTCCCCTACCAGGAATTTGAAGATGCCCGGAGCGGGGAAACCTTAAGTGTTTTGCAGAAAGTAAGACTGGATACGGAAAAGTTTGTCTCTTCGTTTATCAATGTACTTTTCCCGGTAGTTGTGGGTATTTTGTTTGTGGCGGTTTATGCCACCAGTATTCACTGGAGTTTACCGCTCGTTTATTTTGGAGGTATCTTCCTGCTGACCATTATTTCCAACCTGCTGAGTAAAAAGGTAAAGACGATTCAGAAAAAGATCGTGGGACAAACCACAGCGCTGGCCGGTG
The DNA here is from genome assembly GCA_035439525.1 of Chitinophagaceae bacterium. Taxonomy (GTDB): domain Bacteria; phylum Bacteroidota; class Bacteroidia; order Chitinophagales; family Chitinophagaceae; genus JJ008. The sequence goes on from DAORKK010000012.1 coordinate 23,310, forward strand.
CCACTACGGAATCCCTGCGTAATATTGAACTGGTGAAAAGTCTCGGGCTAACCCAACAGGAAGTATCACGACTGAATAAAAATACCTTTAAGATACTCGGACTGGAACTGACCAAGGTAAAACGTATCCGCAGTATCAGTTTCATCCAGGGTACATTTGTCAATACACTTCGCCAGATCATATTATTCCTGCTGATGTTGTTTATCTACCGGGGAAGAATGGATGCCGGACAGATTGTGACGATGCAGATCTTTTCCTTCTTCGTGTTTGGTCCGCTGCAGGAGATTGGCAATATTATTCTCACTTATCGCGAGGCTCAGGCTTCCCTGGAGAATTTTGCCAACCTGATGAAAAAATCGCCGGAACCCAAAGCCGCTAATCCGAGTCATTTGGGAAAGATCGAGACCCTGGATTTTGATCATGTGGCTTTTAAACATCAGACAGCTTCTCAGAATGCGATCAATGATATCAGCTTCAAAGTAAAAACCGGGGAGACCATTGCTTTTGTAGGGCCTTCTGGTTCAGGCAAGACGACTTTAATGAAATTACTGGTGGGTTTGTACCGGCCGCAGGATGGAAAGATCCTGTATAATGGGATGGATGAGAACAGTATTGACTTTGAAGACCTGCGCAACCAGATCGGATTTGTGACCCAGGATACCCAGCTTTTTTCCGGCTCTATCCGTGAGAATCTGCTTTTCGTAAATCCGGCTGCAACTGAAGAAGACCTGGAAGATGTATTGAATAAAGCCTCCTGTCAGAATCTGTTAGTTCGTGCGGAGAAAGGGCTGGACACCATGATCGGTGAAGGAGGGCTGAAGTTGTCCGGTGGAGAAAAACAACGTTTATCTATTGCCCGTGCGTTGTTACGCAAGCCAAAATTGTTATTATTTGACGAAGCCACTTCAGCGCTTGATTCACTTACGGAAGAAGAGATTTCAGACACTATCCGCGATATATCAAAAGAAGGCAACCAGATTACCATTCTGATCGCCCACCGGCTGAGTACCATTATGCATGCGGACCGGATCTATGTACTCGAGAAAGGCGATGTGGTGGAGACGGGGAATCATGAATTACTGATTGCGGAGAAGGGATTATATTATGCGATGTGGAGGCAGCAGATCGGGGAACGTAAAAACAGGGCTGCTGTCGTTTAAACTTATTGTATGGGAATTTTCTCCTTTTTTGGAAATGGCTCCATCAAAAAAGCCTTAAGGCAGGGAGCTGTAGTAATTGATGTCCGATCTGCCAGTGAGTATGACCGTGGACGCGTGCCCGGTTCACTGAATATTCCGGTTGACCGGATCGGTGCGGGTATACCACGTATTAAAGGGCTGAATAAACCGGTGATTTGTGTTTGTGCCAGTGGTCACCGGAGCCGGATCGCTTCAGCTACTTTGAAACAAGCCGGTTTGAAGGACGTTTATAATGGAGGAAGCTGGGAGCGGGTGCTTCGCTTAATTGAATCACTTTGATCAGGGATTGACTTTCACCTTTAACGTACGGTTGACCCCGTTCAGCCCATGATCTTCATAAAACACACTTACTGTATAATCCGTTGCGGCAGTCACCGTAACGGCTGCAGCAACATTGAAGTTGTAGGAAAGAATACCATGAATTTCATAAAGCTGTTCTTTAACGACTTCACCGGTCACATCATTCGTAATACGGACATAACCCCGGTATAGGCCCATATCATCGGTGATGGTTCCGGATACGCTGACAGATGAGCCACTCGTATACACCTGATTGTTCGAAGGAGTGATCACGGTGAGTACCGGACGGGTGGTATCATTATCAGTGATAATATGCGGTCCCCCTCCACCACCTCCGTCATCAGTATTGCTACCTGATTTAGCGCAAGCGACCATCAGCCCTGACAATAAAACGGATATGATTAATATATGTACGCCTTTCCGCATGGTTCAAATATATCGCATTATTTTTCTTTGGTAGCCGACAGGATATCGGTAAAAATATTCCCCTTTTCCAGTTCCTCAATATCACTCAGTTCCAGTTCAATAGCCTTGGTACTCTGGATAATTTCCGCCAGGGAAATAAACAGGGAGGCCAGCAGGCTCAGTAATGCCACAGCAAAAATAAACTCCGCTACCACAGCCGCTCCCCGGTATAAACTGTACATACAACCCACACATCCCAGGAAACTGAATACTCCCAGTCCCTGCATATAACGGATCAGGTTGATCCGGCGACGCAGGTTTTTGATCTGCCAGAGGATAATCTTGTTTTTGTGCAATTCGGTAAACTCATCATGGCTTTTACGCCCCTCGATATACTCATCGTGTAATTTGCGTACCAGGTTGGCCAGGGCCAGAAACCGGTTGGTATAGGCCAGTAAAAGCAGGGAGATGGCGGGGAACAAAAGTGCCGGGGTGGTGAGGGTGATTTCCATGGGATAAAGGTCGGGAAAAGTCGGCAGTTGGAAGTTCGAGGTTGGAAGTTGGAGGTTGGAAGTTGGAAGTTCGAGGTTGGAGGTTGGAGGTTCGAACCTCGAACTTCCAACCTCGAACCTCTTTCCTTCGCTGCTTACTTCAGCTTAAACTCCAGCGGCACATTCAGTTTGATGGAGAAATTCCTGCCGGCATTGAATACCCCGGTTCTTCCGGTTACGAGGTTTTCGGCAGTGTATTTCAACCGGCTGAGGTGATTCTGCCAGGCCACGTTTCCGATATTCATTACTCCGAGATGGAGACTGAAGATCGTTTTCTTTTTGGCATTCGTAATATCAGCACCAAGACCTGCATTCAGGAGAAAGTATCCATTGGTGGCTGTTTCTGTATCGTAGCCACTGAAGAACCGGTCCTGTTTAAAAGTCTGATCCCCTTCCAGCCGGGCATAAAAATTACGGAGTGATTTGCCGGCTTTCTGAAAGTCGGCCCTAATTTCACTGGTCCAGCGGGGAGCTGGTATGAGAGGCAGGTTATCACTGCCTGGCCTGAAATTATCAAGTAAGTCATCAAAACGGCCTCGTACGAATGAGAAGTTGTTTTCAAAATGCAGCCAGTGTATGGGGTGCGGATGTATATCCAGCGTAAACTCCAGGCCGGTTAATTGCGCATTATGCTGATTGAATTTAAAAGCCAGTATATCTTCTCCATCCACATTCACCAGTGAATCACCCCCGGAGAGTGATTCCAGTTTACGGTAAAAAATAAAATCATTAATGCGGTTATAAAAGGCCGACAATCCCAGGCTGAAATGTTCATAATCCAGATCGATGCCCCCATCCAGCTGCAGACTGGTCTCGGAAGTCAGATCAGTGGACCCGTATTCATACCGGTTGGTACCCTCGTGTGTTCCGTTACTGGCCAGTTCCGCCAAAGTAGGTGCCCGGAAACCACGGGCGATATTTGCTTTTACGGTAACCCGTTCGGTTGGTTCATAACTAACCCCGATACTTCCGGATATATTGGAAAAATTTCGGGTAAACGCTTTGAATTTTTCCTCAGTGCCTTCGAAAAATTCTTTTCCATCCACTGAACGGTTATCAAACCGAAGTCCTCCGCTGATGGTTCCGTCTTTATAGAACCGCTGGAAATATATAAATGCGCCAAAATCAAATAAGCTATACTCGGGAATGAGTACTTCCTCCCCTTTATTTTTGTTTTGCTGCTGCATACCATTCACCCCAAAACTGGTATGCCATTCTTTCATTTCAGGCAATTGCCATTGCAGGTTGTAATTGATTGTTTTCAGGTCAAAGAACAATTCCTGTTCTTCCGGATCTTCTGCATTACCAAATTCCTTCCGGAGATTATTCTGGTAACCCAGGTTGAGTTTAAGCCGGCTCTGGCCAATGGCAAAATTATTGTCGCTTACCAGTTTATAGTGCTGTACCCGTTGATTCGGGATAAAGAGTTTACGGGACTCCAGGTCTTCCTCCGTTGCGATTCTCTCAATCGGGGTTCCGGCAAAAAGGATAAATTTTCCGGTGGCGTCATCCCGGTCTCCTTCCACCAATCCCAGGCGTTGATCAAAGCGGCTGAAGATTAAATGGCTGTAGCCCCATCCTTTATTGAGACCGAGATAACCGCCTATATTTTTTTCATTAAACCGGGAATTAAGCACGCGGCCATCATGTTTATTTTTATAATCCCCTGCTGATTTATGGGAACCATAGAGATTCCAGTTAAATCCGTTTTTATTCCCGGCCACACTGATATTATTGGCCAGTAATCCATTATTGGATTGATAATTACTGAGCCAGTTGGCACGGAGGGTTCCTTCAGGGGCTGGTACATTGGTGATAAAATTCACTACGCCGGCCAGTGCATCGCTGCCATACATCAGGGAAGCAGGTCCTTTCAGTATTTCCACTTTAGACACACTCATTTCATCAATCTCAATCCCGTGTTCATCCCCCCATTGTTGTCCTTCCTGGCGGATCCCATCATTTACGGTTACCACGCGGTTGGCACCCAGTCCCCGGATAATCGGTTTGGAAATCGCCGGCCCGGTTGACACCTGAGATACTCCCGGCACATGACTTAACGCATCAATGATATTACCAGAAGGTGTTTGTAATAAGGTGGCTTTTTTGATCGATGTAATGGGCACTGGTGCTTTACGAATACTGGTAGCACCCGATACACCGGTAATCACGACTCCCTGGTTCTCCACGATACGGGTAGAAAGAGCAAAATCTTTCTGCATATCCGTATTGATTTCGATATGCTCCACCAGCGTACTGTACCCGGTAAACGAAACTTCCACCACATGATGTCCCGGGGGTATATTGGTCAGCACATACAACCCATTTTCATCACTGCTTGTACCAATTTTATCATCCGTAAAATAAATATAGGCGCCTGCCAGTACCTCACCGGTTTTACTATCGGTAATCTTCCCCGTTAGTTTAACTTTTACCGGAACAGATAGGGGTAAACGATCTTTTGTGTCAACCATGTTTTCCTGCGCCGTGAGGGTTTGCAGGATAAAAATTGTCCAAATAAGGGAGGCCAGTTTTTGTTTCATATTTTGTAACTATGTTGCAAATATAAATTGCAACAACGTTTCATACAAATAAATTTTTTAAACCGGCTAATCCTGTGCTGATTTGCGTAGTCTGAGTAAAAATTCAGCCAAAGAATCCTTAATTTACTGACTGTCAAATCTATTGTATGCGGAAGAAAATGGTGATACCTGTGCTTATCCTGTCTGGCGGACTGTTATTCCAGGCCTGTAATAAGAAAGAGGCCTTACCCGATCCATGCCTTGGGGTGAGTTATGATATCCAGTATTTCAAAACGGAATCAGTTGGCTCATCAAATAACGGTTCCCTTACGATCACTTCTCCCGTAGGTGATACGATCAGCTACCAGCTCAATAGTGCAGCTTTCCAGTCCTCCCCGATCTTTTCGAACCTCGCCCCCGGTGACTATCGCATCATCGTCAAAAATCAAAAAGGGTGTACCGATACCACGCAAGTAACCATCTTTAACTATGGTCCCAAATATGCCCAGGTAAAACAATTGATTGCCGGCACGGGCGGTATCGGTGGTTATTGCGGTCCCTGTCACCTGAATGGTGCCATAAACGGTGGAAAAAATTTTGATACCGACGCCAGTATTGTAGCCAGCTGGGACCGGATCAAAGCCCGGGCCGTAGACGGACTGCCAACGTTTATGCCGGAAGCCCCGAATAGTCCGTTAACTATGGCAGATCGGCAGAAAATAACGGATTGGGTGAATGCAGGACACCGGCAGAGCGATTAACAAGAACGAAGTACGAGGTACGAGGTACGACAGGCGTTCTTTGGAGGTTTTGTGTTCAACATTGGCTGCTACCTGACATATAGAAATAACTGGTAGTGTGGTTGAAGGAAAGGACAGATTGATTATTGAAGATTTTTAGAAAGAAATATTTTTAATTCAGGTATTGAAATATCGCGGTATAAGATTCTGCCCACCTGATCTACTAAGAAATTCGTTGGAAATGCTTCTATAAAATATTCCTTTGCATACGCTCCATCTTTTGTCCAATAACTCTTCCAGGGTATTTTATGCCTAAAAATGACCTTTCGCCATTCATTTTCTTCTGCCGCTAAATCGGTGGATACACCAATTATATCAAAGCCTTTATCCTCATACTCTTCATAGATATTGGCAAAATCCTGAAACTGAGCAATACAAGGGGTACAATGGCTATACCAGAAATCGATAAGCGTAAACCGGGCTTTTCGAATATCAGTACTAATATGCACTGTATTCCGTAATGTATCCGTTAAAACGAAATCCGGGAATACGCTACCGGCCGAAAGAGCCTTACAAGCTATAAGTTTATTTCTCAAAAACCGTCCATCAAGCCCATTCTGAATTTCGGAATTCAGCTTATTCAATGACTCCTCATATAATACCGAGTAACCATAATACCTGAAATAGTCATATAATTTCCAGAAAGCAACATAAGACCCGGGATTCAACCGGCAATATTGTAGCAAAAGTGAATCACGCAAATTATCTATTTCAGCTTTACGTTTCCGTATACTATCCTCAGTTCCTTGTGGCAACACATCTCCCATTCTTTTCTTTAACGCTGAATATTCTTCCCACCAATTATCATCAGCCACTTTAACTGGCATCATAAAACCGATAAACTTTGTCAATAACTCTTCATTGACTAAAGATCCCTTTATACTAAGAGGCAAGTGCAAGGAATCATACTGAACATCAATAAATTGTTTACCCTTAGTAATGTAAAAATACCGTGAAGCTTTTCTACCCTTTATCTCTATCCTCGCAGCTAATGGATAAGGCAACCAGCCAGAGACCTCGTAGTTTATTGAATCAATTCTCTTTATACTAACCTTATCTGACCAGGTTTTATCTGAGGTCATTAAACCGATATTCAGAACATAATCAGGCCTCATATTGTGTAATCGTATCTCCAGGTCAAAACGGCCAGATTGAGCGCTGGCTACTACCCATGATAAAGCAACCAGAAGAAAAGAAATAAGCGTTTTACCCATTTAACATCCTTTCAATTCATCCAAAAATAAAAAAGAATCACAACTGATAAAAAAACAACCCTCTGGCACTGGATTTTTTTGCCAAGTTTCGAGATACGAGCTATGACTTAAGAGCTGATCCCGTATAAAGAAAATCAGTAGTTAATATGATAATATTCTTAGTAGGCACCTAACAACGAACACCTAACAGCTAACAGCAACCTAAAGGGCTGTTTCCCGACACCTGACACCCTACACCCGACACCCTTTTCTACTTCACCTTCATCATCGCCCTCACCTGTTGCGTCACTCCATTCTGGAATCGCGCATAGTAGATACCGGTAGGTAATCCATCACTGTTAAAGTCAAGGGTATAGGTACCTGCCGTATACTCACGGTCGGCCAGAACCCTGATTACACGGCCCAGGGTATCGATGATCTGGATAAATGTATGTCCGCCAGCTGTCTTGAACTTTATCGTTGTACTGCTCGTAAAAGGATTGGGAGAATTGGTAATCAGCACATCACCTGAAGTGGGCGGAGGCGGGTTGATGCCACTGCAGGCCCCGGCTTTAATAATCGAGAGTGATTGTAACTGACTATTGATATTAGGCGGGAATAAAGAATCGACAACTGCTTTATCCAGGCAAAACCATTTCTCCAGCAGCGTGGAATATATGCTACGGAAATCATATTGCATTGGTATATTATCATTGACCGTGGCATTTACAGGAATGGTCGGATTGACGCCCAGCATACCCGATTCAATATTACTGCCGAATAAGAACATGGGCGCCGCTGCTCCATGGTCGGTGCCGGTACTGGAATTGGATTTGATCCTCCGGCCAAACTCACTATACGTCATCCCCACCACCCTGTCTTCCACATTCTGAAATTTAAGATCATCCTGAAAAGCCTTGATGGCATCGGACACCCGTTGAAGTAAAGTGGCATGGTTGCCAGTGGTGGTATCGGTAGCGCCTACCTGCACGGAGTGTGTATCAAATCCGCCGAAGCTCACCATATACACGCGGGTCTTCAGTCCACCAGCTATCAGCCTGGCTACAATTTTTAATTGATCGGCCAGTGAATTGCCTGTGGGATACGTACCCTGCTGGGTAATGGAATTGGCAGCATTCTTTATGACGGTTGAATATTTCTGCGTCTGCTGATTGACCTGGCGGATATATTTTAATTCTTTGCCGGCCGGTGTGGCAGGTACAGGATCCGTAGTTCCATTCACCAGGTTATAAAAATTGGTCGGATTGGTAATACTCATTCCCATATTGGCCGTTGGACCCTGGGTGGTGAGTGTGGTGGTAGAGCCGATCTGGATAGCAAGCGGATCGGGCATCGTGGTATTCGGATACCCTGTCGGGAAATCCGGAAACTCATAATTGAGATAACGTCCGGCCCAGCCGCTGTACACTTCCTGGTTACTGTTCGACGCACTCATCCAGATATCCGTTGCCCGGAAATGCGAGAAGTTGGGTTGCGGATACCCTACGGCCTGTACCAGTTTGGCCTTGCCTTCGGTGAATAAAGTCTGCAGACCGGTCATGGACGGATGCAGCCCTGTACCCGTTACACCGGCAATGGGTAATACCCGGTTTTCCGGAATGGCAATATTCGTTCTTGCATTAAAATATTTTGAATAGTCCGCAACGGGAATCACCATGTTCAGGCCGTCATTCCCGCCAGATAATTGCACTATTACCAACACATGATCCGTAACCGTTTGTCCGCGCATCAGCGCCTGTACCAGTGGCGAATGCTGGTGAAAGGCTTTTACGGAATACCCGTTGATCACTTCCGGCAAAAGAGCGGCGGCGGGTAAGGCGTTGAGTAAAAAATCTTTTCTTTTCATTTGAACTGATTAGGCATGAAATGAACTAAGCCAGCTGGTATTCTGATAAATTAAATAAATACTGAAAAAGGGATTTCAGTCTTGTGTTCACGGTATTGAAATTGGCGTTTGACGGATTAGAAACATAGGCGGTCCAGGCATTGGTCCAGTAATAATCCCATTGCTGCCCGGTGAGCAGGATCTGCGTTTTGATCTGGCTCTTGCTCTGGGCCGATAACTCATTTCTGAAAAAGACGCGGATGGCTTCATCGATCAGGTCGTTCGGATTGCCGGGATTGGACAATGATTGGGCAAAAGCCACACAGTTAAACTGCACCCGGTAACTGTTTCTCGAATAACCGCTGTTGATCATGGTATCTGTAAACTGGTTACGCTTCGGCAATGAGTCGGAGTTGATCCAGATTTCATGGAAAGAAGGTTCCTGGTAATAGGCAGGCATCCCGGAGACATTGGGCGGATCGTGCAGACTCTGTCCCATATTGACCATCCATGAATTGAATGTGTTCCATAAACCGTAATTGGTGTCCCAATCGGATTCCGGCTTGAATGCCACATTCATTTCCCGCATCGAACCGATCACAATATCCGAGGGGGTCTTAATCATACAGCCCCTGTTGAGCTGATCATAGAAATGTTCGCTTTTGAATAGCGCAGACAACACCGGCTTTATTTCATAATTATTACTGCGGAATATTTCGGCCAATGGTTCAATCACATTGGTTTCAGTGGCTTCATCAATCGCATAATACACAAACCAGCGATACATTTTCCGTACCAGGAATTTCGCCACTTCCTGTTGGGCGAATATCATATTCAGCAGATCTGCCAGTTCCAGGTCTCCGGCCGTAGCGGTATTCCTGCCGGTAATTACGGTATTATTGAAAAAAGCGGAAAATGTTTTATTGGTAGTCGTATGCCGGTTAAGATTGAACAGTGATGTGTATGTTGTACCATTCACCTGCCAGCCGGTCAATACTTTTGCCGCTTCTTTTACATCATTCTCGGTGTATTGGGATCCGGGTCCTTTGCCCAGGGTAAACAGTTCCATCAGCTCCCGGGCATAGTTTTCATCCGGGGCATTTTTATTATTGAGATAGCCGTTCAGATATCGCAGCATGGCCACATCTTTGGTGATCTCCCTGACCAGTTCTTTATAATTTCCCAGCGCAAACTGACGGATCAGGCTGTGTTGTTTAAAGTTCCAATTCGCATTCCCCACTTCGCTGGCTTCATTGCCGAAATGATCCACCAGGAACATGATCAGTTTTTCCCGGATGCTGCGGTCCTGGTTGACCAATACACCGGTCCACCATTTTTTATAAGATCCACGTCGCTGTGACTGCACTGTTCCATCGCTGTTAATATCATTGATCCAGGTGGTTCCCTGTGCGATATTTCCATCAGGGTTTACGCCGGGAGTAGTGGAAGTGGCATATTCTTTTACCGGGGGATTTGGTTGAGGTGCTGTGGGATTGAGTAATTCATCCACCGCCTGATTCAGGTTCATAGACCTGAAATAGTTTATATCGGATGGCTTGGCCCCGAACATGGTTCTTTTAAGCAGGTGTATGACTTCCTGTTCAGTCCAGGCTCCCGTATAAGCCGCAATACCCGACAGGGTACGAAAGGGCTGTTGGAGTTCATCCTGTCCTGCCGTCTTCGGGCGGCGGGCTTTTAAAAACGCACGTCTGTCCATTATAGATTGATTTGATCCCGGGAAATAGGTATCTCAGATGGGTAAAATACAAAAAGGTTTAAATTTGTTGGTGTTATCACCAACAAATTTTGTTGGTGATAACACCTGTCCGTGTATTGTTGGTGATAACACCAACTATACGCGTTGAACCATAGGCTCATAGCTGGTGTTTGTTGGTGAAAACACCAACAAACTAGAACCGAATCCCCAATGAGAAGCCGGCCCTGATACCTCCCCAGGGGCCGTCCAGTTCAAGGCTGGCACCATTTGCGGTGACTACCACTGTTTTATTGGTCAGTGGGATATCAATGTCTTCCAGCTGGGTACGCAGATCATCCTGCTCGGCCGGGGTCATGGTTTGAGTCGACACCCCGGTGAATAAACCATTTCCGGCTCCATAATGGGGCCCTAATATCCACCAGTCCAATACCAGGCGTTTACCGAGCGGCCACTGGGCACCCAGTAACAAACCGCCTGTATTACTTGTCAGTTTACCAGTCATATTGATGGTTTCGGTGCCACCTCCGCCATCATCATAATCAAATTCCAGCTGGCTGGTTTTATAATTGGCATACCGGTAAAAAGGAGCCAGGTAAAATCCCCGGCCATACCCTCTTTTACTCAGGTAAAAACGAAACTCCGGTGTGATGGCCAGGTTGCTCATTCGAAATGTTTCCAATACATCCCTTGTATCCGGGTCATCTCCTACTGCATCCAGGATCGCCTGTTTAAAGGGCAAGGTGGATTCGGGCATTACCCGTACACCAAGGGCAACTGAAAATTTACGATTGAGTACCCGTTCGTACTGAAGCGCATATTGTTTTAAAGGCAGCGAAGTGAGGTTCACTTTGAGGATACTCATTGGCATCCTGGTCTTATCTGCCTGTTCTTTTGTATCCGTGTCTGCAGGTTGGTCCTGAGCTGTTAACTGCATGCAGGAAAAAAGAATCAATGCGGGCAGTAAATAAAGTTTTGGTTTCATGATGATGTTTTTAGTAAGATGCAAATACAGTAAAATGATTGAGCTACCCGAGCGTGTTTTAACGGGCAAGCATGAAATTAGTTCATAAAAAACCGGGAATGCTTCATTTTACTGATACATTCCCGGTAATACTGGTTATCCCGTATGTCAAACGGCAATAAATCTGTATATGTTAACTGATGTTTTCAATAATTCCGGCGATTCCTTGTCCGCCACCCACACAGGCACTGATCATTCCGTATTTTTTGTTTAATCTTTTCAGGTCATTCAAATTCTGAATGGTGAGTTTGCAACCGGTGCATCCCAATGGATGTCCCAGGGCAATAGCCCCTCCATTGATATTGACTTTGGCAGGATCAAGTCCGGCTTCACGAATGACGGCAATCGACTGGGAAGCAAAGGCTTCATTCAGTTCAATCAGATCGATATCGGAAAGATTAAGTCCGGCCTGTTTCAATGCCTTTGGAATGGCCGCTACCGGACCAATCCCCATAATACGGGGATGTACCCCTGCTACGGCAGAACTAACGAGCCGGGCAATGGGTTTTAATCCGAGTTCATTGATCATCCGCTCACTCATCACAATCACAAAAGCCGCTCCATCGGATGTCTGGGAAGAGTTACCCGCCGTTACGCATCCGCCTGCCGCAAATGCAGGCTTCAATTTTGCCAATGCTTCAACCGATGTATCCGCACGCGGACCTTCATCGGTATCGACGATATAATTTCTTTTCTGCTTTTTCCCTTTTGCATCCAGGTAAATTTCATCCACGGTTACCGGCAGAATACCGGATTTAAAATGTCCGGCCTGGATGGCGGCGATTGCTTTCTGGTGGGAATGATAGGAGAATTCATCCTGCGCTTCACGACTTACTGAATAATCTTTTGCCACGGCTTCCGCGGTAAGTCCCATACTAAGATAATAGTCCGGTTCTTCTTTCGCAATGGAATAAGCAGGAACAGTTTTCCAACCGGCAGTGGGCACCAGGCTCATACTCTCCGTACCACCCGCTACAATGCAATCTGCCATACCCATACGGATCTTGGCAGTGGCCATAGCAATACTTTCCAGTCCGGAGGCACAATAACGGTTAATGGTCAGACCGGGAACTTCATACCCCAGTGCGCGGGCAGCGATGATCCGTCCTACCTGCAGTCCCTGTTCTGCTTCCGGTACGGCATTACCGACAATCACATCATCCACGCGCTTCGGATCCAGGTTGGGAACAGATGCGAGTAACCCTTTGATAACGGTAACGGCCAGATCATCCGGACGGGTAAAACGAAATCCGCCTCTTTTGGCTTTACCAACTGCACTGCGGTATCCGGCTACGATGTATGCTTCCATGGTAATAGTTGTAAGTTATAAGTTGTATGTTATAAGTAAGTTCTAAGAAAATGAAGTAAGGAGCCGGACGCTTCAATGCTAAGCATTTTTCCCGGCGTATCTAACTTACAACCTATTACTTATAACTTACCACTTTTAGTTGTTTATGCAACTTTCTATGCCAAAAATAACGGTTATTAAATTGATGAAAAAAAGTTTTTGCAGGGTAGTCCGGATGGAGTTTCTTTGAAAACATGTATACCCTGCTCCGCACGATCCTTTTTAACTTTTCTCCAGAGGCGGTACATCATTTTTCCATGAAAGCGCTGAAAATCAGCTGCAGTACCTGGCTGGGGAAGAAACTACTGACTTCTATATTTACTTATAAAAATCCGAAACTACACACGCTCTTCCTCGGACTCCCTTTCCGCAATCCGGTTGGACTGGCGGCCGGATTTGATAAAAACGCAGATTACCTGCGGGAACTGGAATGCCTCGGTTTTGGTTTTGTGGAAACGGGTACCGTAACTCCCAAAGCCCAACCCGGTAATGACAAACCCCGTGTTTTCCGGCTACCGGCAGATAAAGCGCTGATCAACCGGATGGGATTTAATAATGAGGGAGTGGAAGTGGTGGCAGAGAGGTTGAGGAAGTGGAAAACCAGTCAGGAGTCGGGAGTCGGGAGCCTGCCTACCGGACAGGCAGGTCGGGAGTCAACAGCCAAATCCTCCTATCGTATGATTATTGGGGGGAATATCGGGAAGAATAAGGTGACACCGAATGAGGAGGCCTGGAAGGATTATGAAATTTGTTTCAATGCCTTGCATGATTACGTGGATTATTTTGTGGTGAATGTGAGCTCGCCGAATACACCCGGGCTGCGTGAACTGCAGGAGAAAGAATCCCTGCGGAAGATCCTGGTACACCTGCAAACACTTAATTCGGAGAAGGCTATACAACGACCTATTCTTTTAAAAATAGCACCGGATCTGACCAATGAGCAACTGGATGACGTGGCTGCATTGGCATTGGAGATAAAACTGGATGGATTGGTGGCCACGAACACCACGATCAGCCGGGAGGGACTGAGTCAGGAGTCAGGAGTCAGGAGTCGGGAGACTGGAGGGTTAAGTGGGAAACCTTTACAGCAAAGAAGTACGGAAGTATTGCAATACCTGATCAGCCGGACGGAAGGTAAGATCCCGGTAATCGCCTCTGGTGGTATTTTCACCGGGGCCGATGCAAAGGAAAAACTCAGTTGCGGAGCGCCGTTGGTACAGGTCTGGACCGGCTTTATCTATGAAGGACCAGCTATTGTAAAGAATATTTGCCGGTACCTGGTTTCCTGAGTCTGTAACAAATCCCCCATTCGCCGGCAATTCATTAATTTTGCCCTTTCTTTAGCATTATGGAATACCTGTTTACCAGCGAGAGCATCATCAGTTTCTTTGTACTTGTTATACTTGAAGTGGTGCTTGGCATCGATAATGTCATTTTCGTCAGTATTATCCTGAACCGCCTGAAAGGCGATAAATCACAGCGAAGAGCCCGTCGTGCCTGGATGGTCACCGGTATCCTTATGCGGAGTTTATTGCTGATGGGACTGGGCTGGCTGCTTTCTCAAAAAGGGAAATCCGTTTTTACGATTGGTGACAAGGGATTTGATCTCGCGAGTATTGTAATGCTTGCCGGCGGACTTTTCCTGATCTATAAATCAGTGATGGAAATTCATCATAAACTGGAAGGCGAAGATCCGAATGAATCTTTACGGAATCAGAAACCGCTGGGATTTGGACAGGCCATTGGTCAGATTGTGCTGATTGATGCGGTATTCTCTTTTGACAGTATTATCACGGCTGGTGGTACCGCCAAGCACGTAGAGATCATGATTGCCGCGGTGGTGATTGCCATGACGATTATGTTTCTATTCAGTCCGGCCATTGCCGGCTTTATCCATAAGCACCCCACGCTGAAAATGCTGGCCCTCTCCTTCCTGGTTATGATCGGTCTCAGCCTGATCATTGAAGGCTGGGACAGTGAAGCGGCGCATCAGCTTCATCTGAAAAATTATATCTATTTCGGAATGGCGTTTTCCTTTGTGGTGGAAATGCTCAATATGACTATGATGGGCCGGGCGAAGAAAAGAAA